>JAAYTZ010000063.1 GCA_012517965.1 Propionibacterium sp. | reverse complement strand
GCCCCGGCCCACAGCCGCTCGGCGTCCGCCACCAGCCCCTCCGGGCCACAGACGTAGGACGCCCGCGCGCGCCAGTCCGGGACGAGGGCGGCCAGGACGCCGGGGGTGGCGAGGTCGAGGCGGCCCGCGGCTCCGCTGAGGCCTGAGTTTTGCATGGCGTGAGCGACGAATCCTGTCTTGACTGGGGATCTTGCCTGCTTTCCGGGCGGCGTGTTGCGTAGTGGGGAGTAGGTGGGTTGGGTAGGGTTGGGGTGTGATCGTCAGGTTGCTGAAGGGCCGCGACGGGGTCGCGCGGGTGTACACGGTCGAGTCCTACCGCGACGCTCAGGGCCGGCCTCGGCAGCGGACGATCGCTTCCCACGGTCGACTGGACGTGTTGTTGGCTGCTGACCCCGACGCCCTGGACAAGCTCAAGCTGCACGCGAAGCAGCTCACCGAGCAGCGGCAGGCGCGGCGGGGCACGATCAGCTTCGACACAGCCCTGCCCTCGGACGGCACGATGGCGTTGAACGCGGGTTGGTGGCTGGCCGAGGCTGTTTTGGAGCGGTTGGGGGTCGAACGGGCTGCCAGGGCCGGTGCTGATGCCGGGGTGGCCCGGATCCTGTCGCTGCTGGTGTGCTCGCGGGTGGTGTGGCCGTGCTCGAAGAAGGCCGCCGTCGAACGAGCCGACCGACTGTTGGGGGGACCGAGTGTGGACCTGACCAGGGTGTATCGGGCGTTGGACCAGATCGCCGCCCTCGCGGTCACCTTGCAGCAGGCAGCATCAGCGGGGTTGGGCCGGTCCCAGACCGCCTTGGGGACGGTCGACTACGACGTCACCAACTACTTCTTCCACATCGACTCCGATGACCCCGAGCCCGCAGGCAAGACCGCCCCCCGCGGGCAAGCAACCAGGCAACGCGGGCATTCGAAGGAGAACCGCCCAGACCCGATCATCCAGTTGGGGTTGTTCCTCGACGCCGAGGGGATCCCGATCTCGTACCGGTTGTTCGACGGGAACGTGCCCGACACCTCGACCCTGCCCACCGTGCTCGCCGAGTTCAAACAGGCATTCCGCGCCGACCGGATCGTGGTCGTGGCTGACAAGGCCATGAACACCCGACCCAACCTGGGGGCCCTGGCGCAGAACGGCGACGGGTGGATCGTGTCCGCTTCCGCTCGCGGCGCCGACCAGACCTTGCGTACCTGGCTGCTCGACCCGAAAGGCTGGACCGGTGACGCCAAGGTGCGCACCAAGTCGATGATCGTGAAGCGGGGGCTGCTGGTCACCATGTTCGGGGTCGACAACGTCCCCAAAGCCGTGACCGAGAAGGTCGTGGCCCGCTGGTCAGCGGACGCCGCCGCCCGGGACGCCCACACCCGCCAGGAGATGCTCGCCAAGGCCGAAACCCTCGCCGCTGACGAGGCCCGCTATCGGGCCTCCAGCAAACGCGGCGTGAAGAAGTACATCACCGCCGAAACCATCGACCCCACCACCGGCGAGGTCCTCACCGGCCGCGAGACCAGCCTGTCCGTGGACCGGGCCCGTGCTGAAGCCGAAGCCGTCTTCGACGGCTACCAACTGGTCCGCACCAGCGAAACCGAACTCACCGACCAGCAGGTGTTGGAGCGGTACCACCAGTTGTGGCGGATCGAGCAGACGTTCCGGGTGTCCAAGACCGACCTGAACACGCGCCCCGTCTACGTCCGGGCCCCCGCCCACATCGAGGCCCACTTCGCGATCTGCTTCCTGGCGCTGCTGGTCACCCGACTCCTGGAACGCTGGACGGACCTGCCCGCCGGCCAACTCCTCGACGCCATCCGGCACTTCGAGGCCATCCCCGTCGGTGACGGCGTCCACCGCCTCATCCGCCCCCGCGCGTGGGACACCATCGACGCCACCGTCGGCGCGAGCCTGGACCAGACGTGGGCCACCCTCCCCGAACTCCGCGCCTGGCGACGCGACCTCGCCCGCGCCGCCAAGACCGCATGTTTCACTACACCCAACAACCCCTGAAAACAGGCCAAACCAAGTAGTCAGAACAGGAACGCGACCTCATCGCGTGCAAAACTCGGGCGTTCGACCGTCAGCCCGGGCGCCCCGGCCCACAGCCGCTCGGCGTCCGCCACCAGCCCCTCCGGGCCACAGACGTAGGACGCCCGCGCGCGCCAGTCCGGGACGAGGGCGGCCAGGACGCCGGGGGTGGCGAGGTCGAGG
>JAAYTZ010000004.1 GCA_012517965.1 Propionibacterium sp. | reverse complement strand
CCGTGTCGTCCCCGCGCACGCGGGGGTCTTCCGCCGATGGCGATCGCGATGGTTCGCAGCGCGTAGTCGTCCCCGCGCACGCGGGGGTCTTCCCGGGCGACCGTCGCGCTACAGCAAATGAACGCCGTCGTCCCCGCGCACGCGGGGGTCTTCCGACCCGTTCGGCGGCGCCCTCGCCGACTGCGAAGTCGTCCCCGCGCACGCGGGGGCCTTCCGACCGACGGCGCCCCCCAGTGGGCCCGCGAGGAGTCGTCCCCGCGCACGCGGGGGTCTTCCACAGAGAACACGGTGGCCGCCGTCGCGGCGAACGTCGTCCCCGCGCACGCGGGGGCCTTCCGCGGTCCGCACCGGCACCGGGTTCGGCGACGTCGTCGTCCCCGCGCACGCGGGGGTCTTCCGGTCGCCGATCTGACCGCTGGCCTCGTTGAGGCGTCGTCCCCGCGCACGCGGGGGTCTTCCCGGCATGCCGCAGGCCTCGCCCGAGGTGCTCAGTCGTCCCCGCGCACGCGGGGGTCTTTTGCCGGAACGCGACGAGGTACGCCCGGGCGAGCAGTCGTCCCCGCGCACGCGGGGGTCTTCCTCGCTCGTCGCCGTCCCAGATGCCCAGGGCAGCGTCGTCCCCGCGCACGCGGGGGTCTTCCGACGGGCAGGTCCCCGGGGAGTCCGTCGCACTCGTCGTCCCCGCGCACGCGGGGGTCTTCCACCAACGGCCACCGCCGCGGCGCTGATGACACCGTCGTCCCCGCGCACGCGGGGGTCTTCCCGCCCTCGTCGATCGGCTCGACCTCGGCGTGAAGTCGTCCCCGCGCACGCGGGGGTCTTCCCACGTACCCGCGCGTGGTCTCAGAGAGGACCGTGTCGTCCCCGCGCACGCGGGGGTCTTCCGGGCCACGCCCTCACCATCGACCTGCACATGGCGTCGTCCCCGCGCACGCGGGGGTCTTCCGGCGCGAAGCCGGCGCTCGGTCCTCGGGGTGAAGTCGTCCCCGCGCACGCGGGGGTCTTCCCGTGGCGTGGGTGAACCGCCGTCACGCGGCCCGGTCGTCCCCGCGCACGCGGGGGTCTTCCGGCACACATGTCCGACATTCCCGCCCCCGTGTGGTCGTCCCCGCGCACGCGGGGGTCTTCCACGACACGGTCCGACTTGTCCGTCTTCGTGCCGGTCGTCCCCGCGCACGCGGGGGTCTTCCTCCTGCGCGAGTTCCAGCGTGTCGCGCCATACAGTCGTCCCCGCGCACGCGGGGGTCTTCCAGTGCATCTCATCCTTGCGGCCGGGGTAGTTGCCGTCGTCCCCGCGCACGCGGGGGTCTTCCTCCCTCCCACTGTTTGCCGAACCACTCGATGAAGTCGTCCCCGCGCACGCGGGGGTCTTCCCGGACGTATGCGAGCAACTGCCGGCCGATGAACGTCGTCCCCGCGCACGCGGGGGTCTTCCGGCGTCCCCGACCGACATTTCCCCGCTTGTGGCGTCGTCCCCGCGCACGCGGGGGTCTTCCGCGGCCGGGTACTTCTCCCTCTACACGGACGCCGTCGTCCCCGCGCACGCGGGGGTCTTCCTCAGCATGGACGGTCTGCCGGGCGCGGCGAACTGTCGTCCCCGCGCACGCGGGGGTCTTCCTCCAGAACGTCGTAGTTGGGCGTCCGCGTTGCCGTCGTCCCCGCGCACGCGGGGGTCTTCCTACTACGACCCTCTCGGCGACGCCTGGCTGCCGGTCGTCCCCGCGCACGCGGGGGTCTTCCGTGCTGGGTGGCGGCCGGCTGGAAGGCGTCCAGGTCGTCCCCGCGCACGCGGGGGTCTTCCGCTGGCCGGAGACCTCGGCGGCACTGCGGACGCGTCGTCCCCGCGCACGCGGGGGTCTTCCCTGCTCGGCGTCCCGCAGCGGGCCCAGCCGACGGTCGTCCCCGCGCACGCGGGGGTCTTCCTACGACGGAGATAAGCGCTTCAACATCAACCGCGTCGTCCCCGCGCACGCGGGGGTCTTGATGTTCCGTTCGCGGGTGGCGGCCCGGACGCCGCGTCGTCCCCGCGCACGCGGGGGTCTTCCCTCGACGAGCGCCATGACGAGCGACAGGACGCCGTCGTCCCCGCGCACGCGGGGGTCTTCCGTCGCCGGGTTCGCCCTCGACGTCCGGCCCGGCGTCGTCCCCGCGCACGCGGGGGTCTTCCGACCGGCACCGACGGCCTCGGCAACTTCGCCGGGTCGTCCCCGCGCACGCGGGGGTCTTCCGAGCACACCCTGGAGATGTCCGGCGCGACCGACGTCGTCCCCGCGCACGCGGGGGTCTTCCGGTCTCTGAGGTGTAGGGCTGGGCGTAGGCCCAGTCGTCCCCGCGCACGCGGGGGTCTTCCCTGCTTCGTCTCCCCGCCGGCGACCCTGGTGCGGTCGTCCCCGCGCACGCGGGGGTCTTCCGCTGGCCGCCGACCTCGGCGCGGCGGGCCCGCGGTCGTCCCCGCGCACGCGGGGGTCTTCCGGACGGGAACCGAATCGCCGTCTGTGAACGGTGGTCGTCCCCGCGCACGCGGGGGTCTTCCCTTTGCGGTGGCGGGGGCCTTGAGCTGGTCGTGGTCGTCCCCGCGCACGCGGGGGTCTTCCCGCCCAGCCGTGCGGCGTCCCGACCACGACCAGGTCGTCCCCGCGCACGCGGGGGTCTTCCCATGCTCGGCTTCTCCCGGTCGGTCGACGGCGAGTCGTCCCCGCGCACGCGGGGGTCTTCCCGGCGCGCCTGATCCACTCCGACCGGCTGATCCGTCGTCCCCGCGCACGCGGGGGTCTTCCTCGTACGCGCTCAGCACGTCGACCCTGCGGTAGGTCGTCCCCGCGCACGCGGGGGTCTTCCGACCAGCGACCATGACGTGGTTTCCGGTGAGTGTGTCGTCCCCGCGCACGCGGGGGTCTTCCCGGGTCGAGGATGACATCGCCGGGCTTCGCGCCGTCGTCCCCGCGCACGCGGGGGTCTTCCCTCGGCGGAGTTGACCTACTCGGGCGAGCAGTCGTCGTCCCCGCGCACGCGGGGGGCCCCACGCGCAACCGCGGAGGCGAGGTGTGCGCTAATCGGGGGATGCACGACGAGCGAAACGCGACCGGCGCTGGGGAGTGCTTCGCACTGTTCGAGGACACGCTGGTCGCGGAGCCCTCCGCGCTCCTGCTCGAAGGGCTCCGGCACCGCCTCGTGGCCCGCACGCCCGCCGAGGCGCGGGCGGCCCTGGCCCGCATCGAGGCGGAGCGGGCCCGGGGGTGGTGGGTGGCTTTGGCCGCGCACTACGAGCTCGGTTCGGTCTTCGAGCCTGCGGTCCCGGCGGCCCCGCACGGGGAGCCCCTCCTGCGCGCCTGGGTGTTCGAGCGTGGCTGCCGCCTGGCCGGTGCCCGGCTGGACGCCTGGTGGCGCGAGTCGCTGGGTCGGCTCAGCCCGCAGGACGCCGAAGCGGGCGTCCTCCACCTCACGCCCGCGTGGGACGCCGCCCGTCACGCCCGCGCCGCGGGGCGCGCGCTCGACCACATCCGCGCGGGGGACTGCTACCAGGTCAACCCGACGTTCCCCCAGCGCGGGGAGGTGTACGGGCACCCGCTCGCCCTGTACGCCCGCCTGCGTGCGGTGCAGCCGGTGGCCCACGGCGTGCTCGTGCGCGACGGCGAGGAGTGGATCTGCTCCCGGTCGCCGGAGCTCTTCTTCTCCCGGTCGGGGCAGCGGCTCACGTGCCGCCCGATGAAGGGGACCGCGCCCCGGGTGGCTCCACCCGATGTCGACCCGGACCCGGACGTCGCGCAAGCGGACGCGGCTGCCGCGGCCTCGCTCCTGGCGTCCGACAAGGAGCGCGCCGAAAACCTCATGATCGTGGACCTGATCCGCAACGACCTCGGACGCCTCACCGGCGCCGGCGGCGTCCGGGTGGAGCGGTTGTGGGAGCTGGAGGCCTACCCGACGGTCTACCTGCTCACGTCGACGGTGACGGCCGACCCCGTGGGCGCCGGCCTGGAGGAGATCCTGGGAGCACTGTTCCCGTCAGGCTCGGTGACGGGCGCGCCGAAGATCCGAGCGATGCAGGTGATCCACGCGCTCGAGGACGGGCCTCGCGGGCTCTACTGCGGTGGGCTGGGTTGGCTCGCGCCGGACGGCGACCTGAGCCTCAACGTGCCGATCCGGACGCTGCTGGTGGGCCCGGACCGCCGCTTCCGCCTCGACGTCGGCAGCGGCATCGTGGCCGACTCCGAGCCGGGCTCCGAATACCACGAGTGCCTCGCCAAGGCCGCGTTCGTGACCGGGCTGGACGCCGACCTGCGACTGATCGAGACGCTGCGGTGGGAGTCCGGGCGGGGGTGCGCTTTGCTGGACGGTCACCTGCGACGGCTGGCGAGCTCGGCGGCGGTGCTCGGCTTTCCTTGCGACCCCGGGCAGGTCCGGGCCGAGGTCGAGGCCTGCGGGCGCGGGTTGGGCCCGGGGGTCCACCGGGTGCGGCTCCTCCTTGGCCGTGACGGTCGCCGGTGGCTGGACGCCGCTCCGTTGGAGCCCCTCCGCGGGGTCCAGCGGTTCGACTTGGCCGGGTGGCCCCTCGATCCCCGGGATCCGCGGCTCGCCCACAAGACCACCGCCCGCCGGTTCTACAACGAGGAACTCAAGGCCGCCGCCGGCCGTGGGCTGTTCGACATCGTGTTCGCCAACGCCCGGGGCGAGCTGTGCGAGGGCGCCCGCAGCACGCTGTTCGTGGAGGTCGGCGGGCGGATCCTCACACCGGCCGCCACCTCGGGCGTCCTGCCGGGCGTGCTGCGCGCCTCACTGCTGGCGTCGGGGTGGTGCGAGGAAGCCGTGCTGACCTCCGACGACCTCGCCCGCGCCCGGCAGGTCTGGCTGGGCAACGCGTTGCGGGGGCTGGTGGAGGTGCGGCCCGCCGGGGCGGCTCCTGTGTAGGTCCGCGCTCTGAGCTGTCCCCGCTGCTCTGCCCTGAAGCGAAGCGGCCCCCAGCCAGACTGGGTCTGACAGGGGGTTTCGCCTAGTATCCCCAACGGGATTCGAACCCGCGCTGCCGCCTTGAAAGGGCGGTGTCCTAGGCCGCTAGACGATGGGGACTTGCCCGCCCACTATAGGGCATCGGGCGCGGATGCCCGGACGGGGGGCTGGGGCCGCTCCGCTTCCCCGTCGGAGCGGCCCCAGGGCTCGTGAGGTCAGGGGGTCAGGATGCGGCGGGCGCCGGCGTAGTAGGCCCCGCCGTCGATGTAGGACTGCACGGACTGCTTGACCACGCCGACGTTCACGTTGCGGGCGTGGACCATCATGCCGTCACCGATGTACAGCGAGACGTGGCTGATCGGGCTGAACCAGAAGATCAGGTCACCGGGCTGCAGCTGGGAGCGTGACACCGGGGTGCCGAGGGTCGCCTGGCTGCCCGAGTAGTGGGGCAGGGAGATGCCGATCGTCTTGTACGCGGCGAGCGTGAGCCCGGAGCAGTCGTAGGCGTCCGGGCCCTCGGCGGCCCAGACGTAGTCCTTGCCCACCTGGGCCAGCGCGAAGTTCACGAGCGTCCGCTGCTTGGCCGACAACGAGGAGGTGGTGGCCGCGAGGGTGACGGGGCCGGAGGTGGCGGGCACGATGTACTTGCTGGAGATCCACACCCGCTCGCCGCGGTAGAGGACCTCGGTGTAGGTGGCCGTGGTGTTCCCGGTGACGTCCACGATCGAGTCACCGGGCAGGATGCCGACGATCGGAGCCCCGTAGTAGCCCTCGGTGCGCATGTAGACGCCGTCGGTGGTGCGCACCTGGCCGGTGGCGGTGCCGGAGGTGACGGCCGAGCCGCCGGTGCGGTCGGGGGTGAGGTAGGCGGAGAACATCCAGCGGGTCTCGTCCTCGTAGAGGACCTGGGTCCAGTCGCCGGAGATCGTGCCGGTGGTGCGCACCGAGACGCCCGGGTCGAGGGTCGTGATGATCCGGTAGTCCAGACCCGGGCCGGTGCGGACGTAGACCCGCGCGTTCGTGGTGGCGGTGCCGGCCGAGCCGCTCTGGGTGCCCCCCTCGGAGGACTCGGTCCGGGTGACGTAGTCGCCGAAGACGTAGCCGGTCCGGCCGTCGGCGGTGACCTTCACCCAGGACCCCTCGACGCCCACGGCGAGGACGCGCTCCCCCTGGCGGACCACGCCGATCACGTCGTAGGACATCCCGGGCCCGGAGCGGAGGTTGACGTCGGTGGTGGCGACCATCGTCTGCGTGGCGGCGATCGCGTGGCTCACCACGACCAGTCCGCCGACCCCGGCGGCGGTGGCGGCGAGCGTCAGACCGACGATCGACGTCCGCAGGCGCAAGGCGATCTTGTTCACGTGTGTGTCCCTTCGGGTTCTCCGTCGTTGGCACCCGTGGCGAGCGTGGGGCGGTCCTCGCACGGTCCGTTCTCCGGCTCACGCTAAGCGTTTGCTGAGGGAAGCTGCCACGCATCGGCCGGCTACTTGAGGGTTCGCCCGCCCTTTCCCGCCGGAAGACCCTCAGGTTCCTCTCAGTCTCTTGAGTGGAGGTTGAGGGTGCTGGTTGAGAGTTCCGGACGCCGCGGGCGTCCGTCAGCGTCGCGCTCGCTGCCACGGACGGCCACGCACGCCGACGCCCGGCGGGCCGAGGGGCCCGCCGGGCGTGGAGGCGGCGTTGGGGCGTCCGGTCAGGAGTTGATGAAGCGGCGGATGCCGACGATGGGCGTCCAGCTGGCGTACTGGTCGACCGACTGCTCGACGACGCCGTAGGCGGTGCCGCGCGCATGGATCATCTTGCCGTTGCCCACGTACATGCTGACGTGGGCGACCGGGGTGTACCAGAAGATCAGGTCACCGGGCTGCATGTTGGCGCGGCTCACGGCGGTGCCCATGGTGGCCTGGTAGCCGGAGTAGTGGGGGAGCGAGATGCCGGCCTGGCGGTAGGCCATCATCGTCAGGCCGGAGCAGTCGAACGCGTCCGGGCCCTCGGCGCCCCACACGTACCGGTCGCCGACCTGGGCGCGGGCGTAATCGAGCACCTTCTGGAGGCGCTCGTTCGGCGACGTCGCGACGAGCGGCTGGGCGTCGGTCGACGTGGTGTAGGCGGTGTAGATCCACAGCGCGCGTCCCTCGTAGACGATCTGCGTGTACGACGCGGTGGTCTTGCCCGTGATGTCGACGACGCTGTTCGCGGGGAGGACGCCGTAGATCGGCGCGCTGGAGTGGCCCTCGGTGCGCAGGTTGACGTTCGCGGTGGTGCGCACCTGGCCCACGACGGCCGGGGTCTCGGCGGTCTCGCCGGACGCCCCGGAGGTGGCCGTGCGCAGGTAGCTGGACGAAATCCAGCGCGCGGTCCCGGACCACAGCACCTGCGTCCAGTTGCCGGAGGTTTGGCCGGTCGTGGACACCGTGGTCCCGAGCGGGGCGTAGCCGACGATCGAGTACGAGGTGCCGGGGCCGGTCCTGACGTTGACGTTGGCGGTCGTGACGGCGCTCCCGGCGGCCTCGGCCGTGGTGGGCGTCTCCGCGCCGGCGGCCGCGAGGTACGTGCCGGAGGCGTAGCCGCGCCGGCCGTTGAAGTCGACCTCGATCCAGCCCGCCGACACAGTCCCGGTGGCCTGCACCCTGGCACCCTGCGGGATGACGGTGATGACGTCGTAGGACGTGCCGGGCCCGGTCCGCAGGTTGACGTTGCCGGTGGCGACCATCGTGCTGGCGGCCATCGCCGAACTGACGGCGACGACGGTGCCGATGGCGGAGAGGGACGCGGCGACGGTGACGCCGACGACCGACTTCTTGAGCAGGCGTGAGATACGCACGGGGGACTTCTCCGATCGATGGGTTGGGTGGGGGATTCCTCGAGGTGGGCTGGGGCGGGAGGCGGTCAACTCACGTAGCGCCGCCCGCCCGCGAACGTCGCCCAGCTCAGCCGGGACGACAGCGAGACCTGACGGACGCCGTAGGCCGGCCCGTCCGCGATGACGAGTTGTCCGTCGCCGGTGTAGAGGCTGACGGCGGTGACGGGGCTGCCCCAGACCACGACGTCGCCCGGCTGGAGGTCGGCGAGGGCGACGGGGGTGCCGGTGGTGGCCTGGGTGGTCATCGAGTGGGGCACCAGGACGCCCGCGCTGGCGTAGGCTGCGGCGACCAGACCCGAGCAGTCGAACGCGTCCGGGCCCTTGCTGCCGACCTGGTAGGGGTAGCCGAGATGGGCCTTCGCGTACTCGACGACCTGGGCGGCCACGCCGCCCGGCTGGGTCGCGCTCGGCCCGGCGGTGACGGGAACGGTGTACTTCGTGGAGATCCACAGCAGGCGACCGCCGTGGAGGATCTGCGTGAACGACTCGGTGGTGGCCCCGGTGACGTCGACCACCGAGTTGGCCGGCAGAACAGCCACGACCGGAGCCCCGAGGTGGCCCTCGGTGCGGACGTTGAGGTCGACGGTCGTGCGCACCTGCCCGACGACGCTGGGCGACGCGGCCGGGGCGGGGGCGTCCGGCGTCGGGGACGTGCGGGTCAGGTAGGCGGAGGAGATCCAGCGGGCGTCGCCGGACCAGCGCACCTGGGTCCAGGATCCGGAGGTGGTGCCGGTGGTGGTCACGGTCGTGCCGCGCGCGGCCACGGCGACGACGGCATACCCGGTGCCCGGGCCACTGCGCACGTTGACGTCGGACGTGGTGATGGCCGAGCCCGTGGCGTCCGGGGTGGTGGCGGGCGGGGTGTCTCCGGCGGAGGCGGTGGGGGTGAGGTAGCTGCCGCTGATGTAGCCGGCGGTGCCCTGGTAGTCGACAGCGAGCCAGCGGCCGTCGGCGCCGCCGGTGGCGGTGACGGTGGCGCCGGGCGGGACGACCGCGAGGACCGGGTGGTCGGTGCCGGCGCCGGCGCGGAGGTTGACCCAGGTGGTGGCGGCCAGCGTCTGGGTCGCCGCAGCCGAGGAGGCGACGGCGATCACGCCCACGCCGGCGACTGAGCCGGCCAGCGTGAGGGCCGCGATCGCACGGCGCAGGGTGCGGTTGAGCGCGCGCATGACTGCTCCCTTCGGGGGTCTGGGTGGCGAACGCCCGGCGTCCGGCTCTGGAGCCCGGCGGCCAGCCAGGAGAAACCTAAGGGATTCTTAGATTTCCGTCAGCTTGCGCGTTCCGGCTTGTCAGTGGGCTTTAGTGTGTGCGACAAAATGACAGCCGTGATATTCGATCCGGCACTCCGGGGCCGCCGCGGGCCTCGGCCGGGGCCGGATCTCCGGATCGGGAGCGGCGGACGCAGGCGATGACGCCCTGTCGCCCGTCTGCCCGCCGTGCAGGAAGCGCACGCGTGTTCGATGGGTTGGACCGTTCAAGGAACTCTCAAGTTGTGGTTGATGGTTGCCCCCGCTTGCCGTGGCGTCAGCCCGCCGACTCCGCGGGATGCCGGCCGGCGACCAGCACCCAGGAGTCGTCCAGGTCCGCGATCCACCCGTCGCAGCTGCCCCACGACTCCGGGGGCAGCCAGCCGGCGGTCAGGTCGGCGGCCGACACGAGGCGTCCGCCGGTGAGGGCGACGGCGCGCCGCCGGGCGGTGGCGTCCTCCAGGGGCACCGGCAGCGTGCGGACCGTGCCGGCGAGCGCGTTCGCGCGCAGGGTGGCGAGAGTGCCGTCGGCGAAGAAGGGGGCCACGATCACCAACGGACGCCCCCGGCGCTTGGCCGCGACCAGCAGGCCGGTGGTGTCGCGGTCCGCTGTGAGGTCGCCGCCGAGGACGAGAACGTCCGGATGGTCGAGGACGGCGAGTCCCCGGTCGGCCCGGTTGAGGAACGCGCCCTCGGCCGCCCCGGCGGGCAGGGTCGCGGCCTCGTCGCGGCGTCCGAGCAACGCCTCGTCGGCGGCGACGGACGAAGGTTCGACGGTGAGGCCGGCGAGGTCGCTCTGGAGGACGTACCGGGGGGCCTCGTGGGCGGGGAGCCCGGGGATCTCCCGGGTGGGCCGGCGGGCCGCCTCGACCTCGGTGCGGTGGCGGCGACGGTCGGCCGCCCAGCCGTACCAGACCACGGCGACGCCCACCACGAGGACCACCACGATGCCCCACCAGGGAGGGTTCATGGGGCCAGCCTAGTCGGACGGGCACGGCGCATCGTCCGTTGTCGCGGCGGGGTCGGGGCCCAAGTCCGCCGGCACTCGCCCCTTGACGGGACGCCCCCGGTCCGTGAGACTCCCGCGTGGGGGGTCCACGCAAGGAGGTCTCGTGTCTGCTCCGTTGTTGTGGCGCTCGGACGCAATCGGCGACGGGGTGCGGAGGGAGGGTGGCGTCCAGTACGACGTCATTGCGCACCTCGACGCGATGGCCCCCTTCCTCACCAGCGTGGCCTCGGCCAGCGACGTGTGGCTCTACCTGGGCAGCCACGGTGGCGTGACCGCGGGCCGGAGGAGCCCCGACCACGCGCTCTTCCCGTACGTCACCCAGGACAAGCTGTTCGACACCGCCCCCGTGACCGGTGCGGTGACCCTCGTGCGGGTCGAGGACGCCCCCTGCTGGGAGCCGCTGGGGTCCGCGGCCGGGCCGCGCTGGCTGGCCCGTTCGGTGATGGGCGACGAGGTGGTCTGGGGGGCCGACCATCCGGGCTTCGGCCTGGTTCACCGGGTGTCCTGGCGGGCAAGCCCGACCTTCGGGGTGGTGCGCGAGTGCCGGCTCGCCAACGAGTCGCCGGCTCCGCTGTGCGTCCAGGTGGTGGACGGCTTCCGCAACCTGCTGCCGGCGGGGACGCCCCTGCGCACCCAGAACGAGTTGAGCGTGCTGCTCGACGCCTACAAGCGGTCGGAGGTGGACGCGGCCACCGGGCTCGGCGTCTTCAGCCTGAGCTCGCAGCTCACCGACCTCGCCGAACCCTCCGAGGCGCTCGCGGCGACGGTCGCGTGGCGGCTCGGCCCCGGACCCGTCACCTTCGCCGCGTCCGACCGTGGCCTGGACCGGTTCCGGCGGGGCGAGCCGCTCGCCGCCGAACCGGACGCCCGCGGCGTCCGGTCTGCCTACCTGGTCGGCTGGACGATGACGCTGGCCCCGGGGGAGAGCGTCGGGTGGCTGACCGTGACCGACACCGGGCTCGACACCGCCGCCGTGCACAACCTGCACCGGCGCCTGGCCGACCCCGGAGCGGTCGAGTCGGCTGTCCGGGAGGACCTCACCCGGGCCCGGGACGAACTCGAGCGCCTGCTGGCGGTGGCCGACGGGTTCCAGGTCACCGGCGACGAGCGGGCGACAGCCCACCACCTCTCGTGCGTGCTCAACAACGCGATGCGCGGGGGCGTCCCCCGCGGGGGGTATCGGATCGCGCGCGACGAGGTCCGGCGCCACCTGGCGGCGCACAACCGGCCCGCCGCCGAGCGTGCCGCGACGGCGCTCGGCGCGCTGCCGGACACCGTGGACCCCGGCGCGCTGGACGACTGGGGACGGGCGACCGGAGATCCCGACCTGGCCCGCCTGGCGGGCACCTACCTGCCGCTGTCGTTCAGCCGGCGGCACGGCGACCCCAGCCGCCCGTGGAACCGTTTCGAGATCGTGCTCAAGGACGCCACCGGGGCCCCGACCGTCGGGTTCCAGGGCAACTGGCGCGACGTCTTCCAGAACTGGGAGGCGCTGGCCTGGGCGTACCCGGAGTTCACCGAGCCCATGGTCCGGCTCTTCGTCAACGCCACCACCATCGACGGCTACAACCCGTACCGGATCACGCACCTCGGCATCGACTGGGAGGTCCCCGAGCCGGACAACCCGTGGTCGAACATCGGCTACTGGGGCGACCACCAGATCGTCTACCTGCTGCGTCTCCTGCAGCACAGCGCGCGCGTCCATCCCGGACGGCTCGCCGCCGACCTCGACCTGGCGGCCTGCACGTTCGCCGACGTCCCCTACCGGCTCGCCGGCCTGGCAGAGACCCTCGCCGACCCCCCGCGCCACCATCACCTTCGACCCGGACGCCGACGCCCGGGCCCGCGCCCGGGCGGAGCGGATCGGCGCGGACGGTCTGCTGCGGCACGACGCCGCGGGGGAACTGGTCCGCACGACGCTCGCGGACAAGCTGCTGACGCTCGCCGCGGCGAAGCTCGTCAACCTCGTGCCCGACGCCGGCATCTGGATAAACACCCAGCGCCCCGAGTGGAACGACGCGAACAACGCCCTCGCCGGGCCCGGGGTCTCGGTCGTCACGGCCGCCTACCTGATCGGCTACCTGGACCACCTGACCGCGCTGCTGGGCGACCGCCCGGTGCGCGTCCGCCGGGACCTCCGGCGCCTGCTCGGCGAACTCGCCGACGTCCTCAGCCGCCACGACGCGCGGTCGAGTGGGGTCGACGGACGGCTCCGGCGCGCCATGCTGGTCGACCTGGGGCTCGCCGGCGAGCGTTACCGCCGGGCCGTCTACGGCGACGGGCCGCTGGACCTGGAGCCGCTCCCCGCCGACGAGCTGGGGCGATTCCTGGCCGCCGGGGCCGCGTGGCTGAACCGCTCGGTGCGCGCGGCGCGGCGCCCGGACGGGTTGTTCCACAGCTACTACGTCCTGGAGGTCGGCGACTCGGAGGCGACCGTGCGGGAACTGCCGCTGATGCTGGAGGGGCAGGTCGCCCTGCTGGCCTCGGGGCTGCTGAGCGCCGAGGAGTCGGTGGAGTTGGCGACCGGGCTCCGGAACTCGGCGCTCTACCGCGCGGATCAGCATTCCTACCTGCTGTACCCCGACCGGGAGTTGCCCGGCTTCCTCGCGCGCAACACGGTCCCCGCGGACGTGGTGGAGGCGTGCGCGGCGGCGCGGGCGGCCCTGGCGGATCCGCGGCGCACGCTGCTGGTGCGCGACGAGGGCGGCGGCGTCCACTTCGCCAACGGACTCCGGAACGCCCGCGTGCTCGCCGAACGGATCGGTCAGGCCGTCGCCGACGGCGTCCTGGAGCAGGACCCATCCTGCCTCCTGGACGCGTACGAGCAGACGTTCCACCACGCGTTGTTCACCGGACGCTCCGGGTCCTTCTTCGCCTACGAGGGGCTGGGCAGCGTCTACTGGCACATGGTCTCGAAGTTGGCGCTGGCCGTCCTGGAGACCGGACGCCGGGCCGGCGCGTCGGCGTCCGATGCCCGGCTGCGGGATGCCTTCCTGGACGTCCGCGCGGGGCTGGGGCACGCCAAGACCCCCTACGCCTTCGGGGCCTTCCCGTCCGAGGCCTACTCGCACACCCCCAAGCACGCCGGAGCGCAGCAGCCCGGCATGACCGGGCAGGTCAAGGAGGACATCCTCATCCGCCTGACCGAACTGGGGGTGTCCTTCGACGCGGGGGAGGTCCGGCTCGCTCCCGAGCTGGTCGAGGCGTCCGAGTGGCTCGAGGCCCCCGCGGTGCTGCGGTTCGTCGATGGCGCGGGCCGCTGGGACGAACTGGAGGTGCCGGCTAGGCACCTGGCGTTCACCCTGTGCGGCGTCCCCGTCGTCTACCGCCGCGGCGGGAGTCGGGTGCGGGTCACGTTGGCCGACGGATCGGACCGAGTGGCCGGAGCCGGGCTCGGTCCGGAACTGAGCACCGAGATCCTGCGGCGAACGGGCCGAGTGGCCGCCGTCCGGGTCGAGTGACACCCCGGCCCGAGCGCGGGATGCCGCGTCCGGGCCAGTGCGCGTTCCGTTAGCCCACGGCCCGGATGATGAACACCGGGCACTCCGCGTTGCGCAGGACCTCGCGGCTGGTGGAGCCGAGCAGCATGCTGGCGAACCCGCCGCGTCCGCGGGAACCGAGCACGACGACGCTGGCGGTCTTCGACGCCTCGACCAACCCCCACACCGGGTGGGCATCGACGATGCTGCGCTCCCAGGTGACGTCCGGGAAGTCGGCCGCGATGGGCTTCACGATCCGGTCGACCTCGGGGGTGAGTTCAGCCTCCCGCTCCTCGGGGGTCGGGTTGTAGTAGCGCGACATGCTGGCCGGGATCCGGTAGGCGTGGTAGGCCACGACCTTGCGCTTGGTCCGCCGGGCGATCTGGAAGGCCACGCGGATAGCCGCCTTCGCGGCGGGCGCGTCGTCGACGCCGACGACGATCGGTCCGTCGTGGTCACGGGCTCCCTCCGGCACGATCGCGACGGGCCCCTCCGCGTGGGTGGCGACGGCGTCCGAGAAGCCGCCGAAGGTCCGGACGCCGAACGACGCCGACTGTCCCCGGGCTCCGACGACGACGAGCTCGGCGTCCCGCGTGGCCCCGACGAGGACTTCGGCAGGGGAGCCCACGAGCACAGCCGTTTCGATCGGGAGATCGGGGTTGGTGGCCCGGAGGTGCGCCGCCTCGGTTTCCAGCAGGCGCTCGGCCTCCGACTGATGCTCCTCGGCGTCGGAAGACCCCGGGGCGATCGCCGACTCGTGGCCGACCACGGTGACGAGCAGAAGCGGCACGGAGCGGCTCCGGGCGACCACCGCCGCCCACTCGGTCGCATGGCGGGCCGTGGGCGACCCGTCGGTCCCGACGACGACACGTCCGGCGGTCTGGATGTCAACCATGACGAACCTCTCTCAAGGGTTGGGTCCACGATCCCGTTCTCAAAGGCAGCCTAACGCCGGACATGCGGCCGAAGCGGAGAGTTGGCCACCAGTTCCGCACTGCTGTGACTCGCCATCGCGGGGTGCTCACACTGCTGGCCTCCTGCGATGCCCGATCCTGGACGCCGCCCTGGCTTCCGCAGGCACTCACCGCCTCAGCCGGCAGGCTGGTACTCGGAGACCGGGGGCGCCGCTTCGGCGGCTTGGGGCGGGACCGAGAACCGGGTGCCTGGCTTGGCGAACCTGCGCCACGCGAAGGGGACCAGCGCCAGGCAGATGATTCCGCCCAGGACGCCGGGGGACCAGGTTCCGATCGAGCCCAGGATGACGCCGCCGATGATGGGGGCGAGGATCGACCCTGTGCTCTGGATCGCGGACGAGAGCCCGAACGCCCCACCCATCTCGGCCGGACTCACCGACTTCGACAGCACGCTCTGGGAGACGGTGTTCTGGACGCCGATCGCGAAGCACAACGGGGTCAGCACGGCCAGGAGCAGCGGGACGTTGGGGGAGAAGCCCCACAGGGTGAGGAACACACCCGTGAGACCCAGGCTGACTGTCAGCAGCCATCCCTCGGAGAATCGGCGGGTCAGCGGGGCGATCAGGACGAGTTGAACGACCGCCGACAGCAGACCCACGTACGCCAGCAACAGTCCGATCGTCTGTGGTTCGAGGTTGAGTCGCTTCAGACCCCACAGCGAGAACATGGTCTGGAACGTGGCGAAGGCCAGGCCGAAACCGAAGCGCAGCCCGAGAATGTCCCCGAACAGGGGCCGACGCAGGGCCTCCACCAAGCCCGACAGCGTCACGACGCCCTTCCGGTCGGTCGAGATCGCCGCCTTGCGCTCTGGCGTCAACGACTCGGGCAGGAAGAGGTACACCTGAAGCGCGTTCGCCAGGGCGATCGCTGCGGCGACGTACGCAGGAACACTCGGCCCGATGGTGGACAACAGTCCACCGGCGGCAGGCCCGATGATGAAGCCCAACCCGAACGCCGCACCGGTCAGGCCCAGTCCACGGGCGCGCTCCTTCGCCGTCGTCACATCGGCGATGTAGCTTTGAGCAACCGTGAAGTTGCCGCCCGTGATCCCATCCAGGAGGCGACCGGCGAAGAGCATCCACAACGCGCTCGCCCAGCCCAAGATGAGGAAACCCCTCTGTGTCAACCTTAGATAAGGCACCAGGAAGGTCCTGATCAGTGCCGTGAAGGGGGCGGGGAGGAGTGATCCCTGATGACGGCAGCACTGACGATGGCTCGGCAGGTGGGGCAAGCTGGGCCTACGGGAGAGGT
>JAAYTZ010000062.1 GCA_012517965.1 Propionibacterium sp. | reverse complement strand
GCCTGCACGACGCCCACCAGCGTCGTCTTGCTCACCACCGCCAACGGCGGAACAATCAAGTCCACAACCATCGTCCAGACCCGCCAGGGGTGGACTGATCAAAGCCGCCAAATGCGACATTTGAGCTGAAACAGGTCACCGATCCGCTCCGCTTGGCGCAGTCCGCTGCCGCCACAACCGGAGCCAACCGCCACAACCTGAGCCGACCGTCGGGGATCCAATCCGCTCCGGCGCCGGGGAACCGATCCGCTCCGCTTGGCGCAGATCGCTGCCGCCACAACCGGAGCCGACCGCCGCAACCGGAGCCGACCGCGGGAAACCGATCCGGCCCCGCTCAACCAGCGCTCAACCGACGAGCCGCTCCAGCGCGGCCAGCAGCGGCAGTTGCCCCTTGACGACCCGCTTGCGGGCCTCGTCGATGAGCACCCACTCCGCCCGGTCGACCTCGGGATAGGTCTTGACGATGCCGCTGCGCGGCGGCCACTCGACGTCGAAGTCGTTGCTGGACACGAACGCCAGCGACCGCGGGGCCTCGACCGCGAACCCGCGCACGTGCTTGCCCGAGCTGAGCCGCACCTCGCCCAGGTCGATCAGTTCGCCCTCCGGCACGGCGGCCCCGGTCTCCTCCTCGAACTCGCGCCGGGCGGCGTCCCGGGGGCTCTCGCGGTCGGGATCGAAGACGCCCTTCGCGAGCGACCAGGAGGCCGCGTCCCGCCTCGTCCAGAACGGTCCCCCCATGTGGACGATGAAGACCCAGAGCCCCTCGTCGTCCTTGTGGAAGGGGAGGATCCCCGCAGCGTGGACGGCCATGGAGGGGATGCTCCCAGCCGGGCCGCGACGGTGCAAGCCGGAACCCAGGGGCCCCCGGGTCCGAAACGCGTTCCGCGCGGGCGGCATCGGGAGCAAGATCGGACCCATGACCGATGCCCAAGCAGTGCGTTACTTCCAGGACAAGCTGGCCTACACCACCTCCCCGCGCGAGGTGATGAACGCCATCCAGGCGGGTGAGTCCCGCGTGCTCGTCGATGTGCGGAGCCCCGAGGCGTTCGAGCGCGGCCGCGTGCCGGGCGCTCTGCACTTCACGCTGGCCCAACTGGCGAACGCGTCCGCCCGCCTCCCCGCCAACGCCGACGTCGTCGTGTACGACTGGGGCCCCGCCAGCACCGAATCGACGCGCGCCGCCCTGTCGCTGGCGGCTCAGGGCTTCAAGGTGCAGGTGATGATCGGTGGCTTCGAGTACTGGCAGCGGCTCGGCTTCGGCGTCGAGACCCCCACCGGCGTCCGGCACCGCGCCCCCGACCCCATGACGACCGCCCACCAGCAGCCCCGGTCGTTCTGAACCGGACGCCCCCCGACCGGCCGCCCCCCGCCCACGAACGCGGGCCCGGGGGCGGCCGGCGACGTCCCGAAGACCCACGACGCGCGATTCGCTCCCCACAAGCGACAATGCCCGTCGGGTCGCGCGGGGCGGCGGCCGCTGCGTCCGAAAGTGAGACAGAAACCGGGTCGTGCGTCAGACCAATAATGTCCGCCTCATGACACAAGCACTCCACGCTGACCTGCAACCGATGTTCGAGATCGTGAAGCAGGTGAACCCTGGCCACCAGGAGTTCCAGCAGGCCGTTTACGAGGTCATGCTGAGCATCGCACCCCTCGCGGGGAGTCGGCCCGAGTACGCCCAGTGGTCGATCCTCAAGCGCATCTGCGAGCCCGAGCGGCAGATCATCTTCCGCGTCCCGTGGGTCACCGACGACGGGAAGGTCGAGATCAACCGCGGCTACCGCGTCGAGTTCAACTCCGCCCTCGGCCCCTACAAGGGCGGCCTGCGCTTCCACCCGAGCGTGAACCTGTCGATCATCAAGTTCCTCGGCTTCGAGCAGACGTTCAAGAACTCCCTGACCGGCATGCCCATCGGCGGCGGCAAGGGCGGCTCCAACTTCGACCCGAAGGGCAAGTCGGACGCCGAGATCATGCGCTTCTGCCAGTCGTTCATGACCGAGCTCTACCGCCACATCGGCGAGTACACCGACGTGCCCGCGGGCGACATCGGCGTCGGCGGCCGCGAGATCGGCTATCTCTTCGGCCAGTACAAGCGCATCACCAACCGCTGGGAGGCCGGCGTCATCACCGGCAAGGGCCTCACGTGGGGCGGCGCCCAGGTGCGCACCGAGGCCACCGGCTACGGCACGGTCTACTTCGCCCAGGAGATGCTGGCCACCCGCGGCGACTCCTTCGACGGCAAGCGGGTCGTGATCTCCGGCTCCGGCAACGTGGCCATCTACGCGGTCGAGAAGGCGCAGCAGTTCGGCGCCAAGGTGATCGCCGTCTCCGACTCCAACGGCTACGTCGTCGACGAGGCCGGCATCGACCTGGAGCTGCTCAAGGACGTCAAGGAACGCCGCCGCGAGCGACTCAGCGCCTACGTCGAGGAGCGCCCCAGCGCTCGGCTGAGCGTCCACGGCTCGATCTGGGACATCCCCTGCGACGTCGCCCTGCCGTGCGCCACCCAGAACGAGATCCTCGGCCACCACGCCAAGAAGCTCGTCGAGAACGGCGTGCAGCTGGTCGCCGAGGGGTCGAACATGCCGACCGATCCCGAGGGCATCGCGATCTTCCAGGACGCGAAGATCCTGTACGCCCCGGGCAAGGCGTCCAACGCCGGTGGCGTGGCCACCTCCGCGCTGGAGATGCAGCAGAACGCCAGCCGTGACTCGTGGTCGTTCGAGTACACCGACAACCACCTGCGCGGCATCATGCGCGGCATCCACGACACCTGCATCGAGACCGCCGAGACCTACGGCCAGCCCGGCGACTACGTCGCGGGCGCCAACCTGGCCGGCTACATCAAGGTCGCCGACGCCATGGTGGCTCAGGGCGTCATCTGACCGCCGCCACCAGGTGAGGGCCCCCGTTCCGACGGGGGCCCTTTTCCTGAGGGTGGTCGGCGCGCGGGCTCAGCGAGAGGCCGCGAACCCGCCTGGGCGCGCGATCGGCCAGCTAGCACGCTAGCCCGGTCTCGCGGCGCGGCGCCTCCGTCGAAAGTACCGACCGGCTGGTACTTAAGTATGATTCGGCGGCCCCGGGCGGCGTCCGTCGGCCGGGCGGTGCGGTGGACGCCCCGGGCGCCCGGCGGCAGAATCGGCCCATCCCGTCCCGAATCGACCCCACCCTCGGCTTGGCGGTCGGCCACGACGACACGCCGCACCTCGAGGCGCTGCTGCACCGGGCCTGACGACGCCCCTGGTTCACTTGTTCACTTGCCCGGTTCGCCGAGCGGGCACGACGTCATTACGATGGCCGACGGGGCGCAAGGCGGCGTGCCCCGCCCGTCCCATCCGGGCCGTCACGTGGAGAGGAACCCGCCGTGAGCGAGTCGACCGGTGCCCAACCTTCGTTCTCGGAGGTGCTGAGCCGTGCCGTCCAGGCCCGCGGGCTGTCCCTCGACCGCATCCACGCCCGCCTCGAGGCCGCCGGCGTCCCCGTCAGCAACGCCACCCTGAGCTACTGGCAGTCGGGTCGCTCGTTGCCGACCCGGGCCCGGTCGCTCCGCACCCTCGTCGAACTGGAGTCGATCCTGCTGCTTGAGCCGGGCACCCTGATCGAGCTCATCCGCACCGCCGACGGGCGCACCCGGCACCAACTGTTCGCCTGGCAGACCGTCGTCCCCTCCGGCGAGATCGCCGAGCAGATCATCACCGAGATGGGCATGGAGGTCGCCGGCCGCATCTCGCGCGTCACCGTGCACGACACCCTCACCGTGGACGCCAACCGGTGCGAGACCGCGTGGCTCAGCCGCCAGGTGCTGCGCGCCGAACGCAGCGGCGTCCAGACGTTCCCCGTCGTGGTGCAGGGCGAGGAGAGCGCCGAACCGGGCAGCCCCGAGATCGAGCCGGTGTTCGGGTGCGCCATCGGCCGGGTCGTGGACGTGCCCGAACGGCAGCTCACGGTCGCCGAGATGCTCCTGCCGCGGCCGCTGCAGCGCGGCGAGCTGATCCTCACCGAGTACCTGGTGACGATGAAGGCCGCACCGTCGGAGCTGATGACCCGGTCGTGCTTCGAGCCGGTCCGCGAGGTCGCCCTGGCCGTCCAGTTCCATCCGGCGGCGCTGCCGCGCGAGGTCCACTCGTTCACCCAGCACGCGCTCAACGACCCCCAGGCGCCCGAGACCGACATCCGGCCGGTGCCCGTGCTCGACAACCAGGCCCAGACGATCCGGCTGGACGCCGCACCGGGGGTCTACGGGCTGCGCTGGACCTGGGAGTGACCGTCCCCGGCCCGGCCGGCACACGCCCGGCCGGCCGGCTCGGGCATGATCGGCCCATGACCACCTTCGCCGAGGCCGTGGACGCCACCAGCATCGACACCCTGCTCGCGCGCGGCAGCGCCAAGTGGACGACCTACCCCGACCGAATCGGCGCCTGGATCGCCGAGATGGACTTCGGCGTCGCGCCGCCCGTCCAGGACGCCCTCGACCGCCTGCGCGCCGACGTGCTGTACGGCTACCCCAACCGGGCGATGCTGCGCGGCCTGCGCGAGGCGACCGCCGGCTTCTGCGCCCTCCGGTACGGCTGGTCGCCGGACCCCGACACGATCGTCGCGATCTCCGACGTGCTGCACGGGCTGGGCGTCGTGCTCGACGTCTACGTGCCGCCGGACGCCCCCGTCGTCCTGCTGACCCCGTGCTACATGCCGTTCCTCACGGTGCCGCCGGCGTTCGGCCGCCGCGTCGTCCAGGTGCCGATGCTGCGCGACGAGCACGGTTGGACGGTCGACCAGGACGCCCTGGCGGCGGCGCTGACCCCGGGTGCCCTGTTCGTGCTGGCGAACCCGTTCAACCCCCTCGGCAAGGTGTTCACCCGGACCGAACTGGCCGCCATCTCCGAGATCGTCGAGGCACGGGGCGCGCGGGTCTTCAGCGACGAGATCCACGCGCCGATCACCTTCCCCGGGCACCAGCACGTGCCCTACGCCACCGTGTCCCCCGCGGCGGCGGCGCACTCGATCACCGCACTGTCGGCGTCCAAGGCCTGGAACCTGGCGGGCCTGAAGTGCGCCCAGCTCGTCCTGACGAACCCCGACGACCTAGCGCTCTGGCGGCGGGTCGCCGGCCGCCGGGCCGCCGAGGCCGCCAACCCGGGCATCGTCGCCGGCACCGCCGCCTACACCGAGGGCCTCGACTGGCTCGCCGAGGCGCTGGCCTACCTCGACGGCAACCGTCGCCTCGTCGCCGCCGAACTGCCGGCGCGGATCCCCGGCGCCCGCACCACCCTGCTCGAGGGCACCTACCTCCAGTTCGTCGACTTCCGCGAGACCGCGGTGCCCGGGAACCCGCGGCAGTTCTTCTTCGACCACGCACGGGTCGCGCTGACCGACGGCGACCTGTGCGGCGAGGCCGGACGCGGGTTCGTCCGGCTCAACATCGCCACCCCGACCCCGATCCTGCGCGAGATCCTCGACCGCCTGGCGGCCGCCGCGGCGGAGGCGTGACCGGCGGCACCCCGGTGCGGGCCACCGGGGGGATGGTCGCGACCAGCCAGCGGTACGCCGCCGAGGCCGGACGCCGCGTGCTGGCCGACGGCGGCTCGGCCGCCGACGCCGCCATCGCCATGGCGGCGTGCCTCACGGTCGTCGAGCCCTGCAGCAACGGCCTGGGCGCGGACGCCTTCGCGATCGTCTGGGACGGCGGCCGGCTGCACGGGCTCGTCGGCGCGGGCCGGGCGCCGGCGTCCCTCACCCCGGACGCCGTCCGCCGGGCCGGGCACGCGGCGCTGCCGCTGCGGTCCTGGGAGACCGTGACCGTGCCCGGCGCGGTCGCGGCCTGGGTCGACCTGCACGAGCGGTTCGGCCGGCTGCCCTTCGAGCGGCTGCTCGCGGACGCCGTGGCCCACGCCCGCGACGGCTTCGTCGTCACCCCCGTGGTGGCCGCGGCCTGGGCGGCGGCCGCGGCGCAGCACCGACCGCTGGCGGGCCCCGAGTTCGCCGAGTGGGCGCGGGTGTTCGCGCCCGGCGGCCGGGCTCCGGTGGCCGGCGAGGTGTGGGGCAGCCCGGCGCACGCCGCGACGCTCGAGGCGATCGCGGCCAGCCGCGGCGAGGCGTTCTACCGCGGCCGGCTGGCCCAGGCCATCGCGGGGTTCGCGGCGGCCACCGGCGGCTACCTGACCGAAGCCGACCTGGCCGCGCACCGGGGCGAGTGGGTCGACCCGCTCGGCGTCCCGTTCGCAGGGCACACCGTGCACGAACTGCCGCCCAGCGGCCAGGGCATCGCGGTCCTGACGGCCCTGACCATCCTGGCCCGGCTGGACCTGCGCGGCGACCCCGTCGAGACCACGCACCTCGCCGTCGAGGCCGTCAAGCTGGCGTTCACGGACGCCCACGCGCACGTCGCCGACCCGGCCTGCGTGCCCGTGCCCACCGCCGGCCTGCTGGACCCCGGCTACGCCGCCCGGCGGCGCGCCCGCATCGGTCCCCGGGCCGCCGATCCGGCACCGGGACGGCCGCCCGGCTCCGAGACCGTCTATCTCTGCGCGGCGGACGCCGACGGGCAACTGGTGAGCTTCATCCAGTCGAACTTCCACGGGTTCGGCAGCCACATCGTGGTGCCGGGCACCGGGATCGCCCTGCAGAACCGCGGCCACGGCTTCTCCCTCGACCCCGCCCACCCCAACGTCCTCGCCCCGGGCAAGCGGCCGTTCCACACGATCATCCCCGGCTTCCTCGACTCGGCCGCCGGGCTGCGGGGACCGTTCGGGGTCGTGGGCGGCCACCTGCAGGCGCAGGGCCACGTGCAGGTGCTGCTCGCGACCCTGATCGACGGCGCCGACCCGCAGGCCGCGCTCGACCGGCCCCGCTGGTTCTGGAGCGCCGGTCGCCGGGTCGAGTGCGAGGACCCCGCGCTGGTCGCGCCGCTGCGCGCCCGCGGTCACGACGCCCGGCCGGCGGACGCGGCGTCCTTCTTCGGGCGGGGCCAGATCATCTGGGCGACGCCGGCGGGCGACCTGGTGGGCGGCACCGATCCGCGCTGCGACGGGGCCGTGCTGGGCCTGTGAGCGCGGCGCTCGCTACCCTGGGCCGCGTGTGGCGACAGATGCGGGTGGACTCCGCGTACCTGGAGCGGATCCGCCGCGCGCTGTTCGCGGCCCTGCTGCGCGGCAACCGGGTGACGCTCGCCGCGTTCGCCGCGCTCGCCGTGGTGATGTGCGTGCTGGCCGCCTCGGGCGGCGACTGGTTCTACGCGATCTTCGGCGTCGCCATGGCGGGGCTGCTGCCGCTGCTGCTGTGGCGGTCGTCGGCCCGGCCGGGCGCCCGGGTGCCGGTCGGCAGCTTCGTCGCCTACGCCGTGACCCCGGACGGCACGCTGCACGCCTCGGGCGCGCAGGGCACCACGACCGTCAACCCGGGCTTCGTCTCGCGCCTGGCGGTCACCCGGGACTGCTGGCTGATCGGGCTGGCCAGCGGCGTCCTGCTCGTGGTGCCGCGCGAACTCATCCCGGACGCCGACGCCGCCCTGATCGTCCGGCACCTGCCCGGACGCGCGGCGGCTAGGACTTGAACTGGTCCAGGCCGGCGGTGTCCCCGCGGGCGATCAGCTCGAACAGCCGGGTCGACTTCGCCTTGTCCCACTGCACCACCGAGCCGACCGGGGTTTTCAGGTCGACGTCCGAGACCGGCACGGTCAGGGTGAGCCCGTCGCCCCGGGAGATCGACCAGAACCCCAGCGCGGCCGGCGCGATCTGCGGCAGGCCCGTGCCCGTGCCGGCGGTGAGGGCCGCCGCCCCGGCCCGGTTCAGCTGCCAGTAGGTGACGGGGTTCAGCACCACCCACGGCGAGAGCGCCTTCTTCGCGACCGCCGTCACCATGCCGCGCTGCCGCTGCACCCGGCCGAGATCGCCCAGCGGGTCGGCGTGCCGCATGCGCACGTACTTGAGGGCGGTCACCCCGTCCATCGTCTGGCAGCCCTTCTTGAGGTCGAGGTGGGCCCACTCGTCCTTGATGTCGTAGGTCGGGCACTGCTCGATGCCGCCGAGGGCGTCGATGATGCCGACGAAGCCGCCGAAGCCGATCTCGAGGAAGCCGTCGACGCGCAGCCCGGTCGCCTGCTCCACGGTGGCGGTGAGCAGCGTGGGCCCGCCGAGGGCGAACGCGGCGTTGATCTTGTTGCGGCCGTGGCCGGGGATCGCGACGTACGAGTCGCGCGGCAGCGAGACGAGCGCGGGGCGTCCGGACGCCGGCAGGTAGAGCAGCATGATCGTGTCGGCGACGTTCCCGCCCTCGCTGCCGGTGCCGAGTTCGCCCTGCTGCTCGACCGTCAGGCCCTCGCGCGAGTCCGATCCGGCGAGCAGGAGCAGCGTCCCGGGCTGGTCGGCCGGGCGGCTGCCGCGCGGCGCGTAGTCGGCGTGACCGAGCCCGGACCAGGCGACGACGGGCACCGCGATCAGGTACACGACCAGCGCCACCAGGGCCAGCAGGAGCCCGCGCCGCCAGCGCCGCGGACGCCGGGCCCGCCGGGGGGCCGGGGCGTCCGCCCGGGACCGGGTCGCCGCGGGCGGGGAGACCGGCTGGTCGGCGTACCGCCCACGGCGGTACAGCCAGTCCAGGTCGTCGTCTGCTCGGGAGGCCACCCATCAAAAGTAGCCGGTCGCGCGCGAGGCGCCGCTCAACCGAGCCGGACGCCCTCCACGCGGCCCACCGGCCGGCCGTGGCCCAGCACGACCTCGTCGGCCAGGGTGGCCAGGGCGGCGTCCGGGCCGACGCCGGCCCGGCGCAGCAGGCCGGCCAGCAGGACGCCGCGGCCGCGGGAGGCGCCGTCGGCGATCTTCACGGCCACCCCGCGACCGTCCGGCAGGCCGACGGCGAAGACGCCCTCCGCGCCGTCCTTGGCGACCAGGCCGGGCACCGCGCGCATCAGCCCGGTCGCGTCGCGGCCGGTGCCGCCCACGTACTCGGGGAAGCGCCGCATCGCGTCGGCCACCCGGGCCGCCTCCCCGTCCGGCGCGGACGCCAGCCGGCCGAACGCCCGCGCCAGGCCCGCCAGGGTGAGCCCGTGCTGGGGCGCCCCGCAGCCGTCCACCACCACCGCGGCGACGGGCTCGCCGGCGAACTCCTCGATGGTGGCGGCCAGCAGCCGCTGGAGCGGGTGGGTCGGGTCCAGGTAGGCGGCGACGTCCCAACCGGACGCCGCCGCGGCGGTCACCATCGCGGCGTGCTTGCCGGAGCAGTTCTGCGCCAGCGGCGTCCGGGGCCGGCCGGCGGCGATCCAGGCGATCCGGGCCGCCTCGTCCACCGGGTAGTCGGGCGTGTTCCGCAGGGCCGCCTCCGTCAGGCCGCCGGCGGCGAGGAGGCGCCGGACGGCGTCCAGGTGGAACGGCTCGCCGGAGTGCGAACTGGCCGCGACCGCCAGGGTCTCGTCCCGCGCGGGGGCCCCGGCCCGCAGGCAGCCGACGGCCTGCAGCGGCTTGTTCGCCGAGCGGGGCAGCACCACGGTGCCCGGGTCGCCGACCGCGACGAGGACCGCACCGGCGGCGTCCGTCACGACCCCGAGGCCGTGATGAACCGACTCGACGACCCCGTTCCGCACGACCCGGGCCACCACAGGAGCATCCATCAACGCCACCGCACGATCGTTCCACCGTGGCCGGGCGGGGGCCATGCGGCGGCGGCGTTAGCTTTCCACTTCGGCGCCGCCCGGCTTGGCGGCCGGGCCTAGGGTGGCGGCGTGGACGCGAACCCCACTCCCCCGCCGCCGTACGTCTACGGCTGCTACCGGCACCCCGACCGGCCGACCGGCCTCGGCTGCCAGCGCTGCGGCCGCCCGATCTGCCCCGAGTGCGTCCGGCCGGCGGCCGTCGGCTTCCAGTGCCCGGAGTGCGCCGCCGAGCAGGTGCCCGTCACCTACCCGGCCCGGACGCCGCAGCGCCGGTCCGCCGCCGCCCCGGTCACCACCGCGCTGATCGGGCTCAACGTCGCGGTGTGGGCGGCGATCCTGCTGACCGGGCAGTACCAAAGCTGGCTGGTCAACCTGCTGGCGCTCCAGCCCGAGGGGGTCTGCACGGTGCGGGGGCTCGACTACGTGCGGGTGTCGCCCCAGGAGTGCCTCCAGGCCGGCGGCACCTACTTCGCCGGCGTGTCGGAGGGTTCGGTCTGGCAGCTGCTGACCAGCGCCTTCACCCACGTCAGCCTTGTCCACATCGCCTTCAACATGGTCGCCCTGTGGTTCCTCGGGCCGCAGTTGGAGCGCTTCCTCGGCTGGCGCCGGTATCTGGCGCTCTACCTGCTGTCGGCGCTGGCCGGCTCGGTGGCCGTGTTCTGGCTGGCCGACCCCACCTCGTCCACCCTCGGCGCCTCCGGGGCCGTCTTCGGGTTGATGGGGGCGTTGCTGATCGTCGCCTGGCGCCTGGGCAACGACGTGACGCAGCTCCTGGTCTGGCTGGGGGCCAACGTCGCGATCACCTTCGCGGCGGGCGAGGGCATCTCGTGGCAGGGCCACCTGGGCGGGCTCGCCGGCGGGCTGGTCGTGGCCGCCCTGCTCCTGCGGCGGACGCCGGACGACCGGAGCCGCCCGCGGGGGCCGCTGATCGCCCTGACCGTCGTCCTGGTGGGCCTGACGGTGGTGCGGGCCTGGATGCTGGGGTGACCCACCTCTCCCGGTGAAAGTGAACAGCTGGCGCTTTACCCAACCGAAACCGGGGACCGGCGGGCCTCCCGCTCGGGGCCACTAGGGTGGAGCGTGTTGGCCCCGCCGACGAGGCGACCGAGCCTCGCGCGGGCCTCAGGAAAGGATGATCATGGGACTCTTCGACGCCATCAAGGACGCCTTCACCACCGACGACGGCGAGCGCCTGGAGGCCGCCCGCAAGGAGCTGAGCCGCCTGGAGCGTGAGCTGCAGGCCGCCAAGGACCGCAACGACATCAACGCGATCGCCGACGTCCAGGGCCGCATCGAGGCCGCGCAGGGCCAGATCCGCGACTACGAGGTGAAGCTCGGCCAGGCCCCGGCCGAGGCCGCCCCGGCCGAGGCCGCCGCCCCCGAGCCCGACCTCGCCGTGCCGGCCGCCGCCGAGGAGGTGCCGGTCGCCGTCGAGGAGGTTCCGGTCGCCGCCCCCGCGGACGCCGAGCCGGTCGTCGCCGAGGCCCCCGCCGCCCCGGCCGAGCGCACCTACACGGTGAAGCCCGGCGACACGCTCTCCAAGATCGGCCGCGAGTTCGGCGTGACCTACCAGTCGATCGCCGAGCTGAACAACATCGAGAACCCCGACCTGATCTACCCCGGCCAGGTCTTCCGGATCCCGAACGCCTGATCGCCCCGACCGGTGTGAGGCCCCCGCGCGGCGGGGGCCTCACGCGTCCCAGCCACCGAGGAGCCCCACCGTGACCGACCCCCTCGCCCGGACGCTCAACCAACTCGAGGGCCCGACCGAGCGGCCGGGCGGCCTCAGCCCCCAGGGGGAGCGGGCGCGGGACCTGCGCGACGTCCCGCTGCGGGACCTGACGGTCGCCGACCTCCGGACGCTCATCGTGGAACAGCAGGGCCTCGCCCACGTCGTCGGCCTCGCCCTCGACGTGCTCGCCGAGAACCCGGACGCCGCCGGCGACCGCTACCCCGGCGACCTGCTGGCCGCCGTCGAGCGGATCCCGAGCGGCTTCTGGCTGACCCATCCGGCGTTGCGTCGACGCATCGAGCGCCTCCAGGCCCGCCGGCTCGCCGACCTGGACTGACCCCCCGCGACCGGCGGCTACCATCGTCGCCGTGTTCGCCGAAGCCCCCAAGCCCCCCGTCGGGGCCGCCGCCCGCGAGGTCCTGGCCCGGGCCCAGCGGCTGCTCGACGACGGCGCGTGGGCCGGGCGCCTCCTCGAGGACGCGCGCCGCGAGGTCGTGGCCCGGCACCGCGAGTTGGCCGGTCCGCAGATCCGCGAGCGGCTGGCCGCGATCGACGTCGAGCGGCTGCGGGACACCACCGCCGGACGCCTCCGGCTCGCCGGCCTGCCCGAGGCCGGCTTCCGAACCGTCCTCGACGTCCTGGACGCCGCCCCGTCGCGGCTGGACGCCGTCCCCGGCGTCGGGGAGCAGACGGCCACGGCCCTTCGGGCGGCCGCGCTGCAGCTCGCCGACGCCGTGGCCGAGAGCGTGCAGGTGCGCCTGGAGCACGACCCCGAGGACCGGGCGGCGACGCCGCTGGTGCGGGCGGTGCACCGGCTCGGGCTGCTGCTCCCGGTCGTCCGGCCGCTGCGGGCGCTCACCGAGCAGGTCGTCCCGGCGCTGCGCGCCGACATCCCGGCCGCCCTGCCCACGACGACCTGGTGGCGTTGGCTGTTCACCGGCCGCGCGGGCCGGGACGCCGCGGCCCAGGCGTTCCGGCGCGCCGAGCAGGCCGCCGCGTGGGCGTCCGCGAACCGGGTGGACGACCGCATCGCCGCGCTGCGGGCCATCGCCGAACCGCCGCCGGAGCCCGCCGAGGCGTGGGCGTCCTTCGCGGCCGACCCCGCCGGCTTCTACAGCCTGCTGGCCGAGACCGTCGGCGTCCGGTTCGACGTGGCGGCGGTGGCGGGCTACCTGCCCGCCGAGATCGTGACCCGGATCGAGTCGCTGCGGCTCGACGACACGTACGCCGGCGTCCACCTGCGCGGCTACCAGAGCTTCGGGGCGAAGTTCGCGCTCGTGCAGCGCCGGGTGATCCTGGGCGACGAGATGGGGCTCGGCAAGACGGTGCAGGCGCTGGCGGCCCTCGCCCATCTGCGGGCGGTGGGCGGCACCCGCTTCCTGGTGGTGTGCCCGGCGTCGGTGCTGGTCAACTGGCTGCGGGAGATCCGCCGGCACACCCGCCTGCCCGAGTACCGGCTGCACGGCCCGGACCGGGGGCCCGCCGTCCGGGACTGGCTCGACCGCGGCGGGGTCGCCGTCACCACCTACGACACCGCGGGCACGCTCGATCTGCGGGAGGACCTCGCCCTGGACGCCCTGATCGTCGACGAGGCCCACTTCGTCAAGAACCCCGAGGCCCGGCGGTCCCGCGTCGTCGCCGGGCTGGGGGCGCGGGCCGGGCACGTCTGGTTCCTGACGGGGACGCCGATGGAGAACCGGGTCGAGGAGTTCGGCACCCTCGTCGCGGCCCTGCGCCCCGAGACCCGCGTGGACGTGGACGCCCTCGACGGCCTGGCCGGCCCCGCCCGCTTCCGGGCGGCGGTGGCCCCGGTCTACCTGCGCCGCAACGCCGCCGACGTCCTCGTCGAGTTGCCGCCGCTGGAACAGACCGACGAGTGGTGCCCGTTCGTGGGCGCGGACGCCGCCGCCTACGCCGAGGCCGTCCAGATCGGCAACTTCTCGGCCATGCGCCGCGCCGGCTTCGCCAGCACCGACCCCCGGCAGGCGGCGAAGGTCGAGCGGCTCCTCGAACTGGTGGCCGAGGCCCGCCGCAACGGGCGGAGCGTCGTCGTGTTCAGCTTCTTCCTGAGCGTCCTGGCGACGGCGGCCGAGGCCCTGCGGGCGTCCGGGGTCGCCCCCGACGTGCTCGGCCCGCTCACCGGCGCCACGCCCGCCGCCGAGCGGCAGCGGCTGGTCGACGCGCTCGGCGCCGGGGACGGCCCCCGCGTCCTGGTGGCCCAGATCCAGGCCGGCGGCGTCGGGCTCAACCTGCAGGCGGCGTCCGTGGTGATCCTCTGCGAACCGCAGGTCAAGCCCACTCTGGAGGCGCAGGCCATCGCCCGCACCCACCGCATGGGCCAGCTGAACCGCGTGCAGGTCCACCGGCTGCTCACCGACGACGCCGTCGACGAGCGGCTGCTCGAGATCCTCCACCACAAGGAGCGGCTGTTCGACGCGTTCGCCCGCGACTCGACGCTCGCCGCGGCGTCCCCGGCGGCGGTCGACGTCAGCGAGGTGACCCTGGCCCGACGGGTGATCGCCGCCGAACAGGCCCGCCTCGCCGTCGCGCACGGGGGTGACGATTCGCTCTCGGCGCCCCAAGGTGTCACGCTGGGATGATGGTCCAGTTCACCCGCCGAGCGCCGCGTGCGGTCGAGACGCACGCGTGGGGGGACACGTCCTGGCCGCTGGGGGCCCACGTCGACCCCACGACCGGCGTCACCAGGTTCGCCGTCCACGCCCCGCGGGCCACCCGCGTGGTGCTCGAGATCTACGCCACCGCGACCGGGACGGACGCCGTCGCCGAGTTCGTCATGGCGCGCAGCCGCGACGGGGTCTGGTCGGCGGCGCTCGCCGATGCCGGGCACGGCACGCTGTACGCCTTCCGCTGCTGGGGGCCCAACTGGCCGTTCGACGAGCGCTGGGCGCGCGGCGGGTCCGCCGCCGGCTTCCGCGACGACCTCGACGGTCAGGGCAACCGGTTCAACCCCAACAAGGTCCTGTTCGACCCCTACGCCCGCGAGATCACCCACACGCCGCTGTCGCGGCGGGTGCGGGAGGCCGGGGCGTCCCAGACGGTCTTCAGCACGGGCCCGATGCCGTACGCCGGGCGGCCCGCCCGGGAAGCCGACACCGGCCGGTTCGCCCCGAAGGCCATCGTGATCGTCGACGAGACGCCGACGGGGCGGCGACCCGCGGCGTCCGCCCGGAACAACCCGGCGATCTACGAGGCGCACGTCAAGAACCTGACGATGCACCCCTCCGCCTCCCGGCTGACCGAACTGCTGGGGGCCACCCCGGGGTTCGCCGACGTCGTCGACGTGCCGGCCGCCCTGCGCGGCACCTACGCGGGGGCGGCCCTGCTGGCGCCCTATCTGCGCGCCCTCGGCGTGACCGCCATCGAGTTGATGCCGGTCCACGAGACCGACACCGACCATGAGGGGCCACGGGCCGGCACCACCAACCACTGGGGCTACCAGACGATCGGCTTCTTCGCCCCGAACCGCGACTACGCCCACGACCAGTCCCCGGGCGGGCCCACCCGCGAGTTCAAGGAGATGGTGCGGGCGTTCCACGCCGCGGGCCTCGAGGTGATCCTCGACGTCGTGTACAACCACTCCGGCGAGGGGGGGCACTGGTACAACGACGTCCGGACGACGGGATTCACGTCCCTGGGCGGCTTCTCCACCGCCGAGTACTACGTGATGACCCCCGAGCACCTCCTCGTCGACGGGGCCACCGGCACCTCGAACCAACTCAACTTCTCGTCGTGGGCGTGCCGGCAGTTGGTGCTCGACTCGCTCGCCTACTGGAACGGCGTGATGGGGGTGGACGGGTTCCGGTTCGACCTCGCGCCGGTGCTCGGTCGCCGGCCGAACCACGCCCGCCGCGACGACTGGGGCCGGCAGCGCCGGTTCTTCTCCGACCACCCGCTGCTCACCTCGGTGCGGAACCTGGCCGTGCTGGAGGGTTTCGAGATCATCGCCGAACCCTGGGACCTGTGGGGCGACGAGGTCGGGAACTTCCCGGCCGGCTGGCTGGAGTGGAACAACGGCTTCCGGGACGCCGCCCGGCGCTTCCTCAAGGGCGACGGCAACACCGGCGACTTCATGCGCCAGCTCAACGGGGAGAGCCTGCGGCACGGCTGGCGCGGCTACCCGAAGGCCATCAACTTCATCGACGCCCACGATGGCTTCACGATGATGGACCTGGTGTCGTTCACCCACAAGCACAACCTGCAGCCGTACCCGTTCGGCCCCTCCGACGGCGGCACCGACGACAACCTGTCGTGGGACTCGGGCCTCGACCAGCGGCTGCGGCGGACCCGCTGGCGCAACGCCTGGCTCACGGTGTTCCTGGCCCGCGGGATCCCGATGGTGGTGTCGGGCGACGAGTACGGCCGCACCCAGAACGGCAACAACAACCCCTGGGACCTCAACACCATCGCCCTGTGGAACAACTGGGCGCAGGCGGCGTCCAACGCCCCCACCCGTGTCCCGGTCGACCCGGCCGATCCGGCGCCGGCCGGCCCCAGCTACTACGACGTCGTCGGCCAGACGGACGCCCCGGCCGGGGTCAATCCGCTGCTCACGTTCGCCCGGTTCGTCGCCCACCTGCGGCGCCAGGACGCCGGCCTGCGCCACACGCCCTGGGGCGGGCTGCAGGGGTCGTTCGGGGTGCCGTACCGCTTCGCGCGGCCCGACCTCGAGGGTCCGCCCGCCGAGGGCGACCGCACGCTGCTGGTGTGGATCGAAGGCGCCGCCACCGGCGGGGCGGACTACGTGCTGCTCGTCAACATGTGGATCGAGCCCGTTCACTTCAGCGTGCCCGACTTCGCCTTCTCCGCGGCGCCGAACCGGGCCTGGGTGCGGATCGTCGACACCGCCCCCTGGGCGGAGAGCGTCGGCAACTGCTGGTCTCCCGAGGAGGGGGTGGTCATCGGCGACGCCGGCTACACAGTGGGTCCCTGGTCGTGCGTGCTGCTCCAGGCCGTCGAGGTCAAGACGCCGCGGCGCCGCGCCCGGGCCCGCCTCCGGCGACGGTGACCCCCGTGCGAGCCGGCGGCTGGAGCCGGGGCGCCGCCGCGACGGTCGCCGGCGTGGCGCTGCTCGCGGTTGCCGCGGTGGCCGGGCGGGCGATCCTCGACGGCCCCACGCCACCACCGGCCCCGACCCGCACGACCGCGACCCCGGCGTTCCCGAGCGGCGAGCCGTCCTTCGACCTCCAACTGCCGCTGACGACGACCGAGGTGGCGGCGGGGCGTCCGGTGCGGATCGAGGCGACGGGCCCCCGGCAGATCGCCTACCGGGTAACCGACGGGTCGGCGGTCGTGGTCCGGCTCGACTGTCGGCTCTGCCGCGGCACCCTCACCTACCTGGACGGGAGTCGGCCCGCCCCGCTCTACGTGGGACCCGCCCCCTGGTCGGGGGAGCACCTGCTCAACACCGACGCCGCCGACCGGCGCACCCTGCTGCGGGTGGACGCCGTCGGCTCCTGGGTGATCACGTTCACCAGCGCCCCCTAGCCCGGCGGGAGGGGCCGGGCTGAACGGGCCCGGCTGGACGCCGGGGGCGTCCGGCCCGAGGATGGCGGCATGACCACCCGCACCCTGCTGCTGGTCCGGCACGCGGAGGCCGGCCCCACCCCGTCCGGCGGCACCGACCGCGACCGGCCGCTCACCCCGCACGGCCGCGCGCAGGCGGCCGCCATCGGGCGGCTGATCGCCGGCGGAACCCTCCCGGAGCCCGCGGTGGCGTTCACCTCGAGTGCGGCGCGAGCCCGGGAGACGTGGGCCGTGGCGGCCGAGGCCGCCGGGCTGGCGGTGCCCACGTTCGCCGAGCAGGCGCTCTACGCGGCCGACCTCGACGCACTGACCGACCTCATCCGGGAGTTGAGCGACGGGGTGCGCACCCTGGCCGTCGTGGGGCACGCCCCGGAGATCCCCGCGCTGGCGCGCCGGGTCCGCGACGCCCGCCCGGACGGCGTCCCACTGCTGGGGTGGCCGCCGGCCGGCGTCGGCGTCGTCGAGGTGGCGGGCGGCTGGGCCGACTTCCCCCGCTCCGGCCGGCTGGTGTTCGCCCGGGCCGTCGAACCGGACTGAGCGCCGCCGCCCCCACGGCTGTGCCACGGTTGACCCCGGAAGGGAGATCCACCATGAGCGCTCCACGAACAGGGCCGGTCATCACGCTGTTCGAGGCGTACGGGGCGGGGGCCGCCGACATCGGGCCGCGCCTCGCGGCGTGCCTGCACGTCCCGTTCATCGGGCAGCGGTGGTCGTCGGAGGACCTGGCCGAGCAGGAGGCCCGGGGGCGCCGCTCCCCGTTCGACTGGGTCGCCGGCGGGCTGGGCGGCACCGGGCTGACCGGCGGCCTGGCGGCGAGCCGCGCCGACGAGGTGCGCGAGAACGTCCGGTACGTGCTCGAAGCGACCGCGAACGGGGCCGTGATCCTCGGCCGCAACGCCACGGCGATCCTGGCCGACGACCCGCGCGCCCTCCACGTCAAGCTCGACGGAGACGTCGAGACGCGCGTCGCGCGCGCCGCGGCGTCCGCCGGGATCGGCCACGAGGAGGCGGCCCGCCGACAGGTCCGGGAGGACCGCATGCGGGCCGAGCTGTCGCTGCTGCTGCACAACTTCGACCCGCGGCACGCCGACCGCTTCGACCTCGTCGTCAACACCAGCCGGCTGTCCGACGACCTGGTCGTCGAGATCATCCTGGCCGCGTACACCCTGGCCCGGCCGGAGTGGTCCCGATGACCGCCGCGCTCGCCCCGGCCGTGCCGGCGGACCAGCCCGCCCCCGTCACGAGGCGGCACCTGCTGGTCGTCGCCGGCGCCGCCTCCCTGATGGTGTTCGGCTCGTCGATCTTCCTGAGCGCCGGGTTCGTCAACCCCCACATCGCGCGCGACTTCGGGGTCGGCATCGGCCAGGTGATGCTCTACAACTCGATCATGATGCTGGCGGGTGCGGTGTCCACGATGGTCATCGGGCCGCTCCTGCTGCGGCGGCTGGGCACCCGCCCCACCGTGTTGCTGGCCGGGGCGGGCGTCGTGCTGGCGCTGCTCGGGGTGTCCGTCGCCCCGGGGCTCGCCGTGCTCTACGCGCTGGCGGCGCTGCTGGGCCTGGCGTTCGTCCTGTGCACCAGCCTCGCCGCGACGCTGCTCATCAACACCTGGTTCGAGGCCCGGCGCGGCACCATGCTCGGCATCGTCTTCTCGATCTCGGGCCTGGGCGGCGTCCTGCTCGGCCTGGCGATGCCGCCGATCGTCGGCGCCGTCGGCTGGCGCGGCGCCTTCGTGGTCCTGGCCGGGTTCGCCGTGCTGACCGTCCTGCTGCCCGGGCTGCTGCTGATCCGGTCGCAGCCCGCCGACGTGGGGCTGCGGCCGGCCGGGGCCCTCGGGGAGGAGGCCACCGCCGACCAGCCGGCGGTCGGCGTCCCCGGCGTGCCCCGGGGCCGGGCGTTCCGCAGCCTCCAACTAGGGGCGCTGGCGCTGGGGATGGTCCTCTACCACATGGTGCAGGCCATCCAGCAGCACACGATGCCGCTCTACGCCGAGCGCGGCGTGGACGGCGTCGCCGCCGGCTCGCTGGTGTCGCTGATGAGCCTGTGCGTGGTGGGGGCCACGCTCGCGGTCGGCGCGATCGCCGACCGCTTCGGCATCGGGACCGCGCTGTGGGCGTCCGCCCTGGCGCAGACGCTCGCCATGACGGTGCTGTGGCTGGCGCAGGGCTACCTGCCGCTCGCCGTCGGCACGGTCCTGCTCTCGATGAGCACCGCCGTCGCCGGCGTCTGCCTGCCGCTGATCGTGATGCTCGCGTTCGGGCCGCGGGACTTCGCCGCCATCCTGAGCCCCGTCATGGGGGCCATCCCCATCGGCCTGGCCCTCGGCACGCCGCTGTGGGGCACGATCAAGGACGCCACCGGCAGCTACGCCCCGGCGCTGGCCGGGGCGGCCGTCGTCACGCTGGTCGCGCTGGGCTGCCTGCACTGGGCGATCCGCACGGCCCCGGCGTTCCGGGCGCGCGTCGAGCGGGAACTCGACCAGGGCTACACCCTCGAGGACGCCCCGGCGGACGCCTGACCGCCGGTGCGGCTCAGCCCACGGCGTCCCGGGCGGCGACGAACGCGGCGACGCACCGCCGGATGTCCTCCTCGGAGTGCGCGGCGGACAGTTGCACCCGGATCCGGGCCTTGCCGCGCGGCACCACCGGGAAGCTGAACGCGATCACGTAGACCCCGTCGGCGAGCATCCGGTCGGCGATCCGGGTCGCGCGGATCGCCCCGTCCTCGCCCGGGAACATGATCGGCGTGATCGGGTGCGGCCCGACGGCGCTGGGCGGGTTGACGTCGAAACCGGCCTCGGTCATCAGGGTCCGGAACAGCGCGGTGTTGGCGGCGAGCCGCGCGCGGGCGTCCGGACTCTCGGTGGCGATCTCGAGGGCTGCGAGCGAGCCGGCGACAACCATCGGCGCCACCGAGTTGCTGAACAGGTAGGGACGGGCCCGCTGCCGCAGCAGGTCAACGATCTCGGCGTGCGCCGCCACGTAGCCGCCGGAGGCCCCGCCGAGCGCCTTGCCGAGGGTGCCGGTGCGGAGGTCGACCCGGTCGGCGACGCCGAACAACTCCGGCGTCCCCGCGCCGGTGGCGCCGACGAAGCCGACCGCGTGGCTCTCGTCGACCAGAACGAGGGCGCCGTGGGCGTCCGCGAGCTCGCAGATGCCGTCGAGGGGGGCGTAGGTGCCGTCCATCGAGAAGACGCCGTCGGTGACGATCACCTTCCGGCGCGCCCCGGCGGCGGCCTCCAGTTGCGCGGCCAAGTCGGCCAGGTCGGCGTTGCGGTAGCGGTAGCGGGCCGCCTTGCACAGCCGGATGCCGTCGATGAGCGAGGCGTGGTTCAGCTCGTCGGAGATGATCGCGTCGTCGGCGTCGAACAGCGCCTCGAAGACGCCGCCGTTGGCGTCGAAGCACGACGAGAACAGGATCGCGTCGTCGGTGCCCAGGAACTCGGCCAGCCGCCGCTCCAGCGCCTGGTGCTGGGTCTGGGTGCCGCAGATGAACCGCACGGACGCCATCCCGAACCCCCAGGCGTCCAGGGCGTCGCGGGCCGCCGCGACGACGCGCGGATCGTCGGCCAGCCCGAGGTAGTTGTTCGCGCAGAAGTTGAGCGATGGCCCCGCCGCCGTCGCGATGTGGGCGTCCTGCGGGGTCGTCAGCGCCCGTTCGCGCTTGTAGAGACCGGCCTGCTCGATCTCGCGCAGGATCGTGCGGTACTGCTCCTTCGCCGCCCCGTACATGGCTAGCTCCAATCCAGGATGACCTTGCCGCACCGCCCGGACCGCGCCGTGTCGAAGGCCTCGGCCCAGCGTTCGGCCGGGAACCGGTGGGTGATGACCGACCGCACCCGCTCCCGGAACACCGGCGAGCTGTGCAGCATCGCGTTCATGAGGTACCAGGTCTCGAACATCTCGCGGCCGTAGATGCCCTTGATCGTGATCATGTGGGTGATGACCCGGCCCCAGTCGATGGCGTACGGGCCGTGCGGCAGGCCGAGCATCGCGATCTTGCCGCCGTGGTTCAGGTTCTCGAGCATCTCGGCGACGGCGCTCGGGGCCCCCGACATCTCGAGGCCGATGTCGAAGCCCTCAACCATGCCCAGCTGCCGTTGGGCGTCCGCGATGCGGGTGGTGCGGCTGTCGACCACGACGTCGGCGCCGGCGGCCCGGGCCAGTTCGAGCCGCTCGGGGCTGATGTCGGTGACGACCACGTGTTTGGCGCCGGCGTGCTGGGCGATCGCGGCGGCGAGGCAGCCGATCGGCCCGGCGCCGGTGATCAGGACGTCCTCGCCGACCATCGGCCACTGCAGCGCGGTGTGGGTGGCGTTGCCCAGCGGGTCGAAGATCGCCCCCAGGTCGGGGTCGATGTCGTCGGGGTGCTTCCACACGTTCTCGACGGGGATCACCACGTAGTCGGCGAAGCAGCCGTCCCGGTTGACGCCGAGCCCGACGGTCCGGATGCACTGGTGGCGGCGTCCGGCCCGGCAGTTGCGGCAGTAGCCGCACACGATGTGCCCCTCCCCGGAGACGTGATCGCCCGGCTTGAGTTCCCTGACCTCGGCCCCGGCCTCGACGATCTCGCCGTAGAACTCGTGGCCGATCGTCTGCGGCAGGTGCATCTGGGCCGCGGCCCAGTCGTCCCACTCCTGCAGGTGCAGGTCGGTGCCGCACAGGCCGGCCCGCAGCACCCGGATCTTCACCTCCCAGTCGCCGCAGGTCGGTTCGGGACGATCGATCAACTCCAGGCCGGGTCCCGGCTGCACCTTCGCCAACGCTCGCACGGGTTCATCGTGCCCCTTCGGGCGGACCGCCGCACCGGCTCACGCAACAGTCACGGCGACGCACCCCATGATGGGCGCATGGCCCTCATCGACGAGCCGCGCCGGCTCAACCCGCTCCTGCGCCTCGGGATCGCCGTCTCCGACCGCGTCACCGGCCGCCGCCTGCTGCCGGCGCGCCTGCTGGCCTGGTACCCCCGGGCGGCGATCGGGGCCGGCGTCCTGGAGTCGCTCGTCGCCCACGACGAGCCCTCGCCCCGGCTGCTGGCCCTCGTCCGCGTCACCGCCTCCCTGACCGCCCAGTGCCCGTTCTGCGTCGACATGAACAGCTTCGGCGCCGACGCCGCCGGCGTGCCGGGCGCCGAACTCGCCGCCCTCCAGCGCTGGCTCGGCCGCCCGCAGGCCGCACCGCCGGCCTCCCTCGACGAGCGCGAACGGGTCGCGGTGGAGTACGCCCGGGCGATCTCGTCCACCCCGCTGAGCTTCGCGCCCGCCCTGCAGGAGGCCCTGACCCGGCTGTTCACCGAGCGCGAGATCGTGATCCTGGCCACGACGGCCGCGCAGGTGAACTTCTGGGCGCGGACCATCCAGGCCCTCGGCATCCCGCCGGCCGGGTTCTGCATCGTGCCGCCGCCCGAGGCGGGCGCCTGAGGCGCGCCATCCTTGTCGAAGAGGCCAGATCATGCACGAACCACGAACGGTGTGAATTGGGCACGTTCAAATGGGGCCGATCCGCACACCGTCCGTGGTTCATCCACGATCGCTAGCCTGGACGCCGTGCCAGCAGCCGCCGATCTCGCCGCCCTGCTGGCCGGACGCCGCTGGCTCGCGCTCACCGGCGCCGGCCTCAGCACCGACTCGGGCATCCCCGACTACCGGGGCCGGGAGGCGCGTCCCTATCGGCCGATCCTGTTCAACGACTTCCGCACCCGTCCGCAGGAACGCCGGCGCTACTGGGCCCGCTCAATGCAGGGGTGGCGCAGCTTCGGCGTGGCCCGGCCGAACGCCGGGCACGTGGCGCTCGCGGCGCTCGGGGTGCCGGTCATCACGCAGAACGTGGACGGCCTGCACCAGGCGGCCGGCAGCGCCCGGGTGCTCGACCTCCACGGCCGCATCGACGCCGTCGTGTGCCTCGACTGCGGCGCAACCAGCCAGCGGGCCGCGCTGCAGGAGCGCCTGGAGCGCGCGAACCCCGGGGTCACGGGCACCATCCCGGCCGGCACCGCCGAGATCCGCCCCGACGGTGACGCCGTCGTCGACGACTGGCACGACTTCGTCGTCGTCGACTGCGAGGCCTGCGGCGGTGTCCTCAAACCCGACGTCGTGATGTTCGGCGAGTCGGTGCCCCCACCGCGGGTGGCGGACGCCTACGCCCTCGTCGACGACGCCGACGCCCTGGTGGTGGCCGGCTCGTCGCTGACCGTGATGTCGGGCCTGCGGTTCGTGCGGCACGCGGCCCGCCAGGGCAAGCCGGTCGCGATCGTGAACCGCGGCGCGACCAGGGGCGACGACGTCGCCACGCTCAGGCTGGACGCCGGCACGACCGAGACCCTCACCGCCCTGGCAGCCGCGCTGGCCGGTGGGCTCGCCGGCTGAGGGCTCAGCCGGGCCAGGCCCGCCGGTACTGCGGCGGCACCCAGGTGACGTCCCCCCGTTCGGCCGCCAGGTGGAGCGGCAGGGAGGGGTTCCGCAGCGCCTCGCGCCCCATCAGCACGGCGTCCGCATCCCCGGCCGCCACGATCGCCGCGGCGTGGGCGGGATCGGTGATCAGGCCGACGGCCGCCGTAGGGACGCCCTCGGCCCGCAGCCGACGCGCGAACGGCACCTGGTAGCCGGGCACGGGGTCGATCGGCGCCGGCAGCAGGCCGCCGGAGGACACGTCGATCAGGTCCACCCCGCGCGCGGCGAGTTCGCGCGCCAGCACACAGGACTGGTCGAGGTCCCAGCCGCCGGGCAGCCAGTCGGTGGCGGAGAGGCGGACGAACAGGGGCCGATCGTCCGGCCACCCCGCCCGCACGGCCTCGGCGACCTCGAGCGGCAGGCGCAGCCGGTTCTCCAGCGACCCGCCGTAGCGGTCGGTGCGCTGATTGCTCAGCGGCGAAAGGAACTGGTGCAGCAGGTAGCCGTGCGCGGCGTGCACCTCGACGACGTCGACGTCGGCCTCGGCGGCGCGCCGGGCCGCGGACGCGAACGCGCGCACGACCGCCCCGATCTCCTCGATCGTGAGGGCGTGCGGCGCCGGCAGCCCGGGGAACGCCGTCGCCGACGGCGCCACCGTCCGCCAGCCGCCCTCCTCGACGGCGACCGCCCCGGAGGGCTGCCCCGGCCACCCCGGCCAGGTCGACGCCTTCCGCCCCGCGTGGGCGAGTTGGACGCCGAAGGCGCCGCCCAGGCGGTGGGCCAGGGCGGCGATCCGCGCCCAGGCCGCACCCTGGGCGTCCGACCACAGGCCGGCGTCGTAGGGCGTGATGCGGCCCTCGGGGACGACGGCGGTCGCCTCCGAGACGACCAGGCCGTAGCCGCCGGCGACCCGAGCCCCGTAGTGGGCGAGGTGGAAGTCGGTGGGCACGCCGTCGCGGGCCTCCACCGAGTACAGACACATGGCGGGCACCCACAGGCGGTTGCGGAAGGTTCGGCCCCGGAGAGTGAACGGAGCGAGCAGGTCGGTCACGGGCCGAGTCTGCCAACTCCACTGGTACTTTCGTACCGATTTCCTGCCGTGCGGCACCGCGCCCGGGTCGGCGGCCGAGGCACGGGTGCATACTCCGGAGGGTGCTGAGCAGCGAGGGAGAGGCCGCCCCGCGGGCGGGTCGCCTGCGCCTACCCATCACCCGGCTGCCCCGGGTCCGGGTGCCGCAGGGGCTGCCGGAGGCCCTGGGCGCGGCCATCGTGGCGCTGATGGCGGTGGGCTCCCGGGAGCGGTTCGCGGACGACCGCGCCGGCTTCGTGCTCGAGCTGCTGATGATCCTGTGCGCCGGGGCGGTCGGGGTGTGGCCGGTGCAGGCGGCGTTGGCCGCCACCGTCGCGATGACGACGTTGCTGGCCCTGCCGCTGGAGCTCAAGCGGCCGACGCTCATCGTGATGACCCTGGTGGTCGGCTCGCTGGTCGCCCGCGGGCTGCGGCCGCTGGCCGCCGGCATCGCCGCCTGGTGGCTCCTGGTGCAGTTCCTGTTCGAGACGACGCCGATGCGCCCGTGGCCGCTCGTGCTGGCCAACATGCTGTTCTGGGTGGTCGCCGGGGCGATCGCGTGGGCGTTCGGCGAGGCCGTCCACCGGCTGCAGGCGGAGCGGGCCCGCAGCCTCGTCGACCGGACCGCGGCGATGCAGGCCCAGCGCCGGGCCATCGCCCGCGACCTGCACGACACGATCGCCTACTCGACGACGTCGATCATCCTGCGCGCGGAGCAGGCGAAGCTGCGCGGCGTCCCGGACCCGCAGCTCGCCGCCGACCTCGACTACATCATCAACGCCGGCCGCAGCGCGATGCGCGACCTGCGCGGCATGATGGAGACCCTGCGTCGCAACGAGCCGGACGCCGACCAGCCGCAGGCCCCCTGGCAGCTCTCGTCCCTGGACGACGTGCTGACCGCGCGCACCGCCGAGTTGCGCGAGCACGGGTTCACCGTGACCAGCCACGTGGACGCCGACCTGGCCGACCTGCCGGAGTCGGTCCGGGAGGCGCTGGCCAAGGTGGTGGTGGAGGCGACCGCGAACATGCTCCGGCACGGGGACCCGGGCGGCCCGGTCAGCATCATGTTCGAGTCCGGGGAGGGCGAGTTCGAGGCGGTCTTCATCAACCGCTCCAAGCCCCCCGGCTCCACCCGGCCCGACACTCCCCAGCTGGGCCTGATCGGCGCCCGGGAGCGGATCGAGGCGCTGGGTGGCGAACTCGAGGTGACCAGCACGAGCCCGACCTGGGTCGTCCGGGCCCGGATCCCCCTGGAGGTGTGATGACAGCAGCGACCGACGATCCGATCCGGGTGATCGTCGTCGACGACGACTCGATCGTGCGGTCCGCCCTCGTGGCCTACGCCCAGGCCGCCCCGGATCTCCAGGTGGTCGGCTCGTTCGCGAACGGCGCCGAGGCGGTGGCGGCCGTGGACGCCGACCCGGTCGACGTGGTGATCATGGACATCCGCATGCCGGTCCTGGACGGCATCAGCGCCGCCGAGCGGATCAGGGCCACGCACAAGCACACCCGGGTGCTGCTGCTCACCTCCTTCGACGAGGACCACTACATGGTGGACGCCCTCGCCGCCGGGGCCTCGGGCTTCCTGCTCAAGGACGCCTCGCCCAAGGCCCTCGTGGACGCCGTGCACGCCGTCGTCGAGGGCACCACCGTGGTGTCGCCCGAGCCGCTGGGGCGCCTGGTGCGCAGCCGGGCCGGCAAGCGGACGACGGCGCCCTCCCGCCCGCCGCAGGTCGAGCTGAGCGCCCGGGAGCTGGAGATCCTTCGGCTGCTGTGCCAGGCGCTGAGCAACTCCGAGATCGCCGACCGGCTGTTCCTGTCCGAGTCGACGGTCAAGACGCACGTGTCGGCGATCATGACCAAGCTCGCGGTGCCGTCGCGCCTGAAGGCGGTCGTCCGCGCCTTCGAGTGGGGCCTCGTCGAACGCACCGACTGAAAGTCGGGGGGCACGGAGGGGGCTCGGCGACGAGCCGGTGGAGGGCCGGACCGCTACCATCAAGGTGATGCTTCATCAGATCGGAGGCGCGATGAAGGCGACCAAGAAACTCCTTGTGGCGGCTGCGGCCGTGGCGCTGTTGACCACGGGCGTCACCACCCCCGCTCACGCCGCGAAGCCGGGGGGCGTGACCCCGCAGGCGTCCGGGATCTGCATGATCTTCCCGTGGTGGCCCTTCGGCTGCTGACGGCGGAGGCGGCGTCCACCGACGGGGCGACCCCGCGCATCGGGTAGCCTGGAGCAGGAAACCTACGCAACCGTAGGTTTCCTGAACATCGAGGAGCTCCCATCATGCTCACGTCCGTCGTCTCCCGGCTCGCCACCACGCTGACCTACCCCCTCCGGCCGTCCGACTTCCTCGCCGTCGTCGACCCTCGGCACTCGAGCCGGCAGGTGCGCGGCGTGGTGACCGGTGTCCACCGGCTCGCCGACGACGTCGCCACCGTGCGGTTCCGCCCCGGGCGCGGCTGGCGGACGCCCCGGGCCGGGCAGTGGGTGCGCGTCGGCGTGGAGATCGACGGCGTCCGTCGCTGGCGTCCGTTCTCGTTGTCGTCCGGTGAGGGCGAGGAGCCGGCCGTCACGGTGGGCGCCGTGGGGCTCGTGTCCGGCGCCCTGGTCCGGGACACCCGCCCCGGCGACCTGCTGTTCCTGGACCAGCCGCAGGGCGACTTCCTCCTGCCCCCCACCCCGGGGCCGGTGCTCCTGATCGGCGCCGGCACGGGGCTGACGCCGCTGCGGTCGATGCTGCGCACCCTGCTGGCCCGCGACCCCGCCGCCGACGTCACGCTGCTGCAGCTGGCGCGCTCCCGCGCCGACGCGCTGTTCGCCGACGAACTGGACGCCCTCGCCGCCCGACACCCCGGCCTGCGCCTCGTCCGGCACCTCAGCGGAGCCGCGGGCCGCCTCGACCTCGCCACCCCCGGCGTCCTGGCCGCCCTCGTCCCGGACTGGCGCGCGCGGGCGTCCTACGTCTGTGGCCCGGAGGGGCTGGTGGCGGACGCCGAGCGGCTGTGGGCCGGGGC
>JAAYTZ010000061.1 GCA_012517965.1 Propionibacterium sp. | reverse complement strand
CGCCGGCAACAGATGCCCCGCGACCGACGACACATCGAACAAGTCCCGCTGCTTGCCAGCCTCACCCTGCACCACCCAACAATTTCAGGTGCCGCCCAAGATCAGCCCTCGACGCGCAGATTGTTCAGCGCCCTCCTAGCCAGAGCCGTCCTCTGCGATGATGCGTTGCGGCCACGCAACGTCCCTAGTCAAAGCCATCTTCTGTGGCGATGATGCGTTGCAGCCACGCAACATCCCTAGTCAGGGTCACCTTCCGCCGCAGGGCTGCGGCCCCTCGCGGGCGCGCGAGGGCTGCGACACCGGACCTCCCCAACCAAACCCCTACTCAGGGGCGGCACCGCACGATCTGTGCAATGCCGAGCGCATGGAACCGGCCTCCAACATTGCACAGATCCACCGGCCCGATCCACCGGCCCGACTACCCCGACCCGTCGGCCCGACTGCCCCCGCACCCACCCCCAGGGGGCACCCCACGATCTGTGCAATGCCGAGCACCAGGAACCGGCCTCCAACATTGCACAGATCCACTCCACCGGCCCGACTACCCCGACCCGTCGGCCCGACTGCCCCCCACCGCGACCCCGGGGTACCCCACGATCTGTACTCAGGGGCGGCACCGCACGATCTGTGCAATGCCGAGCGCATGGAACCGGCCTCCAACATTGCACAGATCCACCGGCCCGACTGCCCCGACCCTGAACCCCCCCCCACTCCCGCCCGAGGCGGCACGCCCGCCGGATTGGCCGCACCTACCCTGTCCGTGCCACCGTTGGGGCGTGAAACACAGTGACGAAATCGCCCGCTTGCGGGACGCGGCGGTGTTGTGGGTCGTCGACGGCGGTTACGACCGCGTCGTCGACGCCGCGGTGGCGTGCCTCGTGGCCGGCATCAGCACCCCCAGCCTGGACATGCTCGCCGGCAGCGCACCGGCCGATCCCTACGCCGAGCGGCTCGACCTGGTGCGTAACACGCTCGACGAGCTCGGCTTGCCCCCCGTGCCGGACGACCCCGACGAACTCGCCCGTGAGGCCGTCCGGGTGCAGCTCCGCGCCCGAAGCGCCGGCGTCCTGTCCGGCAGCGACCTGGAGACCTGGGTCACCGGACGCCTGACCTGCGAGACCCGTGCCCGGGTCGAGGACGCCCTGGCCGCCGAGGACGCCTGAGGCGCCTCCAGCGGACGAGCTCCGGTCAGAGCACGGCGCGGCGGAAGCAGTCCCGGCCCGTGGTGCCGAAACCCATCGCCTTGCAGGCTGCCGTGGCGTCGGCGAAATCGGCGAGGTTGGCGACGCCGATCCCCCAGTAGCCGGGCTTCTGGATGAGGTTGCCGTCGATCGCGACCACCCGCAGCCCGCCGCGCTGATTCTCGGCGGCCTCGGCGGCGGCCTCGGCGGCGGCCTCGGCGGCCGAGTACGACGACTTGGGCAGCCACTTGAACACCGCCACGTACGACAGGCGCGGGAGCGAGGTCACCACCTCCCCCGTCGGCCTCGCCGTGGGGGTCGGTGCGGCCGTCGGGCTAGCACTCGTGGGCGTCGGCGTGGGCGTGGGGGTCGGCGTCTCGCTCGGGCTCGGCGCGGCGACCGGCGGCGTCGTGGTCTGGGTCGTCGTCGCGGCGGCGCTCGGGGTGATCGTACTCGGCACGGCGGTCACGGCCGTCCGCGGTGACACGAGGTTCAGCGCGGCCACGACGAGCAGGCCCCCGGCGACGACGCCGGCCGCCGTGCCCGTCGCGAACTTCTTGTTGTCCCGTCGCTGACCGGTCTCGTCCGCCATCTCGACTCATCTCCTCGTGCTCTCGTCGCGCAGCGCGCGCCTTCCCGGCCCCCGGCCACGGCCGGGCACCTGCGCGGCGGGGCGGCGTCCGGCCTGAAAAACTCAGACGATGCGATGCATCCAACCGAAGGTGTCCTCGGCGCGGCCGAACTGGATGTCGGTGATCGCGTCGCGCAGCTTCATCGTGATCGATCCGGAGCCCGGGGGCAGGGAGTACGCGCCGTGCTTGCTCTTGAACGACGCGATCGGGCTGATGACGGCGGCGGTGCCGCAGCAGAAGGCCTCGACGAAGCGGCCCGAGGTGATGCCCTCCTCGAGCTCCTCGGGGGGCAGCCGGCGCTCCTGCACGTCGAGCCCCATCGCCCTCCCCACCTGCAGGATCGAGTCGCGGGTGACGCCGTGCAGGATGGTTCCCTCGGTGGCCGGCGTGATCAGCGCGCCGTCGCGGCTGACGACGAACACGTTCATGCCGCCGAGCTCATCGACGCGGTCGACGCAGGGCTGCACGAACAGCACCTGCGAGCAGCCGTTCTCGTAGCCCTCGTACTGCGCGATCAGGCTCGACGCGTAGTTGCCGCCGCACTTCGCGGCCCCGGTGCCGCCGATGCCGGCACGGCTGTAGTCGTGCGTGATCCAGATGTCGATGGGCCGGACGCCCTCGGCGAAGTACGTGCCCACCGGCGACAGGATCACGCAGTACAGCACGGTCTCGGCCGCCCGGACGCCGAGGAAGTTCTCGTGGGCCATCATGAACGGCCGGATGTACAGGCTCTGCTCGCCGCCGTCGGCGGACGGCACCCAGCGTTCGTCGACCCGGACCAGTTCGGTGACCGAGGTCAGGAAGTCCTCGACGGGCAGTTCGGGCAGGCAGAGCCGGTGGGCCGACTGGTTGAGCCGCGCGGCGTTGCGCTCCGGCCGGAACAGCCACACCGAGCCGTCGGCGTGCCGGTAGGCCTTGAGGCCCTCGAAGATCTCCTGGGCGTAGTGGAACACCGCGGACGCCGGGTCCATCTGCAGGGGCCCGTAGGGGACGATCACGTCGTCGTGCCAGCCCTGGCCCTTGGTCCACGTGGCCACCGCCATGTGGTCGGTGAAGTACTTGCCGAAGCCGGGGTTCGCGTGAATCTCGGCGACGCGTTCCGGGGTGGCAGGGTTCGGGTTGGGTTGCACGGCGAAGGACAACGACATGACGGCAGGATATCGACGCCCACCGACGTTCCCCGCGCTGCCCACGCCGTCCCCCCGCCCCAGGTGCGAGTTGCTTCCGGTAGACGGGCACCAAGTCACACCCCGGCCCCCGCCTCTCCCCAGGCCCCGCCTCTCCCCGGCCCTCACCACGCCCCAGGTGCGACCAGGTCCCGGTGGACGGAGACCACCTCGCACGGAGCAAGCATGCGAAATTGTCATCACGAGCGATGCTAAACTGACATCAGAGTCCCTGCTAGAACAACATCAGCCGAGGAGCCGGCGCTTGAACCGAGACGTCGCCTACATCCCACGCTCCATCGACAGGGCCCTCGACACGCTGCTGGCCGAGCTTCCCGCCCTGATGCTGACCGGTCCACGTGGCTGTGGCAAGACCACGACTGCGCTGCGCCGGGCGGCCTCCGTGCTCCGGCTTGACCGTCCCGACGAGGCGGCCGCGTTTCGGGCCGCCCCGGACGCGGTGCTCGCCGCGCAAGCCACGCCGGTGTTGGTCGACGAGTGGCAGGCGGTCCCGGAGTCGATGGGCGCAGTCAAACGCGCGGTCGATGCACGCGGGGGCGCCGGGCGGTTCCTGCTCACCGGCAGTATCAGAGCACGGCTCGACGATTCGGGCTGGCCGGCAACCGGCCGCGTCGTCCCCCTGGCCATGCACGGCCTCACCGTTGCCGAACTACAGCACCGCCGCCAGGCAGCGGACGCCGTCACCCAACTGTTCAGCGACGACGATCCGGCCGTCGGCACCCTCGCTTCGGCCCCCACCCTCGTCGACTACGTCGACCACGCCCTTCGCGGCGGATTCCCCGACGCCATCGGACTCGGCGACTTCGCACGATCCACCTGGTACGAGGGCTATGTCGACCAACTCGTTCGCCACGACGTCGCCGACCTGGCCGAGGTGCGTTCCCCGACCGCGCTGGCTTCGCTCCTGCGGGCGGTCGCCCTCAACACCGCCGGACTGCCGTCCCTGACCACGCTCGCCGACGCCGCCCGCATCGATCACCGCACAGCCCGGTCCTACCTCAACCTCCTTGAGGACCTGCGCATCATCGACCGCATCGCCGCCTTCGCCCCCAGCCGCCTCAACCGCATGGTGAAGACTCCGAAGTACTACATCCTCGACCCGGGGATGGCCGCGCATCTGGCCGGGGACACCCGGGCCGGCACGCTCAGGAGCGCCGACCGACTCGGTCGTTTGATCGACACCTTCGTCCTGGCCCAACTCCGGCCACTGCTGAAGCTCGCCACCCCCTCGGTCACGGCCCACCACCTGAGAGACGGCAACCAGACGCGCGAGGTCGACGTCGTGCTCGAATCGGCCGCAGGCCAGATCGTCGCGGTCGAGATCAAAGCAGCCAGCACCATCACCCCCCGGGACGCCGCGCACCTGGCCTGGCTGCGCGACCACCTGGGGGATGCCTTCCGGCGCGGCGTCGTCCTGCACACGGGAGCCAGCACTTTCCCCCTCGGCGACCGGCTCTGGGCTGCCCCCATCGCCACCCTCTGGCAATAGGCCACCCGCGCGGCTTGCTGTTCGGACCACCGGCTCAGGTGTTACGTCCGTCCCGTGTTCGGGTAGGAGGCCACATCCCGGCCCGCCGCCTCCCCCTTGGGCCTCACCAGGCCCAGGTGCGAGTTGCTTCGACTTGACGGAAATCAGGTCACACCCGAGCGTCGTCAGCGGCAGAACTCCCGACCTACTCGACGGTCGCCAGCATGCCACGGAAGAGGCCGTCGGTGAGCCCGGGCTGGGCCATCTCGATGGTCACGATCGGAATGCCCCAGGTTTCCGGCACGTAGGTCCCCATCGACCCGCGGATGTACTCCTGGTACGAGAGGTGCTGCACCGGGTAGCCGACCTCGGCGGCGATCTTGGCGGCGAGCGTCTCGCCGCCGGCGCCGTCCCAGTCGACGATCCCGCCCTGCGAGTGTGCCGCCACCCGGTCGGTGCCCGCGCCCCCACCCCGAGTCCCGCCGTCCCTCCCCCACCCAGGTCCGGCTGTCAGAACACCCCGCACCCCCCGCCCCCCGCTCACTAGGCTGCCCCGGTGACTACCGCAGAGAAGAAGCTGACCATCGCCGTCATCCCCGGGGACGGCATCGGCCCCGAGGTCGTGGCCGAGGGACTCAAGGTGCTCGAAGCCGCCGTCGGCGAGAACGCCTTCGAGTTCGTCCACTACGACCTGGGCGCCGAGCGCTGGCTGCGCACCGGCGAGGTTCTCCCCGACTCGGTCGTCGAGGAGCTCAAGCAGGCCGACGCGATCATCCTCGGCGCGGTGGGCGCGGCTCCCGGCTCGACCACGATCCCCAGCGGCCTGCTCGAGCGCGGCCTCCTGCTCCGGCTGCGGTTCCTGCTCGACCACTACGTCAACCTGCGGCCGTCCAAGCTCTACCCGGGCGTCGTCACCCCGCTCGGCACGAACATCACCGACCGCGGCCCGATCGACTTCCTGGTGGTCCGCGAGGGCACCGAGGGTCTCTACTGCGGCAACGGCGGTGCGGTCCGGGTGGGCACCCCGCACGAGATCGCGACCGAGGTCAGCGTCAACACCGCCTACGGCGCCGAGCGCGTCATCCGGGACGCCTACGCGCGCGCCATGCGCCGCCGCAAGCACCTCACCCTCGTGCACAAGCACAACGTGCTCGTCAACGCCGGCGGCCTGTGGAACCGCCTCTTCCAGCAGGTCGGCGAGGAGTTCCCCGAGGTCGCCACCGATTACCTGCACATCGACGCCACGACGATCGCCTTCGTCCAGGACCCCCAGCGCTTCGACGTCATCGTCACCGACAACCTGTTCGGCGACATCATCACCGACCTGGCCGGCGCGGTCACCGGTGGCATCGGGCTCGCCCCGTCGGCGAACGTCAACCCCGAGGGCGTCTTCCCGTCGATGTTCGAGCCCGTGCACGGCTCGGCCCCCGACATCGCCGGACAGGGCATCGCCGACCCCACGGCCCAGATCTCGTCGATCGCCATGCTGCTCGATCACCTCGGACGCCACGAGGACGCCGCCCGCATCGAGGCCGCCGTGGACGCCGACGTCGCCGAGCGTGGCACCGCCAAGCGGTCCACCAGCCAGGTCGGGGACGCCATCGCGGCCCGGCTGGCCTGACACCCCACCACCCGCAGGGCGGCACACCGGGGGCCGGACGCCGACGCGCGGGCGAGCCGCGGCGTCCGGCGGGGGGACGCCGCCCGTGCGGTTGTACGGTGGCCGGGTGACCCAGGCGCGACCGAGCAGCGACCCGCAGCCGCTGAACGTGCTGTTCGTCTGCACCGCGAACATCTGCCGCTCGGCGTACGCTACCGTGCGCGCCCGGCAGCTGCTCGGTGCCGACGCGCCCGTCACCGTCGGCAGCGCCGGCACGCACGGCTGGGTCGATCACCCGATGGACGCCCCCATGGCCGCCGAGGCGCGGGCCCGGGGCGCCGACCCGGACGCCTTCCGCTCGCGCCGCCTGACCGGCGCCCCTCATCGCGGACGCCGACCTGCTGCTCACCGCGGAGTCCCGGCACCGCGACTTCGTCCTCGACGAGTGGCCGGCGGCCGTCCGCCGCACGTTCACCCTGACGCAGTTCGCCGAGTTCGCGGACGCCGCCCCTCACCTGGACGCCCGCGCGCTGCTCGCCGAGGCCCACCGGACCCGCAGGCCGGCGCGGGCGTCCGGCGACGTGCCGGACCCCTACGGCCGCGGCCCGGAGGCCGCCGCCACCACCGCGGCGCAACTGGACGCCCTCCTGGCCGTGATCCTCCCCCGACTGGCGGCGCGCTGACCGCCTGCGACCGGTGGACACCCCCCTCGCGCGTTTTGTTGCGTATGCGCGACGCGGGCTTCGGCTACGGGCCTGAACCGCAGATCTGCCAGCGTCCGCGCGGAGCGCCGGGGCGTCAGGACGCCGACGCGATCGAAGCGCGGGTGACCGCGCAGAACTGCGGGCGACCGCGTCGATGCGCGCCCGTGCGCCCCAAACCGGACCGGCCGTGCTCGATCATGCGCACCGTCCAGGGCGCCGTTGCGTCGACGCAACAAGACCCGGGTTCGTGATGACGTTCAACGCGATCAACCACCTCGCTGAAGTGGTCACGCATGTTCTGCCAACTCAACAGTGATAGCACAAGTGCTACCGGGCGACCCAGTGCGCGCCTCGTCCCGGCCCACGCGACCCAGTGGCGCTCCTGGGGCGAGATCGCCGACCTGTTCAATGGCCCCGACGACCCCACCTGGGAGCACGACCGTCAACTCCTCGACGAGGACCCGCGCGACCCGCGGGTCGAGCAGTGAACCGCGCGACAGAACCACCCGAGCGGGCCATCCTCGACACCAGCGTCATCATCGCCGCGGACATCGCCCCACTCCCCGGCGTGCTCGCCATCAGCGCGATCACCCTGGCCGAACTCCAGTTCGGGGTGATGGTGGCGAAGACCGCCGCAGTACGCGCCGAACGACTACGCCGCCTCAGCATCGTGCAGAGACACTTCGACGCGTTGCCCGTCGACGAGGCGGTCGCGATCAGTTACGGCCGACTCGCCGCCGCCGTGGTCGATGCCGGCCGCCAACCGCGGCGACGAGTGAGGGACCTGCTCATCGCAGCGACCGCTCACGCCCACGGCGCCCGCCTCTACACCCGCAACGTCGACCACTTCGCCGGGCTGGAAGACCTCGTGCAGATCACCGGCATCTGACCAGCCACCCCACCTCATGGTGGACGCCGAGCGTGGCACCCACGGCATCGTGCAGGTCGACTTGCGGAACTTGGTGTCCCCGGAGCAGGACCTCAGGCGTCCCCCCGGTACCGGCAGTAGAAGCCCGTGCCGCGTCTGGAGGCGCGCGAGGGTGCGAGGAATCCGTCCTCCTCCAGCCGCTTGAGCACAGGCCCGACGTTGCTCGGGTAGGCGCCCACCAGGCTCCCGAGTTCGGTGGAGCTGATCCGGCCTCGGGCTCTCGCGTACGACGCCGCGATCCGCTCCCGGGTGGGCCACACCCGGTTCCTGCCCGCTTCGCGGTCGAACCCCTGCAGCATTGAGACCGCGGCAGGCGTCAGGTGCCACACAGTTTCGGCCCCATCGGGGACGCCGTTGGTGGTGTCGATGACCGGCCCCCGACCGATCGTTGCGCGGGACAGCTTCGCGAGGGCACCGGAGGCGGCGGCCACGGTGTCCTGGATGGTCCGAGCTGCCCGGAGGGTCGATCCACCCGGTCTCGACCAGTTGCCGCAGGATCTACTCGCCGAGGCCCAGCGAACCCGGAGGCCGGCGAGGGCGTCCGGCGACGTGCTCGGCGTCCTCCCGGTCCCGGTAGCCACGGGCAGGGTCCCAACCCTGAAAAACGCACACTCGATCACCGATTCGGAGCCGAGAGGGCCGATTGGCGGCATCGAGTGTGCGTTTCTCGTTCACCTCCTCGGACGCCCCCGCCATCGGAGCCGCCCCCGCGACGCGGCAGGAGAGCGGCGTCGGAGCCCTTGGGGGGGTCAGTGCGGGACTCCGGGTACGACGGAGGTCCACAGCCGGTCGATGGGCATGACGTGGAGACGGTCGGCGTACGTATAGGAACGGGTTGCGGTGGTGAGGATGATCCCTCGAGTTCACCGGAACAACCTTGCCTCCACCCCGACGCCCGATATCATCAGATATCGAGCTGCGAAGGAGGCGAACCATGCCTGACGTACTGATCCGCAACATCCCCGCCGCCGACCTGGAACGTCTGGACGAACAGGCCCGGCGCCACGGACTCTCACGCACGGACTTCCTCCGGCGCCAACTCCACCAGCAGGCCTGCCGCTCACTCGACAGCGTCGCGGCCTCCGACTTGAGCGCCATGTCCGAACTGCTGGCCGACCTCGCCGACCCGACCGTCATGGATGAGGCCTGGTCGTGACGCTTTGGCTGGTCGACAAGTCGGCCTTGGTCAGGCTGGGTCACAGCCCGGACGCCGACGAGTGGGCCAGCCGGATCGAACGCGGCCTGGTGGCCATCTCCACGGTCACGCGACTGGAAGTCGGATTCTCGGCGCGATCAGCCGACGACCACACGCGGGCGTTGCGGCTGCCACCGATCGCGGCCATGCCCGTGGAGTACCTGACGCCAGCCATCGAGGACCGGGCCGTGGAGGTCCAAGCCCTGCTCGCCGCCCGCGGTCAGCACAGAGCGCCCTCAATCCCTGACCTGCTGATCGCCGCCACCGCGGAACTCACCGGCCGTACCGTCCTTCACCTCGACAAGGACTTCGACCTGATCGCCCAGGTAACGGGCCAACCACTGCAGCGCATCGGAAACTGACGCTCAGCACGCGGGATCCGGTCGTCAGTGGTAGACGTCGCGGCGATGGTCGATGCGCACGACGATAACTTCGTGGGTGCGGTCGTTGATGCGGTACAACACCCGGTAGGTTCCGCGCTTGGCCGACCAGATGCCTTGAAGTTCGCGACGGAGCATCTTGCCCACGCGGCGGGGGTTGCCCATGAGGGGTCCGGTCATGAATTCGATCGCGGCGGCGGCGACGGCTTCTGGAAGACCGGCCTGGATGGCCCGGATCGCGGGTGGCGTGAGGACCAACTCGTAGCCCTCGTCGTCGGTCACCGGCGAAGCTTCCGAACAGCGTCGGCGCCGCGGACGACGTCGCCTGACGCGTAGGCCGAGTCTGCCTCGCGGATGTCGGCGAGCGCATCGGGGTCGGACAGCACGTCGAGGGTCTCCTCGAGTTCGGCCAGGTCCGCGGGGCTGATCAGGACTGCGACCGGGCGGCCGTTGCGGGTGACCGTCACGCGTTCGTGATGACGTTCAACGCGATCAACCACCTCGCTGAAGTGGTCACGCACGTCTCGCAGGGGTTCAGCACTCATGACCACAATTGTGGCGCCTTAGGATCGGAAGTCAAGCCGCCAGGGGTAGCCTCGCCGCGGACATCGCCCCACTCCCCGGCGTGCTCGCCATCAGCGCGATCACCCTGGCCGAACTCCGATTCGGGGTGCTAGCTACCGGTACGGGTGAACAAGGTAGAAGTCGAGACCTTGCTCGACCAGGGCAAGGCCGTCGGCGCGAAACCCCTGCGGGAGTACATGGAGGTCAAGGGCTACGGCGACGCCGCCTCCTGGGTGTACCGGGAGGCGATGGGCGCCGGCGACCGGACCGCCGACACCTTGATCACCGTTCAGGAGATCCGCCACATCCACCACCTGGCCCTGACCCTCGTGTGGCAGGTCTCCCCCCACCGGGAAGCCTCCGACGCCGAAGCGCCCGGCAACTTCCGGCGCCACGACATCCACCCCTTCGCGGAAGGGATGACCCCACCGTCGTGGCCGCTGGTACCCGCCGCCCTCGACGAGTGGGTCACCACCATCAGCACGATCCCCGCCCGACTGGAAGCCGGCGGCAACCTGCCCGAACTGCTGGCCGAGGCCCACAACCACTTCGAACGGGTCCACCCGTTCCTCGATGGCAACGGTCGTGCTGGACGACTGGCCTTGAACCTGGTGCTGGTCAGACTCGGCTACCCGCCCGTCGTGATCCTCAAAGAACAACGCGCCGCCTACCTGCGCGCCATGCAGCAAGCAGACAAGGGCGACGTCGGACCACTCGGGGAGATCCTCGCCCGAGCGATGATCGACAACCTGAACCGTTTCATCATCCCCAACGTCGCCGGACCGGCGAAGCTCGTCCCTCTCGCCGCACTGGTCGACTCCGACGATTGCGGCGGATCAGGTAGCCCCGGGTGGCGCGCAGCGCGAACCGCGCGCCGAACATCAAGATCAGGGCCAGGAACGGCACCGCGAGCACCAGCCCTCGGGGGGCACTGTCGGCGCCCAACACCCAGAAGGCCGTCGAGACGACCAGCGACACCCCGGTGACCACCCGGCCGAGCAGCTGCGCCTCGACGTAGGTGCCCACGCCGGCCGCGCCCCGGTAGAGCTTCTGCCAGAGCCCGACAGCCAACTGCAGGGCCGCCGCGACCGCGGGGAACGCGAGGGCATAGGACCACTGGGTGGGCTTGAGCGTCACGTCGTAGCGCACGACCACCAGGAACAACGTCGCGACGAACCACGCCGCGACGTCGACCGCTGCGAGCGAGGCGCGCAGTAGGCGTACGTCGAATCGAATCATCGGCTTCGCCCAGGCCATTGCTGCAAGGCCACGCCTGCCTCTCGGCATATCGTGGTCTTCCCCCCAGCAAACTCTCAGGTGCATCGTAACGATTCCGTATGCAAACCCTCGAATCGGGGCCACTGGATGGGACGGGGACTCTAGGGTCGGGCGGCTTGGCGGAGCCACTCGCCGTGAAGCAGTGCTGCGTATCCGCAGCAGTCCGGTGGCGGGAAACATTGGCCGACAAGCAGTGCTGCGTATCCGCAGCAGAACCCCGCGCGCGAGAACACTCCCGGCCGCGGGCCTCAGCGGGCGGTGACGACCGCCCAGAACTGGCGCTGTTCGCCGAAGAACCGGGCCCGCGCCCACCACAGCCCCTCGATCGCCGCCGCGCCGACCGCGCCGATCAGCAGGCCGGTCTCCATGAACGCCACGTTCGAGGAGTCGAGCACGAACAGTGCCTGGGTGAACGGGAGCGTGAAGATCAGCGCGTAGGCCGCCAGCGACAGCACGATCAGGCCGATCTTCCACCACTGGTAGGGCCGCGCCACCACCGCCAGCACCCAGGTCGCGCTCACGATCAGCGCCGCCAGCGCCGCCGTGGACGCCTGCGTGGCGCCCTGGGCGTCCACGGCCTGGGAGCGCAGCAGGGCGTACGTCGTGAAGGACGCCGCCGCGATCACCAGACCGGCGGGCAGGCCCAGGCGGAGGACGCGCAGGACGAACCCCGGGCGGGCGCGCTCGTGGTTGGGGGCCAGGGAGAGCAGGAACGCCGGGATGCCGATGGTGAACCAGCCCGTGATCGTCACGTGGATCGGCAGGAACGGGAACGGCAGTTGCCACAGCACCACCAGCAGGGCCAGCACGGCGGAGTAGACGGTCTTGGTCAGGAACAGGTTCGCGACGCGCTCGATGTTGCCGATGACGCGGCGGCCCTCGGCGACCACGTGCGGCAGGGTGGCGAACCGGTCGTCGAGCAGGACGATCTTGGCCACCGACCGGGTCGCCGACGCGCCGGAGCCCATCGCGACGCCCAGGTCGGCGTCCTTGAGGGCGAGCACGTCGTTGACGCCGTCGCCGGTCATCGCGACCGTGCGTCCCTGGGACTGCAGGGCGGCCACCATCGCGCGCTTCTGGTGCGGGGTGACGCGGCCGAAGACGCTGTACGACGCGACGGCGGCGGGCAGGGTGTCGTCGTCGAGGGTGCGGGCGTCGACCGGATCGCCGGTGACCACCCCGAGGGTGCGGGTGACCGCGCCGACCGCGGCCGCGTTGTCGCCCGAGATGACCTTGACCGCCACGTCCTGGGCGGCGAAGTAGGCGAGGGTGTCCGCGGCGTCCGGGCGGACCTTCTGCTCGAGCACGACCAGGGCCGCCGGGGTGGGTCGGACGGGGGCGTCCGCGGCGTCCACGGGGGTGTCGGTGCTGCAGAGCAGCAGCACGCGCAGTCCCGTGCGACCGAGTTCCTCCGCCCGGTCGGCGATCGGCCCGGACGCCAGCACGTCCGGGGCGCCGAGAATCCAGTGGGCGTGGTCGGCGCCGGGCTGGAGGGGCGCGGGGCCGGGCGTGGGGCGTCCGACGAAACTCACCCCCGACCACTTCTTGGCCGAGGTGAACGGGGCGCGGGCGGCGACGGTCCAGGGGTCGGGCGGAGCGGGCAGCGCCTCGCGGATCGCCAGGATGGACGCGTTCGGGCGGGCGTCGGCGACGGCGAGCTGGGCGAGGGCGTCCGTGACCTCGGCGGCGGTGAACGGGGCCAGCGGCTCGACCCGGCTGCAGCGCATGCCGGTCTCGGTGAGGGTGCCGGTCTTGTCGGCGCAGACGACGTCGACGCGGGCGAGGCCCTCGATGGCGGGCAGCTCCTGGACGAGGCACTGCCGGCGGCCCAGCCGGATCACCCCCAGCGCGAACGCCATCGAGGTGAGCAGCACGAGCCCCTCGGGGACCATCGGGACGAGCGCGCCGGCCATCCGCAGCACGGCCTGGCGCCAGTCGCCGCCCACCAGCGCCCACTGCGTGAAGATCGTCGCCAACCCCACCGGGACCAGCAGGAACGTGATCAGGCGCAGGATCTGGTTGATGTCCTGCTGCAGCTCCGAGCGGACCAGGGTGAACCGGGACGCCTCGGCGGTGAGTTGGGCGGCGTAGGCCTCGGCGCCCACCTTGGTGGTGCGGTAGGCGCCCGAGCCGGCGACGACGAAGCTCCCCGAGAGCACCGTCGCGCCGACGGGCTTGGGCTCGGGGTCGTTCTCGCCGGTGAGCAGCGACTCGTCGACCTCCAGGTAGTCGGACTCGACGACCTCGCCGTCGACCACGATCTGATCCCCGGGGCCGATCTCGATGATGTCGTCCAGCACGATCTCGTCGCGGTGCCGGGGCTGCGTGCCGGACGCGCGGCGGACCGTGGGCTGGGCCTCCCCGACGACCGCGAGGTTGTCGAGGGTGCGCTTGGCGCGGAGCTCCTGGACGATGCCGATGCCCGAGTTGACGATGATCAACAGGCCGAAGGCGGCGTTGATCCAGGAGCCGGTGGCCAGCACGATCACCAGCAGCACCGACAGGATCGCGTTGATGCGGGTGAAGACGTTGGCGCGGACGATGTCCGCGACCGTGCGGCCGCTGCGGGGTGGGAGCGTGTTCACCTGCCCCTTCGCCCGCCGGGCGGCGACCTCGGCGTCCGTCAGACCGGCGTGGGCGCCGGGGAGGGTCGCGGGCATGGGGTCACTGTGCCACACCAGGGAAACCGCGGCCAACGCCACTGCGGGCCACCCCGCGGGACGCACTCTCCCCTGCCACCCCGGACGCCCTCTCCCCGCCCGACCCTCCGGGTTTTCTGAGACTTCCTCAGGTTCGAGTTGCGTAACGTTCAGGTTTCTCTTAGAGTTCTTGGTGTCACATCTGCCCAACCCGGTGGATTCACCGACAAGACCCGGGGCCCGCACGGGCCTCACACGGCGTCCGGTGGCTTGAATCTCAAGCCGGACCCTCGCTGGGAACGTCCCAGGCCCCGAGACTCGACCCGCCGAGGCACGGTCTCGCCGGTCGGGAGCTTTGACATGGAAGGACCCCCCTCACATGAACAAGACGCTGACCCGCTTCGCCTCCGCCGCAGCAGTCACCACGGTCGCCGGTACCGGCCTCATCATGGCCGCCCCCGCACAGGCCGCCGATCTGTCCGTCTGGGACAAGGTCGCGCAGTGCGAGTCGTCCGGCAACTGGTCGATCAACACCGGCAACGGTTTCTACGGCGGCCTGCAGTTCACCATCTCCACCTGGAACGCCTTCGGCGGCCAGGAGTTCGCCCCCCGCGCCGACCTAGCGACCAAGTCCGAGCAGATCATCGTCGCGCAGCGCACGCTCGCGGTGCAGGGCCCCGGTGCGTGGCCCAAGTGCTCGATCTACGCCGGCCTCACCAAGGAGAACGGTGGCGCCGTCGGCTACACCGCGTCGAGCTCGACCTCGACGTCGACCACCAAGGCCGTGACCTCGACGGCGACCAAGTCGACCTCGACGGCGACCAAGTCGACCCCGGCTCCGGTCAAGGCCGCGACGAAGACCACGACCCAGAAGACGACCAAGGCCGTCACCAAGAAGTCGACCGCGGACGACGCCAAGGTCTACACCGTCAAGCCCGGCGACACCCTGTGGAAGATCGCCCGCGACCAGGGCCTCGACAACTGGCAGTCGATCTACTCGCTGAACAAGGACCAGATCGCCGATCCGGACCTGATCTACGTCGGCCAGCGCTTCATCATCGGCTGACGCTCGACGCTCGGCCGGACAAGCGCCCGGACGAGCAGCCCAGCGAAACCCAGGGGCCCCGCATCATGCGGGGCCCCTGGTGCGTTGGGAGAGAGGGTGCGTCTGCAGGTCGTGCGTGGTGCGTCCGCAGGTGGGGCGTCAGCAGGTCCGGCGGCAGCAGGTCCGCAGCAGGTCCGGCGGCAGCAGGTCCGGCCAGTGGGTGTCGGCGGACACGAGAAACTGCCCAGTGACGGTCATGTAGTTGCCCGCTGGCGGTCATGAGAACTGCCCGGTGGCGGTCATGGGATTTGCCCGACACGACGTCCGTTGCCTGACCGCGTCCGCGGTTGGGGCCCCT
>JAAYTZ010000060.1 GCA_012517965.1 Propionibacterium sp. | reverse complement strand
CGCCGGCAACAGATGCCCCGCGACCGACGACACATCGAACAAGTCCCGCTGCTTGCCAGCCTCACCCTGCACCACCCAACAATTTCAGGTGCCGCCCAAGATCAGCCCTCGACGCGCAGATTGTTCAGCGCCCTCCTAGCGCCGCGGGCGCCGGCTCCTTCCGAGACCGGCGGCCGCGTGCCACAGTGGGCCATCAGCCCGTCACCGAACTGGAGCCCGCCGTGGTCCTCATCCCCGACACCGATCTCGACGTCTTCCCGCTCAACCTCGGCGGCAACGTGTTCGGCTGGACGGCCGACCGGGCCACCTCCTTCGCCGTCCTGGACGCCTACGCGGCCGCCGGAGGCAACTTCGTCGACACCGCCGACATGTACAGCGCGTGGGTGCCGGGCAACGCGGGGGGCGAGTCGGAGACGATCATCGGGGCGTGGCTCGCCGAGCGCGGCAACCGCGACGCCGTGGTCGTGGCCACCAAGGTCGGCAAGCTGCCCGGCCTGGAGGGCCTGGCCCCGGCGACCGTGAACGGAGCGGTGGACGATTCCCTGCGGCGGCTCGGCGTCGACCGTATCGACCTGTACTACGCCCATGCCGACGACCCGACCCGCCCGATCGAGGAAATCGCGGCGACTTTCGACGGGCTCGTCCGGGCCGGGAAGGTGGCCGCGCCCGCGGCGTCCAACTTCTCCCCCGAGCGGGTGCGCGCCTGGGTGGAGCACGCCCGGGCGAACGGCCTGGCCGCGCCCGTCGCGCTCCAGCCGCGGTACAGCCTCGTGGCCCGCGCCGAGTACGAGTCGGGCACGGCGGCGGTGGCCGCCGACCTGGGCCTGGCGGTCTTCCCCTACTCGGCGCTGGCGTCGGGCTTCCTGACCGGCAAGTACCGCTCGGGCGCGGACGCCGCCGGCCGGGCCCGCGGCGACGCGGCGTCCCGCTACCTGACCCCGAACGGCCTGCGGGTGCTGGCGGCGCTGCGGCCGATCGCGGACGCCCACGGCGTCCAGCCCACGTCGGTGGCGCTCGCCTGGCTTCTCGCACGGGGGGTCACCGCGCCCATCGCGAGCGCCAGCCGGCCCGAGCAGGTGCCGCCGCTGATCGCGGCCACGCGGCTGGAACTGACGGCCGACGAGGTGCGGCTGCTGGACGAGGCCTCGGCGCCGTTCGCCGCCTGACCATTCCCCGCCCGCCGCCCCGGCCGACCCCTGTCGGGGGGCCCGGAGATGACCTACGCTGCGAGGGGCAGACCGACCGAGGGGACGCGACCATGAGGACCGTAGGGCGCCTCACCGAGGCCTACGACGCGGCGCGGCTGGTGGAGTTCGACTCCACGTCGAAGTTCGTCCTGCTGTCCGACCAGCACCGCGGCGACGGCAGCCGGGCCGACGAGTTCGCCAAGAACAAGGTGATCTTCACCCGGGCGCTGAACCACTACCTCGAGGAGGGCTACACCCTGATCGAGTTGGGCGACAGCGAGGACCTGTGGGAGTTCCCCCACGTCCGGCACATCGTCAAAGCCAACGGCATGGTGTACTCCCGGATCAAGAAGTTCTTCGAGGCGGGGCGCTACCTGCGCCTTTTCGGCAACCACGACGCGCAGCTGGGTGATCCCCGCTACGTCCGGCAGAACCTGTCGCAGGCCCCCGACCCGGTGTCGGGGGAGATGGTGCCGCTGCTGCCCGGGCTCCGCGTCGAGGAGGCCCTGCGGCTGCGCCACACCGGGACCGGCCAGGAGATCGTCGTCGTGCACGGCCACCAGGGCGACTTCGCCAACGACCAGAACTGGCACTTCACGATGTTCACGTTCCGGATCTTCTGGAAGTGGCTGCACGCGTTCGGCATCGCGAGCCCGTCCAGCCCGATCCGCAACAGCTACAAGCGGCACAAGGTCGAGCGGAACTACCTCAAGTGGATCCGGCAGAGCCACGTCGCGCTCATCTGCGGGCACACCCATCGGGAGCGATTCCCGCGGCCCGACGAGGCTCCCTACTTCAACACCGGCTGCTGCACCTTCAACGGCTACATCACCGGGCTGGAGATCGTCGACGACCAGATCCTGCTGATCGGCTGGCGGGTGGAGGCCGACCACAAGGGCCAACTGCAGGTGCTGCGCCGCATCCTGGCGGGGCCGCAGCCCATCGCGGCGTACGACCGGGTGCGGGTGGGGGGCCTCACGCAGGCCGCGGAGGACGCCCGCCACGCGGCGATCCGCGCCGCCTCCCGGCGCGTCCCCGCCCGCCGGGACGGCCCGAAGCGTTCGGCGGCCGAGCGGTCGATGGACCTGCGCTCCTGAGCCGCCGGCTCAGGACGCGACGGCGTGCGCCACCAGGGCGTGCAGCTCGGTGTAGTCGAAGCGTCCGGCCGTCGGCACGAGGGCGTCCGAGGCACCCACGGCCCGGTTGTCGTAGTCGCGGAGCAGCTTGATGGTGCCGTCGCCCAGGAGCGAGACGCTGGCGGGATCACCGCCGCGGCTCGTCAGGTCGTAGACGCGCCGAACCTGGCTCACGGTCAGGTTGGAGCGGACGTTGACCGACACCGAGTCGAAGATCGCCACCATCGTGGCCGGATTGGCCAACGCCGGGGAGTTCCGCACCTTGTCCATGAGGGCACCGAGCACCATGCGCTGGTTGGCCTCGCGGCCGAACCCGGCGTCCGGGATGCCGTAGGGCTCCTCGAAACCCTCCATCGCGTGGTTCCGGGCCCGGGACAGGGCGAGCGCCGTGCGCCCGTCCAGGTGCTGGGGCCCGTTGGCGAGGCGAAGGCCGCCGCTGGCCGGATCCCAGATGCCGCGCGGGTCGGGGCTGTCGATCACGACGTCGATCCCGCCGACCGCGTCGACGATCTCCTGCAGCGCGGTGTACCCCACGAGGACGTGATGGTCGATCCGCAGCCCGGTCACCCGGGTGACCACCTCGCTCAGCGCGGTCAGGCCGGCCGACGAGTCCCCCAGGCCCGACGCGCCGGCCGTGCCCGAGGACGCCACCGGGTAGACGGCGTTGATCTTCATCTGGTCGTCGCCGTACTCGACCCAGAGATCGCGCGGGATGCTGACGAGCACCACCCGGCGGGTGGCGAGGTCCATGCTGGCGACGATGATGCTGTCGGTGAGCGCCGCCCCCTCATGCCCCCGGTCGTCGAACGAGTTCCCGACCAGCAGCAGGTTGACGCGGCCGGTCTCCTCCCCGTTCAGCGGGCGGGGGACGAGGATGTCGAACGCCGCGCCGCCCCGGCCCTGCATCGCGGTGTCGACGGCGTGCTGGGCGCGGCTCAGCACCCAGGCCCCGATGCCGAACGCCACCACCAGCAGGGCGGCCACCGCCCAGCGCAGGAGGTGCCGACGCGGCCGCCCCGCCGCCGCACCGGGCCGTCGCGCGCCCGCGCCGGGTTGCGTCATGTGGTGCCTTCCTCGACCCGCCCGAACGGCTGTGGTGGCCCCCGCCCGGCCGGCCTCCCCACTCTAGCGGCCGCCCCGGGCGGGCGCCCCCTCCGGCCCTCCGGGGACCGTCGCTACGCTGGCCACATGCTCCCCCCACCGCTCCGGCGAGCGGCCTGATGCCGCCGCGGTCGCCCCTGCCGCAACGGCACGGCGTGGACGCGGCCTGGGTGCGCACCCCGGACCACAACCCGGACGCCCCCGCGCCCTGGGCGACGATGGGCGCATTCCTCGCCGACCGGCTGGCGCCCCACGCCCCGGTGGCCGAGATGCTGGCCGGTGGGGCGTTCGTCGACGCGGCCGGGCGGCCCTGGACCGGCGCCGAGCCCTACCGACCTCACACCTTCGTCTGGTTCCACCGGCCGCTGGCCCCCGAACCGGTGGTGCCCTTCCCGGTCGAGGTGCTGCACGCCGACGAGCGGATCGTGGTCGTCGACAAGCCGCCGTTCCTGGCGACCACGCCGCGGGGCACGCACGTCCGCGAGTCCGTGCTGACCCGGCTGCGGACCTCCCTCGGGTTGCCCGGCCTGGCCCCCGCCCATCGGCTGGACCGCCTGACGGCGGGGGTGCTCGTGCTGACGACCGAGCGCCGCCACCGCGCCGCCTACGCCGGGCTGTTCCAGGGCCGGCACGTCACCAAGACCTACGAGGCGCTCGCCCCGATCGACCCCGGGCTCACGTTCCCGCGGCGGGTCGTCAGCCGCATCGTCAAGCGGCGCGAGAGCCTGCAGGCCGAGGTGGTGCCCGGCGAGCCGAACGCGGAGACCCTGATCGACCTCGTGGAGGCCCGCGGCCCCTGGGGGCCGTACCGGCTGGTCCCCGCCACGGGCAAGACCCACCAACTGCGCCTCCACCTGAGCCGGCTGGGCCTGCCGATCGTCGGCGATCCGCTCTACCCGCGGGTGCTGGACGTCGCTCCCGACGACTTCTCCGCGCCGCTGCAGCTCGTCGCGCGCGAGCTGGAGTTCACCGACCCCGTGGACGGCACCGACCGGGTCTACACCAGCCGGCGCCCGCTGCGCTGGCCCGACGCCTGAAAGGATGGCGGGCATGACCGGCCCGGTGCGCCTGCTGTTCTGCTCCCCGCGGATCCCGAACAACACCGGGGCCACCATGCGGCTGGCGGCGGTGACCGGCGCGGAACTGCACCTGGCGCGTCCGCTGGGCTTCGCGATGGACGACGCCAAGCTGCGTCGCGCCGGCGTCGACTACCGGGACAAGGCGGCGACGTTCGTCCACGACTCGCTCGAGGACGCCTACGCGGCCCTGCTGCCGGCCCGCGTGTTCGCCTTCACCGCCCACGCCTCGCTGCCGCACTCGGCGGTGGCCTACGCCCCGGGCGACGTCCTGCTGTTCGGCCCCGAACCCACCGGCCTGGCACCGAAGGTGCTCGCCGACCCCCGGGTGACCGAGCGGGTGCGGATCCCGATGCTGCCCGGGGTGCGGTCGCTCAACCTGGCGAACGCCGCCGCGATCGCCGTCTACGAGGCGTGGCGACAGCTCGGCTATCCCGGCGCCACCCCCTGAGACGGTCTCGACACCGCACCGCCTCCTCCCGTACGGTTGAAACGTGAACCAGACGCCGATCCTGCGCCGGCACGTGGACTACCTCCGCGTCGCCAGTGCGCTTTGTCGCTGACCCGGCCTCTGTCCCCCGCCGACTCGGTCGGCCCCCGTCTCCCTGAACGCCGCGCGCCGCGCGTGCGTCCGCTCCCGCTACCCAGAAGGAACCACCGCATGACCATCCACGCCTCCGTCACCGATCTGATCGGCCGCACCCCCCTCGTCGCCCTCGACCGCTTCGCCGCCGACGCCGGCGTCACCGGGGTCGAACTCGTCGCCAAGCTCGAGATGTTCAACCCCGGCGGCTGCGTCAAGGAGCGCATCGCCCTGAGCATGATCGAGGACGCCGAGCGTCGCGGCGCGCTGACTGCCGGTGGGACGATCATCGAGCCGACCTCGGGGAACACCGGCATCGGCCTGGCGCTGGTCGGTGCCGCGAAGGGCTACCGCGTCATCTTGACCATGCCCGAGACGATGAGCGTCGAGCGTCGCACGCTCGTGCGGGTCTACGGGGCCGAGGTGGTGCTCACCCCGGGCAGCAAGGGCATGAAGGGGGCGATCGCGAAGGCCGAGGCGCTGCGCGACGCCACCCCGGGCGCCGTGATCCTGGGTCAGTTCGACAACCCGGCCAACCCCGCCGTCCACTACGAGACCACCGGCCCCGAGATCTGGGCCGACACCGAGGGCCGCGTCGACGTGTTCGTCTCCGGCATCGGCACCGGCGGCACGCTGACCGGCGCCGGCCGGTACCTCCGCGAGCAGAACCCCGCGGTGCGCCTCGTGGGCGTCGAGCCGGCCGAGTCGCCGATCCTCAACGGCGGCCAGCACAGCCCGCACAAGATCCAGGGCATCGGGGCGGGCTTCGTGCCCGCGGTCCTGGACACCTCGCTCTACGACGAGGTGTTGACGGTGTCCAGCGCGGACGCCGTGGCCACCGCCAAGCGGCTGCCGGTCACCGAGGGCCTCTTCGTCGGCATCTCCTGCGGCGCCGCCCTCAAGGCGGCCCTGGAGGTCTCCAAGCGCCCGGAGAGCGCCGGGAAGCGGATCGTCGTCCTCCTGCCCGACTCCGGCGACCGCTACCTCTCCACGGCCCTGGGCGACTTCCCGGCCCTGTCCGTGGCGCCGGAGGACCAGGCCTGACCCCACCGGCCCCGACCTCCGGTCGGGCGGCGGCTCGAACCCCGCCAACCTCCCATGGGCGCCCGGGGTAGGTTGGCGGGCGTGCCGCCCGCCGCCCGACCGCCGCTGTTCACGCCCCTGTTCGTGATGCTCGCGCTGGCGAACCTGGCGTCCACGATGGTCTTCTACCTCCTGATGGCCACCATGGCGACGCACGCCGCGGCCGCCTTCGGCGCCAGCCCGGCCGAGGCGGGGCTGGTCTCGTCGATCTTTCTCATCGGTGGCCTGTTCGGCCGTCCCCTCGCCGGGTTCGTCCTGGGCGCATACGGGCTGCGCCGGGTGCTGGTCTGGTCGACGTTGGCGTACCTCCTCACCAGCGCCGGGTATCTCCTGGTGCCCTCCCTGGTGGGCACGCTGGCCGTCCGGTTCGCCCACGGGATCGCGTTCGGCGTCTCCGCGTCGGCCGCCCTCGGGTCGGTCATGTCGCTGGTCCCTGCCGCCCGGCAAGGCGAGGGAGCCGGCTGGGCCGGGGCCGGGGTGGCCGTCGCGACCGGCCTCGGCCCGTTCCTGGGGTTCGCCCTGCTCAACGGCCCGGCCGGCATGGCCGGCGTGTTCGCGGCGGTGCTGGGGTTCGCGCTGGTCGCCGCGGCGCTCGCCCTGACGGCGTCCCGCAGCCTGCCGCCGCAGCCGCGCCGCTCCGGCCGGGGCCGGCCGGCGATCATCGAGCGGCCGGCGCTGCCCATCGGTCTCGTGGTGGCGCTCACCGCGATCGCGTTCGGGTCGATCCTGACCTTCCTGAACACCTACACCCTGGGGACGTCGCTCGCGCCGGCGGCGTCCGGCTACTTCGTCGTGTACGCGTCGGTGCTGCTGGTGGCGCGCCCCTTCGCGGGCGTGGTCCAGGACCGGCACGGCGACGACGTCGTGCTCGTGCCCGCCCTGGTCGCGGTCAGCGCGGGCGTGGTCACGACGGCCCTCGCCGAGCACGGGGTGGTCCTGCTGCTCGGCGCCGCGTTCCTCGGGGTCGGGTACGGCACGTTGATCTCGGCCGGTCAGGCGTTCGCCATCGCCCGGGTGCCGCGCGGGCACGCCGGCATCGCGGTCGCCAGCTTCTTCCTGGTGGTCGACGCCGGCACCGGCATCGGGCCCGCGCTCCTCGGCACGCTCGTGCCCGCCGTCGGCTTCCGCGGCGTCTTCCTCGCCGGCGCGGGGCTCAGCGTCGCCGCTCTCGGTTTCTACCTGCTCGCCGCCCGCCGGACGCCGCGCGTCTCCGCCGTCACGCCCTGAGCGGGCCGGGCTACGCCGGGGCGGACGCCGCGGCGTCCAGCAGTCGGGTCGCCTCGTCCAGGTAGGCCGCCCGGTCGAGGTCGGTGAGGATCGTCCGCTCGGCGAGCAGCCCCATCGCCTGGCCCATCGTGACGTGGGCGAGGGACACGGCGCGCCGGTCGGCGTCCGGGACGCCCCGGGCCGCGAGCCAGCGGGCGATCTCGCGGGTCATGCCGGCGTGCACCTCGGCCATCTGGGACCGGAGCACCTCCTTGAGCTGCGGCTCGCGCGAGGACCCCGCCCACAGCTGCACGATCAGCGCCGACTCCACGTCCCCGCCCATGACCGCGGCGACGATCTGGCGCAGCAGCGCGCCCGGCGACGTCCCCTCCCCCGACTCCTGGGCCAGCATCTCCTGCAGCGGCTCGACGACCGCGGCCTGCGCGACCGCCAGCACGATGTCGTTCTTGTTCGCGAAGTGGTGGTAGATGGTGCCGGCGGAGGCGTGCGCCTCGCGGATGATCTCCGAGATGGACGCCGCGTGGACGCCCTCGCTCCGGATCAGGTGCGCCGCGGCCTCCACGATGCTGAGCCTCTTGTTGCCACGCGCCGCACCCATCGGTTCTCTCTCTGCCGGGGACCCGTCTATCCTAGAGCTAGAACGATCATTCGGTTACGGGAGCGTAGATGCAGTCCAGCCAGCTGGCCCTCGGGCTCGACATCGGGTCGACGACGGTCAAGGCGGTCGTCCTCCGCGAGGGCGCGATCGTGTTCTCAGACTACCGGCGCCACCACGCGGACGTCCGCGGCGAACTGCGCGAGCTGATCGAGGACGTGCGCCGCGAGTTCGGCGCCGCCCCCATGACCGTGGGCGTCACCGGCTCGGGCGGGCTGCACGTCGCCGAGCTGATGGGCGTCGACTTCTTCCAGGAGGTCATCGCGGCCACCGAGGTCATCGAGCGGCTGCACCCCACGGCCGACGTCGTCATCGAGCTCGGCGGCGAGGACGCCAAGATCACCTACCTCAAGCCCGTTCCCGAGCAGCGCATGAACGGCACCTGCGCCGGCGGCACCGGGGCCTTCATCGACCAGATGGCCACGCTGCTCCACACGGACGCCTCCGGCCTCAACGATCTCGCGGCCGAGTACACCCACCTCTACCCCATCGCCTCCCGCTGCGGCGTGTTCGCCAAGTCGGACGTGCAGCCGCTGTTGAACCAGGGCGCCGAGCACACCGACCTCGCGGCCTCGGTGTTCCAGGCCGTCGCCACCCAGACCATCGCGGGCCTGGCCTGCGGGCGCCCGATCCGGGGCAACATCGTCTTCCTCGGCGGACCGCTGCACTTCCTGCCTGAGCTCCGCAAGGCGTACGAGCGCGCACTGGCCGGGTCCGCCGAGTCGTTCACGACGCCCCGGAACGCCCAGCTGTACGTCGCCCTCGGCGCCGCGCAGCTCAGCTCCGGCCGCCGCTTCGCGTGCAGCGAGTTGATCGCCGCCCTGGACGCCGCGGGCAAGCAGCTCACCACGGCGAGTTCGGTGATGCGCCCGCTGTTCGCCGACGACGCCGAGCGCGCCGCCTTCGAGGCCCGGCACGCGCTCGCCACCGTCCCCCAGGGCGACCTGACGTCGGCGTCCGGCCCGTGCTTCCTGGGCATCGACGCCGGCTCCACCACGATCAAGTGCGTCGTGCTCAACGCCGACGATGAGATCGTCTTCAGCCACTACGCCTCCAATCAGGGCGATCCGGTCACGGCCGCGGTCGACATCGTGCGCCGGGTGCGGGAGAGCCTGCCGGCGGACGCCCACCTGGGCCGGTCCTGCGTCACGGGCTACGGCGAGGGCCTCGTCAGGGCCGCGCTCCGGGTCGACGACGGCGAGATCGAAACGATGGCCCACTACCGGGCCGCCGAGAAGGTGGCCCCCGGCGTGACCAGCGTCATCGACATCGGCGGGCAGGACATGAAGTACCTGCGGATCCGCAACGGCGCCGTCGACTCGATCGCGGTCAACGAGGCGTGCAGCTCCGGGTGCGGCAGCTTCCTGCAGACGTTCGCCCAGACCATGAACCACGATGTGGCGTCCTTCTCGCGCGCGGCCCTGCAGTCGACGCAGCCGGTCGACCTGGGGTCCCGGTGCACCGTGTTCATGAACTCGTCGGTCAAGCAGGCCCAGAAGGAGGGCGCCGGGGTCGGCGACATCTCCGCGGGCCTGTCCTACTCCGTGGTCCGCAACGCGCTCTACAAGGTCATCAAGCTCCGCGACGCGGGCCAGTTGGGTGCGAAGGTCGTCGTCCAGGGCGGCACGTTCCTCAACGACGCCGTGCTGCGCGCCTTCGAGCTGCTCACCGGTGTCGAGGTCGTGCGGCCCGACATCGCCGGCCTGATGGGGGCGTACGGCGCCGCCCTCACCGCGAAGCGGGCCTGGCTGCCCGGCCAGCGTTCCAGCCTCATGGAACTGGACGAGCTCACCCAGTTCACCCTCACGACCGAGCGCCGTGTCTGCACGCTCTGCCAGAACCACTGCGGCCTCACGATCAGCCACTTCAACGACGGCAGCCGCCACGTCTCGGGCAACCGGTGCGAGCGCGGCGCCTCCGAGGAGGCCCGCCCGCGGCGCTCGGAGATCCCGAACCTCTACGACTACAAGTACCGGCGCATCTTCTCCTACCGGCGCCTGACCGACGACCGGGCCCGGCGGGGCACCATCGGCATCCCGCGCGTGCTCAACATGTACGAGAACTACCCGTTCTGGTTCACGGTGCTGACCCACCTCGGCTTCAAGGTCGTCCTGTCCGGCCGCTCCTCCCACGAGGTGTTCGAGGCCGGCATGGAGTCGATCCCCTCCGAGAACGTCTGCTACCCGGCCAAGCTGGCCCACGGCCACCTCGAGCACCTGCTCGCCAAGGGCGTCCGCACGATCTTCTACCCCTGCGTGACGAACGAGCAGCAGTCGTTCGAGGCGGCCGACAACAACTTCAACTGCCCCATCGTCGCGTTCTACCCGCAGGTGCTCGCCAAGAACGTGGACGCCCTCCGCGAGGCCGGCGTCCGCTACCTCGACCCCTTCGTGAACCTCGCCAATCCCGAGAAGCTCGCCGAGCGGCTCGTGGAGATCTTCGAGAGCTGGGACGTCACGCCCGAGGAGGCCCGCGAAGCGGTCCGGCTCGGCTACGAGGAGGACCAGCGGTTCAAGGAGGACGTGCGGGCCGAGGGCCGGCGGGCGCTGCAGTACATGGTCGACCACGGCTGCAAGGGCATCGTGCTGGCCGGCCGGCCCTACCACGTCGACCCCGAGATCAACCACGGCATCCCCGAGATAATCAACCAGCTGGGCATGGTCGTGCTCAGCGAGGACGCGATCACCGACGTGCCGCGGCTGGAGCGCCCGCTCCGCGTGCGCGACCAGTGGGCCTATCACACCCGGCTGTACGAGGCGGCCGCCTTCGTCCGCTCCGAGCCCGCCCTGCAACTGGTCCAGTTGAACAGCTTCGGCTGCGGCATCGACGCCGTCACCACCGACCAGGTCCAGGAGATCCTGGAGGCGGCCGACGACGTCTACACCGTCCTCAAGATCGACGAGGTCTCCAACCTGGGGGCGGCGACCATCCGGCTGCGCTCCCTGAAGGCGGCGACGGCCGAGCGCCGTCCGTCGGCCGAGGTGACCACGTTCGACGCCGAACCGGCCGGGGCCTGGCCGGTCTACACCAAGCAGGCCCGCCGGGAGCACACGCTGTACGCGCCGCAGATGGCGCCGATCCACTTCCGGTTGCTGCAGCCGGTGTTCCAGCGGCTCGGCTACCGCGTCGAACTGCTCGAGCACGCGAGCAAGGACGACACCGAGTGCGGTCTGAAGTACGTCAACAACGACGTCTGCTACCCGGCGATCATGGTGATCGGTCAGCTCATCAACAAGTTCGAGACCGGCGGCGGGGACCCCGACAACTCCTCGGTCGTCATCACCCAGACCGGCGGCATGTGCCGCGCGACCAACTACGCGGGCATGCTGCGCAAGGGCCTCAAGGACGCCGGCTTCGGCCAGGTGCCGGTGCTGGCGATGAGCGCCCAGGGCCTCGAGGAGGCGCCGGGCTTCAAGATCACACCCGCCCTGATCCACCGCGGCCTCCAGGCGCTGGTGATCGGGGACGTGATCCAGAACTGCCTGCTCCGGGTGCGCCCGTACGAGAAGGCGCCCGGTAGCGCGCAGGTCCTGTACCGCAAGTGGGACGCCCTCGTCACGGAGTTCTTCACCTACGGCGGTTACTCCCCGACGCTGGAGCGCCGGATCGGCTACGGGTGGATCCTCGACCATCTGGTGGCGGAGTTCGACGCCCTGCCGCTCACCGACGAGCCGCGCCGGCCACGGGTGGGCCTCGTCGGCGAGATCCTGGTCAAGTTCCAACCCGACGCCAACAACCACGCCGTCGAGGTCATTGAGAACGAGGGCTGCGAGGCCGTCCTGCCGGGGCTCCTCGACTTCTTCTGCATGAGCATGTACACGTCGCAGTGGCGCCTCGACAACCTCGGCATCGGCACCGGCGGCGGCGTCCGCGGGCAGAAGGCCATGCTCTGGCTCATCGACCAGTACACCAAGCCGGCGCACCGGGCGCTGGCCCGGGCCGGCGGCAAGTTCCATGTGCCCCCGGACATCGCCACCATGGCGCGGCGCGCCGAGTCGGTCATCTCGCTGGGGACGACCGCCGGAGAGGGCTGGTTGCTGGTGGCCGAGATGATCGACCTGATCGAGACCGGGACGCCGAACATCGTCTGCGCCCAGCCGTTCGCCTGCCTGCCCAACCACGTCGTGGGCAAGGGAGTGTTCCGGGAACTCCGGCGGCTGTACCCCCAGGCCAACGTCACGTCCATCGACTACGACCCGGGCGCCTCCGAGGTGAACCAGCTCAACCGGATCAAGCTGATGGTGGCGACGGCCCACAAGAACGCCTCCAAACGGCCGCAACGGGCCCAGCCGGAGACCGAGCTCAGCGCCGCGCTGCGGTAGCACCCCGTTTTCGCCCGACGCGGCACATATCGTCCGCCGTCGGGTTACGGTGCCGTTCAGGGACCGCGCTCCCCGAGCGGTCCGGAAGGCGGAGCAGCGTGGGCCGGACGGCACCCCCGACCACCGCACCCGGCCCTGCCGCGGTGAGCGGCGGCTCCGGCGGCATCCCCTGCCCGCCCGAAGAGCGTGACCGCTGCCTGACCCGCACGCGGCTGGCCGCCACCCTCGCCGAGCGCGAGCGGCTGGCCCGCGAACTGCACGACGCGCCCGCCCAGGTGCTGGCGTCCCTGCACCTCCGGCTCCGCGGCCTCGAGCTGCGGCCGGAGTTGGCCGAGCTCGCCGAGGTGCGCGCGGAGCTGGCCGACCTGGCCGCGTGCTGCGCCGAGGCGCTGCGCGACCTGCGCGCCGACATCCGCGGGTTGCGTGACTGCTGCCGGGAGGACCGGTCGCTCCCCGACCTGCTGGACGCCCTCGCCGCCGGTTTCACGCGCGGCACCGGCGTCCCCGTCGAGCTGCGCGTCGACGCCGCCGCGGCGCGCCTCCTGTCCGCGGACGCCGTGGCGCACGTGGCCCGGATCGTGTCGGAGGCGCTCGCCAACGTCCGCAAGCACGCGGACGCCCGCCGGGTCGGCGTCCGCTTCGAGCACCGAGCCGGCGCGCTCGTGGCCACGGTGGAGGACGACGGCCGGGGGCTGGCGGCCAACCCGCCCCCGGACGCCGAGGGCTTCGGCCTGCTCACCATGCGCGAACGGGCGGAACTGGCGGGCGGCGTCCTGGAGGTCGGGCCGCGGCCCGGTGGGGGGACGCGCGTCCGGTTGACGCTGCCGGCCGAGGGACGGACGACACCATGAATGCTGCCGCCGAGCCGACGCGGGTCCTGCTCGTGGACGACCAGGTCCTGTTCCGCGGCGCCCTGGCCGCCGTGCTGGAGACGCAACCGGACTTCACGGTGATCGGTCAGGCCGGCGACGGCCGGGCCGGCGTCGAACTGGCGCTCGAACTCCGTCCCGATCTCGTCCTGATGGACGTCGAGATGCCGGGGCTGGACGGAGTGGCCGCGGCCGCCGCTCTGCTCGAACGCCTTCCCGGCCTCAAGGTGGTGATGCTCACCGTGACCGACGACGACGAGCACCTGCTCGGGGCGATCCGGTCGGGCGTGCACGGCTACCTCCTCAAGGACATGGAACCCCGGGAGCTGTTCGACCTGCTCCGCACCGTCCGGCGTCAGGAGACGCCGGTGTCGCCGTCGCTCGTCGGCCGGCTGCTGGACGCGCTGCGGACGCCGCCCCCGCCGTTGCCGGTGCCCGCGCACGCCGCGGAGTCGCTGAGCCGGCGCGAGCTCCAGATCCTGTGTCTGGTCGCCGAGGGTCTGACCAACCGGGAGATCGGTCAGCGCCTGTTCATCACCGAGGGGACGGCCAAGAACCACGTCCACAACGCGCTGCGCAAGCTGCAGCTGGAGAACCGGGGCCAGGCCGCGGCCTATGTCGTCCGCGAGGGCCTGACGTGCTCCTGATCCCGCGCGTCACGGGCGGGTCGGCCCTGGCACCGAGCCACGGCGGCCCCGCCGCCCACGCGGCCACGTCCGACGTCCCGCCGCGCTAGCCGCGCGCCGATCGGCCCGGTCGGCTCGGGGCATAGCGAGGCCGATTTGTACCTCTCGTGTACCCCGATCCTCCTGCGGGTCATCCCGCCGTTGGCAAGGATGCGAAGAGGGGGAGATCCACGCCCGCAGTCGGGAAGGAGGCTGACAGTGTCGTCACGCGTCCCAACACTCCTCGATCGGCTGGGCGGCATCCGTGGCCTGCTGTTCATGGTCGGCTCCGGTCTCGTCGGCGTCCTGGTGGGCATCGCGCTGTTCACCTTCGTGTACGCCAACGGTCTGGCCTATTTCGGCGAGGACCCCCAGACGTGCAAGCAGTGCCATGCGATGAACAAGCAGTTCTACGCGTGGGAGAAGGGCAGCCACCACACGGTCGCCTGTCAGGAGTGCCACATCCCGGAGCGGGCCCACGAGCCCGTGCAATGGCTCCTGGCCGAGGCGGACAACGGGTTCTGGCACTCGGTGAAGTTCACCACCGGCCAGTACCCGACGAACATCAAGATCCGGGAGAACAACCGGGAGATCCTCCAAGCGGCCTGCGTGCGCTGCCACGGCAGCCTCGTCAGCGAGGTCGCGCAACCCAGCCTGCATTCCAACGAGCAGATCGATTGCCTCCGCTGCCACAGCGAGGTCGGCCACAAGAGGTGATGTGACATGAGTACGAGATCAGGGGTGAGCACCCCGCGCCCGTCCGGGGTCAAGCGCTGGCTCCTGCCGGCGGCCTTCTTCGTGGTGGGCGCTCTCATCACGGCCGGCATCTTCGCGCTGCTGCTGAACATCGTGCAGCGCAAGCAGGAAGCCACCCAGCCCAACTTCCAGGTCGTGCAGCTCACCGACAAGAGCTTCGACCCCGCCGAGTGGGGGAAGAACTTCCCCTCGCAGTACGAGGGCTGGAAGAACACGGCCATCAACGAAGGCGTCGTCACCCCGCGTGACCCGGTCCCGGCCGAGGGCGACACGATGGTCACCGAGAGCAAGCTGAAGAAGGACCCCCGCCTCGTGACGATGTGGCAGGGCTACGCCTTCGCCGTCGAGTACAACGAGCCCCGCGGCCACGCCTACATGCTCGACGACCAGCGGCTGGTCAAGCGCACCCAGCCGCCGTTCAAGCAGCCCGGCGCCTGCCTCAACTGCCACTCGTCGGTGCCCGAGGTCCTGGACGCCATCGGCGGCGACCCGGCGACCGCCTGGGCGACCATGAACAAGACGCCGTACGCCGAGGCGACCAAGTGGGCCAAGCATCCGGTCACGTGCATCGACTGCCACGACCCGAAGACGATGGCGCTGACCATCACCCGCCCGTCCTTCCTCGCGGGGATGAAGGAGCTCAAGGAGGGCCTGGGCGTCAAGGACTGGGACATCTCCAAGGCCACCAACAACGAGATGCGGGCCTTCGTCTGCGCCCAGTGCCACGTCGAGTACTACTTCGCCGGCGACGCCAAGACCCTGACGTTCCCGTGGGACAAGGGCCTCACGGTCACCAACGCGATCGACTACTACGACGAGATCGGCTTCAGCGACTGGACCCACACGCTCACCGGCGGCAAGATGCTCAAGGCCCAGCACCCCGACTTCGAGACGTGGGCCCAGGGCATCCACGCCGCCAACGGGGTCACCTGCGCCGACTGCCACATGCCGTACAAGCGCGAGGGTGCGGTCAAGGTCAGCGACCACCAGATCGGCAGCCCGCTGAAGAGCGAGGAGCAGATCAACGCGACCTGCCTCACCTGCCACCACGAGACCGAGGCCGCGATGAAGGAGCGGGTCGAGACCATCCAGGGCCGCTGGAAGTCCGCCCAGAACATCTCCTTCGACGCGCTCGACCAGCTCATCCGCGACATCGTCGCCGCCAAGCAGGCCAACGTGAACCCCGAGTGGATCGCGGCGGCCCAGCAGTGGCAGCGCAAGGCGTCCTTCTTCCAGGACTACACGGTCAGCGAGAACTCCCGCGGCTTCCATGCCCCGCAGTACTCGCTCACGATCATCAACGAGGTCACGGACGCCGCCCGCCGCGGCCAGGCCGCCCTCAAGGGGATCACGTACCCGGTGACGACGGACGCCACCAAGAACACCCCGCTGATCGCCACGCCGACTCCCGCCCCGGCCACCACCCCCGCGGCGACGCCCGGAGCCACGGTAGCCCCCGCCGCCCCGACGCCGCTGAAGCCCATCTACTCCGCGGCCCCGGCCCCGGCGCCGTCGTCGTAGCCGCGCCGCGCGACCCCGGAGCGCCCCGCACCGTCCGGTGCGGGGCGCTCCTCGCTGGCACCGACGGGACCTGTGTCTACCGAATGGCATAGAAGGGCAGAGATCGAGGCGGATCGAGGTATAGGTCCCTCACCCGCGCCCCGGCCCGGCGGGCCCTCGCGCAGGATGGGTTCAGCCCGCCCGGCAGGGGCGCCGGAGGCGGGGCTTTGGGAAGGGCAGATGAGCGACCAATTTCCCCGGGATGGGCGGTCCCGGCCGACGGCCCATCGTCCTGGGCCGGCCGATCCCGCCCCGGACGGCTTCGACGACGACGCTCCGCTGCGGCGCCGCGGTCCCGTGGCCCCCCGGGGCCGTCGGGGCCTGACCCGGGGGCTGCGCTTCGCGGGCCTCGGCGCGCTGACCGTGGGCATCGTCATGGGGGTGTACGTCAGCGGCCTCGGGACGCAGCCGACGGCGTCCAGCGGGATGCCGGCCGGCCACCCGGCGGTGACCTCCTCACCGACCCCGGAGCCCTCCCCCACGGTCGACCAGGCGCAGGCCGCGGCGCTCCGGGCCAAGGTCGCGGCCGACCCGGCCGACACTGCGTCCCTGAAAGCGCTCGCCGACCTCTACGCCGCCGCCGGCCAGTGGGGCGAGGCGGCCGACTGGCAGGGCCGACTCGTCGACCTGAACCGATCCGACACCGACAACCGGCTCATCCTGGGGGTCTACCAATTCAACGACTCCGATCTCGCGGGCGCCGAGGCCCAATGGCTGGAGGTCGTCCGGCTGGACCCCGAGAAGGTGGAGGCCTACTATGACCTCGGGTTCCTGTACCTGGCCAAGAGCCCCCCGGAGGCCGACAAGACGGAGCGGATGTGGCAGCGGGTCATCGACATCGCCCCCGACTCCGCGATCGCGCAGACGGTCACCCGCCACCTGTCCGCCCTGTCCGGCTCGACGGCCGCGCCGTCGGCGTCCCCCTCGAACGGCTGAGAGGAACCCCGTGACCGACACCCAGGCCGACACCCGCACCGAGCCCGCGCGTCCCGCTCCGGACGAGACGGCGGATCCCCCGGTGACGGCGCTGTTCCACCAGCTGTACGCGTTCCTCTACAACAAGTACGTCGGCGTCGTCATCATCCTGGCGATGGCCTTCGCGACGCTGCTGGGGACGCTGCTGCAGCAGGTGCCCGACTCGGTTCGGCTCAACCCGGCCAGCTACGCGGCCTGGCTGCAGCAGGTGCGACCCCGCTACGGCGGCTGGACCGACATCCTGTCGGTGCTGGGGCTGTTCCAGGTGTTCTCGAGCTGGTGGTTCCGCGCGATCGCGGTGCTCCTCGGCCTGAGCATCGTCGCCTGCACGACCCACCGGCTTCCCCAGCTGATCGCCCGGGCGACGAGGCCGCACACGCACGTGTCGGCGTCCCTGTTCGATCACGCCCGCTACCGGTCCCGCTTCGACGTCGCCGCGGACGCCGCGGACGCCCGCACCCGGGTGGCCGCGGCCCTGCGGTCCCGCGGCTTCCGCGTCGTGGACGACCCCCGCGACCCCGGGTCGCTGTACGCGGATCGCTTCCGCTGGGCCCCCTTCGGCACCTCCGTCGCTCACCTCGGGTTCGTCGTCATCCTGGTCGGGGTGCTGATCAGCTCCCTGTTCGGCTTCCGGGAGCCCGGCCTGCCGGTCACCGTCGGCCAGAAGGTGGCGGTGGGGCACGACACCGGCCTGACCGTCGAGGCGACCGCCTTCTCCGACACCTACTACGACGACGGCCGCCCCAAGGACTACACCAGCGACCTGGTGCTCTACCGCGGCGACCAACGGGTCGCGGCGCAGACGATCCGCGTCAACGAGCCGCTGCGCCACGACGGGCTCAGCTTCCACCAGGCGTACTTCGGCAGCTCCGCGGTCCTGACGATCCGGGACGCCGCCGGCGCGGCACTGTTCTCGGGTGGCATCCCGCTGGAGTACACCTCCGCCGACGGACGCGACGCCTACGGCAGCGCGACCCTGACCGACGGCCGGGTGGTCTACGCGGCCGTGGCGGCGTCGGGGCAGACGGCGTCCCGCATCAAGCCGGGCCAGTTGCTGGTCGAGGTCTACGACAGCGCCGCCGCCGACACCCCCACCGACACCCAGCTCCTCGACCAGGGCCGCCCCACCGCGACCGGAGGGCTCACCTACACGTTCGAGCGCGAGGCCGCCTACACCGGCCTGCTGATCAACCGGGATCCCGGCGCTCCCTGGGTCTGGGTCGGGTCGGCCCTCACCGTGCTGGGCATGTGCCTGACGATGCTCCTCAAGCACCGCCGGGTCTGGGCCCGCGTGGAGCCTTCGGCCGCCGGCGCCACCATCGCCCTCGCCGCACCGGAACGCCACGACACCGTCTTCGAGCGCTGGTTCCGGGCGCTCGTCAACGACCTCGGCACCATCGACGCCACCGACCGAAAGGGAGCCCACCATGCCGGCTGACATCGCCCAGTTCACCCTCTGGGCGGCGACGCTGTTCGTCGCCCTCTCCGCCATCGCGCAGGTCGGCCTGCTGGTGGCGCGGAGGCCGACCCGGGTCGCCGAGCGGGAGTACGCGCTGGCCGGCGGCGGTTCCGCCCCGATCACCCCGGACGCCCACGCCGAAGAGCCTGCCAGGCGTCCGGCGACGCGCGGCCTGTTCTTCTACGGGCGTGTCCTCGCCTGGCTGGGCCTGGCGTTCCTGACGGTGTCGCTGATCGCGCGGGCGGTCGCGACGGGGCACGGACCGTTCACCAACCAGCACGAGTTCGCGGTCTCGTTCGCGTGGGGCGTCCTCGCCGCGTACGCCTACTTCGAGTGGCGGCACCGCATGCACGCGCTCGCCCTCATCGTGATGCCGGTCGCGCTCGCCCTGCTGGCGTACGCGCTCACCGTCGACCCGACGATCAACCCGCTGGTCCCGGCGCTCCAGAACCGCACCCTGCTGACCCTCCACGTCCTCACGGCCGTGCTGGCGTACGGCGCCGCCGGCGTGGCGTTCGCCGCCGCCGCCCTGTACCTCGTCCGGCCGTACCTGCACTGGCGCGGCCTGCCCAGCGCCGAGGTGCTCGACGAGATCGGCTACCGGTCGGTCGTCTTCTCGTTCCCGCTGATGACGATCATGATCATCCTCGGCGCGATCTGGGCCGACATCGCCTGGGGCACGTACTGGAGCTGGGACCCCAAGGAGACCGCCGCGCTGGTCACGTGGCTCATCTACGGCGCCTACCTGCACGCCCGCGTCGTCCGCGACTTGCGCGGCCGCGGGGCTGCGTGGCTGCTGATCCTCGGCTTCGCCGCGGTGGTGTTCACGTTCTTCGGCAACCTGTTCTTCGGCGGCCTGCACGCCTATGCCTGATCCGGAGCGGGACGCCGCGGCGTCCGGACGGTTCGTCACCTGGGTCGTCGTCACGGTCGTGGTGGCGCTGGTGATGGGCGGGGCGTGGCTCATCACCCGGCGGCCGGCGGCGGGGGCGTCCACCCCCGTCCAGGTGTCGGGGGCCGCCACGGTGCCCCTCGTCGGCAAGCCGGCCCCGGACTTCACGGCGACCACGCTCGACGGGCGGCAGATCACCGTCTCCCAGCTGAAGGGCCGCCCGGTGTGGCTCACGTTCGGCGCGACGTGGTGCGCGCCCTGTCGCGTCGAGGCGCCCGACCTCCAGGCGGCCTTCGCCGCACACCGGGCCTCCGGCCTGGAGGTGGTGTCGGTCTACACCGCGCAGGAGGCGACGGCCGTCCGGGAGTACGCCGAACTGCTCGGCCTCACCTACGCCCACGTGCCCGACCCGCAGTCGCGGGCGGCGGCGTCCTACGGCGTCAACGGCATCCCCGTGCACTTCTTCATCGGAGCCGACGGCGTGCTCCGGGAGCGCATCGAGGGGGCGCTCAGCCGCCCCCAGATGGACGCCGCCCTCGCCGGCATCGGCGCCTGACGGGGCGGGGTCAGACGCGGAGGGCGTCCGTCCGCAGCCGGCGCGCCTCGTCCGTGGACGCCGTCCGCAGGGCCGCCTGCGCCAGCGACAGCCCCCGGCCGACGAGCGCCACCCGGTCGGGCCCCAGTTCGACGTAGGCCGCCCAGCGGTCGGGCGCCGCGACGAAGGCGGACGCCGCGTGCGCCACCTGGTCGACCACGACCTCGGCCGGCGTCCACTCCCGCCCGGCCAGCCGCTCCGCCTGCTCGGCGGTGAGCCGGTTCAGTTCGTCGCCCGCGGCGTCGGGTCGCTCCGCCAGCACCCCCAACTGGGCCACCTGGTTGGCGGCCCACGACCGGATGCGGTCGCTGGTCTGCTCGCCGTGGACCAGCACGTGCAGATACACGGCGACCGTCGGTTCGGCGGTGTGGCGGCGCCCGAAGAGACCGCGACGAGGGGGCGGACCGGCGACGAAGCACTCGACCCCGATGGGGTCGATGGTGAGGGTGTGGGCCCGCCCGGTCCAGCGGGACAGCACCCAGTCGCACGGGAAGGCGGGCAGGTAGATCACGAGGCTCCCTCCGTCGGACGGCTGCGCGTCACCTTACCCGTGGCCGACCGGGCGAATCCGCGCGAACCCCGGCGGCGCCGTCCGGCCGGGGGAAGGATGGGTCTCATGGTCAGGAACCAGCCGAAGCTCGACACCGAGCTGTACGAGGGCGAACTCGCCCGCCTGCAGGCCGAGTTGGTGGAGATGCAGGAGTGGGTGCGGACGACCGGCGCCCGCATCGTCGTGATCTTCGAGGGCCGCGACGCCGCGGGCAAGGGCGGCGCGATCAAGCGGGTCATGGAGTACCTCAACCCCCGCGTGGTGCAGGTCGTCGCGCTGCCGATGCCCACCGAACGCCAGCGCACCCAGTGGTACTTCCAGCGCTACATCGAGCACCTGCCGGCCGCGGGGGAGATCAAGCTGTTCGACCGGTCCTGGTACAACCGCGGCGGCGTCGAGCGGGTCATGGGCTACTGCACCCCGGAGGAGTACCAGCGCTGGGTGCGCCAGGTGCCCATCTTCGAGCGGATGCTCGTCGACGACGGCATCATGCTGAACAAGTACTGGTTCTCGGTGTCGGACAAGGAGCAGGAGAAACGGTTCCGCTCCCGCATGACCGACCCGATGCGACGCTGGAAGCTGTCCCCCACCGATCTGGAGTCCATCACCCGCTGGGAGGAGTACAGCCGGGCGAAGGACGACATGTTCATCCACACCGACGTCGATCCCGCCCGCTGGAAGGTCGTCGAGGCCGAGGACAAGAAGCGGGCCCGGATCAACATGATCCGCGACCTGCTCGACTCGATCCCGTACGTCAAGGTGCCGCGGCCGGAGATCACCATCCCGCGGCGGCCGCGCGGCACCGGCTACCGGCGCACGGACGCCAGCCTGATGCTGCGGGTCGCGGACTACGCCGCGAAGCTGGAGAAGCAGGCGCCGCTGCCGCCCTACGTCGATCCCGAGGACGACCTCAACGGTGGCCCCGAAGCCGAGGCCGAAGGCGAAGGCGAAGGCGAGTCCGCGGCGGAGAACGCCTGAACCGTGCCGGCGGCTACTCGACGGTGAACGGCTCCGGGTCGCCGGCGCCGACGCGCTCGATCACCGGCTCCTCACCGGTCAGGTCGACCACCGTCGTCGGGCCGACCCCGCAGTCGCCCGACTCGAGGACGGCGTCGACGACGTGGTCGAGTTCCTCCTTGACGGTCCAGCCGTCGGTGAGCGGACGGTCCTCCCCGGGCAGGATCAGGCTGCTCGAGATCAGCGGCTCCCCGAGTTCGGCGAGGAGCGCCAGCGCCGTCACGTGCCGGGGCACCCGGACGCCCACGGTGCGCTTCTTCGGGTGCAGCATGACCTTCGGGACCTCGCGGGTGGCCTTGAGGATGAACGTGTAGGGGCCCGGGGTGGCCCCCTTCACGGCGCGGAACACGCGGTTGTCCATCTGCACGTACTGACCCAACTGGGCGAAGTCGCTCACCACCAGCGTGAAGTGGTGGTGGTGGTCGAGGTGCCGCAGGGCCCGGATGCGCTCCACACCCTCCCGGTTGCCGAGGGCACAGCCGAGGGCGTAGCCGGAGTCGGTCGGGTAGGCGACGAGGCCGCCGTCACGGATCACCTCGGCGACCTGGGCCAGGGCGCGCGGCTGAGGGTTGTCGGGATGGACGTCGAAGTAGCGGGCCACACCGAAAGCCTAGTGGGAGCCTCAACCGCCGGGGCCCCGCAGCACCGCGGTGGCCTCGCCGCGCGCGCTCAGCGCGTCGACGCCGATCAGGCTCAAGAAGACGGTCGGGGCGGTCCGCCGCGTCCGGACGGTGACGAGGCCGTCGGCGACCGACGCCTCGCCGGTCACGGCCGGCCGGCCGGCGAGGACGGACCGGGCCGCGGCGAGCGCCACGCCGGCGTCCACCTCGACGCCCGCGGCCCGGTAGGGAGCGGCCGCATCGGACGCGGCCCGCGCGGCCTCCGCCGCGACCTGCTGGCACTCACGGGCGGCCGCGGACTGAGCGCCGCCGTCGATCACCAGCCCCCCCATCAGCAGCAGAGCCAGCACGATCGTGGCGACGAACGCGGACAGGGAGGCGCCGCGTTCGCGGCGACGGCGGGGGGCGTCCATCGGGGGCCTTCGGGATCGGGGGTGGGGGCTGCGCCGATTCTGCCACGTCGTGGCGAGCGGGGCGTCCCGGCTCGGTGGACGGGCCCCCAGTCGCGGGGGCGGGATCGTTAGGCTGGGGGCGGTTCCCTCCGACGACGTGATCCCTGCCGAGAAAGGTCCCCTCCCGATGGTCAAGAAAGTGGCCCTGCTCACCGCGGGCGGCTTCGCCCCGTGCCTGTCCACCGCGATCGGCGCGCTCATCGAGCGGTACACCGAGCTCTCCCCCGAGACGGAGATCATCGCCTACCGGCACGGCTACCAGGGCCTGCTGACCGGCGACTTCCTGACGGTCACCCCGGCGGTCCGCGCGAAGACGCGGCTGTTCCACCGGTTCGGCGGCTCCCCCATCGGCAACAGCCGTGTCAAGCTCACGAACGTCGCCGACCTCGTGAAGCGCGGCCTCGTCCCCGAGGGCGTCAACCCGCTGCAGGTCGCGGCGGATCGCCTGGTCGCCGACGGGGTCGAGGTGCTGCACACCATCGGCGGCGACGACACCAACACCACCGCCGCCGACCTGGCCGCCTTCCTCAAGGAGAACGACTACCACCTGACCGTCGTCGGCCTGCCCAAGACCGTCGACAACGACGTGATTCCGATCCGGCAGTCCCTCGGCGCCGACACGGCCGCGGAGCAGGGCGCGATCTTCGCCGAGAACGTGATCGCCGAGAACGGCGCCAACAGCCGGATGCTGATCGTGCACGAGATCATGGGCCGCAACTGCGGCTGGCTCACCGCCGAGACGGCCCACAAGTACCGGGGCTGGCTCGACGACCAGGAGTGGTGTCCGGAGCTCGGCCTCGACCGGGCCCGCTGGGACATCCACGCCGTGTTCATCCCCGAGGTGGAGATCGACCTGCAGGCCGAGGCGAACCGGCTGCGCGAGGTCATGGACACGCTCGGCTGCGTCAACATCTTCCTGTCCGAGGGCGCCGGGGTCGAGAGCATCGTCGCCGAGATGGAGGCGCGCGGCGAGGAGGTGCCGCGGGACGCCTTCGGCCACGTCCGCCTCGACCGCGTCAACCCGGGGAACTGGTTCGGCAAGCAGTTCGCCTCGATGCTGCACGCCGAGAAGACCCTCGTGCAGAAGTCCGGCTACTTCGCGCGCTCGGCCCCCTCCAACGAGTACGACCTGATGCTGATCACCCGCATGGCCGACCTCGCGGTGGCCTCCGCGCTGGAGGGCGTCCCCGGCGTGATCGGCCACGACGAGGAACGCGGCGGCGCGCTGCGCGCGATCGAGTTCGAGCGCATCAAGGGCGGCAAGCCCTTCGACTTCACCGTCGACTGGTTCCGGCAGCTGTCGGTCGACATCGGCCAGGGCGAACCCCGCCCGGCCGACCACATCGGCCTCAACTGACGGGTCCTACGCGTCGCCGGCGGCCTCGTAGGCGTCCGGGGGCGGGCACGAGCACATCAGGTGCCGGTCGCCGAAGGCGTTGTCGATCCGCGCCACCGGCGGCCAGTACCGGTCCCGGGCCCCGGACGCCACCTGGCCGGTCCGCTGCCCCGACGGGAAGGCGGCCTGGCTGCGCGGGTACGGGTGCGTCCACTCGTCGGCCGTGCACTCGGCCAGGGTGTGCGGAGCGTTGCGGAGCGGGTTGTCGTCCGCCGGCCAGACGCCGTCGCGCACGGCGTCCGCCTCGTCGGCGATCGCCCGCATGGCCGCGACGAACCGGTCGAGTTCGACCAGCGGCTCCGACTCGGTGGGCTCGACCATGAGGGTGCCCGCCACCGGGAAACTCATCGTCGGGGCGTGGAAACCGAAGTCGATGAGCCGCTTCGCGACGTCGTCGACGGTGACCCCGGTGGCTCGGGTGAGCGGACGCAGGTCGAGGATGCACTCGTGGGCGACCCGCCCGGCGGCGTCCGTGTACAGGATCGGGTAGCGGTCGCCCAGCCGGGCCGCGACGTAGTTGGCGGCCAGCACGGCCGTCTGGGACGCCCGCCGCAGACCGTCCGCGCCCATCATCGCGATGAACGCCCACGTGATGGGCAGCACGCCGGCCGAGCCGTACGGGGCCGCCGCCACCGGACCGTAGGAGGTGTCGGGCCCGGCGTCCGGCAGCAGCGGGTGATTGGGCAGGTACGGGGCCAGGTGGGCGCGGACGCCGACCGGCCCCACACCGGGGCCGCCGCCTCCGTGCGGGATGGCGAAGGTCTTGTGCAGGTTGAAGTGGCTGACGTCGGCCCCGAACCGGCCCGGCTGGGCGAGGCCCATGAGGGCGTTCATGTTGGCGCCGTCGACGTACACCTGCCCACCGGCCGCGTGGACGAGGTCGCACACCTCGGTGATCCGGCTCTCGAAGACGCCGTGGGTGGACGGGTAGGTCAGCATCATGACGGCGAGCCGCTCGCGATGCTGCTCGATCTTGGCCGTCAGGTCGTCCACGTCGACCGAGCCGTCGGCGGCGGTCCCGACGACTACGACCCGCAGCCCGGCCATGGCCGCCGAGGCCGCGTTGGTGCCGTGCGCCGACGCCGGGATCAGGCAGACGTCCCGGGCGTCGTCGCCGCGCGCGCGATGGTAGGAACGCACGGCCATGAGGCCGGCGAACTCGCCCTGGCTGCCGGCGTTGGGCTGCAGGCTGATCCGGTCGTAGCCGGTGATCGCGCACAGCCACCGCTCGAGATCGTCGAGGAGGGCGCTGTAGCCCTCGGCGTCCGCCGTGGGCACGAAGGGGTGCAGGTTGGCGAAGCCCGGGTAGCTGATCGGCTCCAGGGACGCCGCCGAGTTCAGCTTCAGGGTGCAGGAGCCCAGCGGGATCATGCCGCGGTCGAGGGCGAAGTCCCGGTCGGCCAGCGTCCGCAGGTACCGCATCAGCTCGGTCTCCGAGCGGTACCGATGGAAGACGGGGTGGGTCAGGTAGGCCGACGTGCGCTCCGGCTGGCCGAGCCCGCCCCAGCGCCCGTCGGTGTCCCACACCCCGCCGAAGGCGGCCACGACCGCGTGCAGGTCGGCCGGGGTGGCATCCTCCCCCACGCTGACGCCGACCCGGTCGGCGTCCACGAGCCGCAGCTGGACGCCCGAGGCGCGGGCGGCGGCCACCACCTCGGCCGCCGCGCCGGGCACCCGCACCGTAAGCGTGTCGAAGAAGGCGTCGTGCTCGGGGGGGTGGCCGTGGGCGGCGAGGTTCGCCGCCAGTCGGCGCGTCGCGTCGTGGATGCCGGCGGCGATCCCGCGCAGCCCGTCCGGGCCGTGGTAGACGGCGTAGAACGACGCCACGACCGCCAGCAGCACCTGGGCCGTGCAGATGTTCGAGGTCGCCTTCTCGCGGCGGATGTGCTGCTCGCGCGTCTGCAGGGCCAGCCGCAGCGCGGGCGTCCCGGCGGTGTCCCGCGAGACCCCGACCACCCGGCCCGGCAGTTGCCGTTCCAGGCCGTCGCGGACGCAGATGTAGCCGGCGTGCGGCCCGCCGTAGAACAGCGGGACGCCGAACCGCTGGGTCGAGCCGACCGCGATGTCGGCGCCCCACTCCCCCGGCGGCGTGAGCAGGGTCAACGCCAGCGGGTCGGCGGCCGCGATCACCATCGCCCCGTTCTCGTGGGCCTTGGCGGCGATCGCCCGCAGCTCGTCGAGCGGCCGGACTCGCCCGTCGGCGTCCGGCGTCTGCACCACGACGGCGACGGCGTCGTGCCGCTGCAGCCCCTCGACCAGGTCGGCCGCCGCGACGACCTCGGCCCCGGTGGCCAGCGCCCGCGTGCGGACGACCGCGGCGCTCTGCGGCAGCAACCCCGCGTCCAGCAGGACGACCCGGCCCTTGCGGTTGGCGCGCTGCGCGAGCGCCACCGCCTCCGCGACGGCGGTCGCCTCGTCGAGGAGGCTGGCGCCGGCGGTCGGCAGGCCGGTCAGGTCCGCCACCGCGGTCTGGAAGTTGAGCAGGGCCTCGAGCCGGCCCTGGCTGATCTCGGGCTGGTAGGGCGTGTAGGCGGTGTACCACGCGGGGTTCTCCAGCACGTTGCGCCGGATGACGGCCGGGGTGACCGTGCCGTGGTAGCCGAGCCCGATCATGGCGCGGCCGGGCCGGTTGAGGCCCGCCAGCTCGGCGAGGCGCTGTTGGGCGGCGCTCTCGGTCAGCGCCGGGGGCAACTGCAGCGGCTCCGCCAGCCGGATGGTGGACGGCACCGTCACGGCGGCGAGTTCGTCGAGGCTGCCCAGCCCCAGGGCCGCCAGCATGCGTGCCCGGTCGGAGTCGTCAGGTCCCAGGTGCCGGCGTTCGAAGACATCCATGGTCCGCTCCCCCGCGGCGTCCCCGGTCCCGGCCCTCGGGACGTCGGCCGCGGATGCTGGCCAATCTAGCCGGTCGGGCCTGCCCCCGCCTCAGCCGGCGTGGCGGGTGCGCCGCCGCAGGGCCAGTTCGTCGGCGGGGATCTCCTCGGCCTCGGCCCGCTCGGTCGGCAACTGGGACAGGCTGCCCTCAAGCTCGTGCCACACGCCCCCCAGCGCGATGGCGAAGACGCCCTGGCCGCCCCGGACGAGGTCGATGATCTCCTCGTTCGACACGCACTCGTACACCGAGACGCCGTCGCTCATCAGCGTGACCTGCGTCAGATCCTGGACGCCGCGGGCGCGCAGGTGGTCGATCGCCGTGCGGATCTGCTGGAGCGAGATGCCGGCGTCCAGGAGGCGCTTGACGACCTTGAGCATCAGGATGTCGCGGAAGCTGTAGAGCCGCTGAGTGCCCGAGCCGCCGGCCGGCCGGATGCCGGGCACCACCAGGCCCGTGCGGGCCCAGTAGTCGAGTTGGCGGTAGCTGATGCCGGCGGCGCTGCAGGCGACCGGACCCCGGAAGCCGAGATCCTCGGGCAGCGGCGAGAAGTCGCCCTCGAACAGGGCCTCCTGTGCCGACATCGAGGGCTGCTCGGGCTGCGCCTGCTGGTTCACTGCTGCCTCACTCCCGCCGTCGCTGGCTCGACTGTACGTTCCCGACGGTAGCCCCGTCGAAGCACCGTCCCGCCCGACACGCCGCCCGCGAGGGCGCCGCACCCTCAAGTCTGAAGTTGTTCCTCAGGGTTGGGGGTCAGGGGGTCGGCTCGTGCGGACCCTTCCGGTCGAAGTCGTCTGCGTTGACGTTCGCGAGGAAGGCGCGGAACTGCTCGACCTCGTCGGCCTCGGGCAGCGTGTCGTCGGGCCCTCCTTCGCCGTGGACGCCGCACTCGGCCAGCAGCTCGGCGGACACGTACATCGGGGCGCCCGAGCGGAGCGCCAACGCCACGCCGTCCGACACGCGGCAGGTGACCGCGGTCGCGTTGAGGTCGAGTTCGGCGACGTAGACGCCGTCCTGGCAGCCTACGATCCGCAGCGCCTCGATCACGACGTTCTGCGTCGCCAGGACCTCCAGGAGCAGGTCGTGGGTCGACGGGTGGTCGGCATCCTCCGGCTCCAGCGCCGAGAGGATGGCCGCTCCGGCGGCGGCGGTGATCCAGATCGGCAGCCGGCGCGGGCCGCCGGCCTCACGCAGCACCAGGACGGGGGCGTCCGCCAGCAGCGTCACCCGCACCTCGCCGAACAGCACCTGGATCATCGCGTCACATCGAGGAGGAGACGGACTGACGCAGGATCGCGGCGTGCGCGTGCATGATCAACTGCATGACCTCGAGGGCGGCCTGGCGGGACGCCTGGCCGCGCCGGATGTTCGTGGTGACGGTCTGGTCGATGAGGCCCACCTCGCGCTCGACGGCCTGCTTGACGGCGCGCAGGTGACGCGCGTCCATGCCGTAGGCGGCCAACTTGCGCGCCACGACGGCGACCGTGAGGGCGTCCCGGCCGTAGAAGATCGTGCCGCGGCGCGGCACCACCAGCGAGTACCGCTCGAGTTCGGTGAGGGACGCCTCGCTCAGCCCGCTGATCCGGAGCAACTCGCGCCGCGTCACGTGGATCGGCCGCTTCGCGGCGACGGCGGGAGCCTCCCCGCCCCCGGACGCCCCCGGCGCCGCCGCCCCGTCGGGGGCCGGCGCGTCCAGCTTCGGCGGCTCCAGGCCCCGGTCCATCAGGTCCAGGTGCTCCCGGATGACCTTCAGCGGCAGGTAGTGGTTCTTCTGCACGTCGAGGATGTAGCGGAGACGCTCGATGTCCGACTCCGCGTAGCGACGGTAGCCGGAGGGGGCCCGCTCGGGCGACAGCAACCCCTCGCTCTCGAGGAACCGGATCTTCGAGATCGAGATGTCGGGGAAGTCCGCGGCCAGGATCTTGAGGACCTGGCCGATGCTGCGCCGATCCGGGGGCATTTAGTCCTGCCCGGCTGGATCCACCAGATACATCAGTCGGAACTTGCCGACCTGGACCTCGTCGCCGAGCCGCAGTGGGGACTCGCCCTCGATGAGGGCCCGGTTGACGTAGGTGCCGTTGAGGCTGTTCAGGTCGGCGATCCAGGTGTGGCCGAGCCGTTGGCTCAGCTTGGCGTGGTGCCGGGAGACCGTGACGTCGTCGAGGAAGATGTCCGACTGCGGATGCCGACCGACGGTCACCGTGTCGGCGTCCAGGACGTACTTCGTGCCCTCGTTCGGCCCCCGGACCACCAGCAGCACCGGGGTGCCGCGGGGGACGTCGCTCAGGACGGCCAGCTGATCGTCGGCGAGCTCGACCCGCTCCTCGGTGGGGATCGCGGGGATGACGCGCGTCGTGTCACCGGACTGCGATTTCAGTGCCGCGCCGCAGTTGCTGCAGAAGTTGACAGAGTCCGGCAGTTGCTGGCCGCATTCGGGGCAGGTCATCGGTCCCCTTTCTCACCTGGTCGTGGTTGGACGCCCGGCGGGCGCCCGACGTTCAGCCTAACCCTTCACCCGAGGGTCAGGCTTCACCGACGAGTTGCGCGTAGGCGTCCGAGTCGAGCAGGTCGTCGAGCTGCGCCGGGTCGGACATCTCGATCTCGAACATCCACCCGTCCCCGTAGGGGTCGGTGTTCACCGTCTCCGGCGCCCCGTCGAGCAGGGGGTTGACCGCGGTGACGACCCCGGAGACCGGCGCGTAGACGTCGGAGACGCTCTTGGTCGACTCGACCTCCGCGCAGCCGTCGTCCTGGGCCACCTCCTCGCCGACCTGGGGCAGGGAGACGTACACGATGTCGCCCAGGGCATCGGCCGCGTACGAGGTGATGCCCACCCGCACCGTGTCGCCGTTCCCGGCGCGCAGCCACTCGTGCTTCTCGGTGTAGCGCAGATCCTCGGGGAACACTGCAGCCTCCTGTGGTTCGGTACCGCTCAGACGCCCGTAGCCTAGTGGGTCGCGGGCCCCGGCGAGACCGCGCTCAGGCGCGCCGGGCCCACTCCGCCGCCAGCAACTCCCGCGTGTCGGCCAACAGTTGGGGCAGCGCCTTGGTGCGGCCGATGACCGGCAGGAAGTTCATGTCGCCCTGCCAGCGCGGGACGACGTGCTGGTGAAGGTGCGCGGTGATGCCGGCCCCGGCGACCGCGCCCTGGTTGATGCCGAGGTTGAACCCCGCCGGCCGCGACACCGCCCGCAGCACCTCGATCGCCTCCTTGGTGACCTCGCCGAAGTCGGCCCGCTCGGCGGCCGAGAGGTCGGTGTAGTCCGGCACGTGCCGGTACGGGAGGATCAGCAAGTGCCCCGGGTTGTAGGGGAACAGGTTCAGCAGCGCGTAGACATACCGCGACCGGTGGACGATCAGGCCGTCGGCGTCCGACCCGCGCGGTGCGCGGCAGAACGGGCACTCGTCGGCCGAGGCATCGGCTGGCTTCGCCTCCCCGCCGACGTAGACCATGCGGTGCGGCGTCCAGAGCCGCTGGAAGGCGTCCGGCACCCCGGCCGCCTGCTCGGCGAACTCGAGGCGGACCTGCTCCTTCGCTGCCGGATCGGTCACGTCACTCCTCCCGGGGCGCGGTCGGGTTGTCGTTGCGGCGGGACGCGACCCAGTCGGCGACCAGGGCGACGGCGTCCGCCACCGGGACCCCGTTGCGCTGCGAACCGTCCCGGAACCGGAACGAGACCGCGCCGTTGGCGACGTCCTCGCCGCCGGCGATCAGCACGAACGGCACCTTCTGCTTGGCCGCGTTGCGGATCTTCTTGCCGAACCGGTCGTCCGAGCGGTCCAGTTCGACCCGGACGCCCGCCGCGCGCAGGCGGGCGGCCACGTCCTCCAGGTGCGCCACGTGCTCGTCGGCGACCGGGATGCCCAGCGCCTGCACCGGGGACAGCCACGCCGGGAACGCCCCCGCGTAGTGCTCGGTGAGGACGCCGAAGAACCGTTCGATCGAGCCGAACAGGGCCCGGTGGATCATGACGGGCCGCTGGCGGCTCCCGTCGGGGGCGGTGTACTCCAGCTCGAACCGCTCGGGCATGAAGAAGTCGAGCTGGATGGTCGACATCTGCCACGTGCGCCCGATGGCGTCCTTGGCCTGGACGGAGACCTTCGGGCCGTAGAACGCCGCCCCCTCGGGGTCGGGCACCAGGGCCAGGCCGGACGCCTCGGCGACCTCCGCCAGCGTCCGGGTGGCCTCCTCCCAGGTCTGCTCGTCGCCGATGCTCTTGGCCGGGTTGCGCGTCGACAACTCCAGGTAGAAGTCGTCCAGGCCGTAGTCCTTGAGCAGGCTCAACACGAAGTTGAGCAGCCGGGTCAGCTCGTCCTTCATCTGCTCGCGGGTGCAGTAGATGTGGGCGTCGTCCTGGGTGAAGCCGCGCGCCCGGGTCAGGCCCTGCACGACGCCCGACTTCTCGTTGCGGTACACGGTGCCGAACTCGAACAGGCGCAGCGGCAACTCGCGGTAGGACCGCTGCCGGCTGCGGTAGATCAGGTTGTGCATCGGGCAGTTCATCGGCTTGAGGTAGTAGTCGGCGCCCTGCTTGGTGACGGCGCCGGTCTCGTCGCGCTCCTCGTCCATGTGCATGCACGGGTACATGCCCTCGCGGTAAAAGTCGAGGTGGCCGGAGATCTCGTACAGCGTGCCCTTGGTGATGTGCGGGGTGTTGACGAACTGGTAGTCGTCGGCGAGGTGCCGCCGGCGGGAGTAGTCCTCCATCTCCATTCGGATCAGCCCGCCCTTGGGGTGGAAGACGCTCAGGCCCGAGCCGATCTCCTCGGGGAAGCTGAACAGGTCGAGTTCGGTGCCCAGCTTGCGGTGGTCGCGCTTGATGGCCTCCTCGACGCGGTGCTGGTAGGCCTTCAGGTCCTCCAGGGACGCCCAGGCGGTGCCGTAGACGCGCTGAAGCTGAGGGTTGGCCTGGTTGCCGCGCCAGTAGGCCGCCGAGGTGCGGGTGAGGCTGATGGCCTTGAGGTAGCCGGTGTCGGGGAGGTGGGGGCCCTTGCACAGGTCCCGCCACGCCACGGAACCGTCGCGGCGGACGTTCTCGTAGACGGTCAGTTCGGCGCCGCCGACCTCACCGGCGGTCTCGGCGTCCTGCGGCTTGCCCTTGAGCGCGACGAGCTCCATCTTGAACGGCTCGCCCGCGAACTCGGACGCCGCCTCCTCGTCGGCCAGCACCCGGCGCTGGAACGGCTGCCGTTCCCGGACGATCTGCTTGATCTCGCGCTCGATGGCGGTCAGGTCCTCGGGGGTGAACGGCCGCTCCACCTTGAAGTCGTAGTAGAAGCCGTTCTCGATGGCGGGGCCGATGCCGAGCTGCGTGCCGGGGAACACCCGCTGCACGGCCTGCGCCGTGATGTGGGCGGCCGAGTGACGGATCACGTGCAGCCCGTCGGGGCTGGTCGCCTCGACCGGTGCCACCTCGGCGCCGTCGGCGACCTCGGCACGGAGGTCACGCAGCTCTCCGTTGACCTTCATCGCGACGATCGCTGCGTCCCGGCCGAACAGGTCGAGCCCCGTGGTGCCGGCCTCGACGACCCTCTGCTCGCGCGAGTCGGGACGCACCAGGGTGATGGAGAGGGACACGGGTCTTCCTTTCGAGGCGACGAACGGCGTCCATTCTGCCGCACTCCGCCGGACTCCCCCGCCGCGCGCGTGCGGCCGAACCGTCACCCCGCCGGAGCGGGCTCCGGCACGGGACGCGGCCGCTCCACGGGGTCCTCACGGCCGGGCCGGAACCTCCGCAGCAGCAGGAACGCCACCAGCCCCCCGACGGACACCAGCAGGGCCGTCACCTGGTTGGTGCGCAGCGGGCCCAGGTAGTACGAGAAGTCGGTGCGCATCCCCTCGATCACGAACCGGATCGCCCCATACAAAGCGAGGTAGAGGGCGAAGCCCGCACCGTGGCCGAGGCGGAGCCGCCGGTCGACGGCGAGCAGCACCGCCGCGGCGAGCAGGTTCAACAGCAGCTCGTAGAGGAAGGTCGGCTCGAACGTGGCGTACTGCTCCAGGCCCGGCGGCCGGTGGGCGAGGTCGATCTCCACCGCCCAGGGCGCGGTGGACGGGTAGCCGAACAGCTCCTGGTTGAACCAGTTGCCGAGCCGCCCGATGGCCTGGGCGACGAGGATGCCGGGCGCGACGGCGTCCGCGAACGCCCAGAGGCGGGCCCCCCAGATCCGGCACGCGATGGCGGCGCCGACGAAGCCGCCGAGCAACGAGCCGAACATCGCGATGCCGCCCTCCCAGATCGCGAACGGGTTGAGGTTGCCGGGCCCGAAATAGTCGCCCCAGTGGGTGAGCACGTGGTAGATGCGTGCGCCGACCAGGCCGGAGGGGATCGCGACCAGGACGATGTTCTCCCAGACCTCGGCGGTGCCGCCGCGGGCCACCCAGCGGTGGCGCCCGATCAGGAACGCGGCGGCGAAGCCGGTCAGCATGGTGAGGGCGTAGACGTGGATCGTCAGCGGCCCGAGCTGGAAGCTGTTGAACGGCGGGCTCGGGATGGCGAGGCCGATCATCGGCCCCCCCGGACGCCGTCGGCCAGGTCGGCGACCACGCGGCGCAGCCCCGACAGGTCGCCGGGCCTTCCGGCGTCCTCCGCCGCGATGAGTTCCTTGATGAGCGCCGACCCGACGATCGCGGCGTCCGCGTACGAGGTGACCTCGCGGGCCTGCGCCCCCGTCGAGATGCCCAGGCCCACACCGACCAGGGTGTCCGGCGCCAGCGCCCGGACGCGGCGGACGAGCTCCGGGGCCAGGTCGGACGTCTGCGCTCGGGTGCCGGTCACCCCCATCACGGCGGTGGCGTACACCCAGCCCCGGCACGCCCGCGTCGTCGAGACGATGCGGTCGTCGGTCGAGCTCGGCGCGACCAGGAAGATCCGGTCGAGGCCGTACGCGTCGGAGGCGGCCAGCCACGCGCCGGCCTCGTCCGGGGTGAGGTCCGGGGTGATGAGGCCGCAGCCGCCGGCGTTGGCGAGGTCGCGCGCGAAGGCGTCCACGCCGTACCGGTCGACGAGGTTCCAGTAGGTCATGCAGACCGCGGGCGTCCCGGTGGCGGCAACGGCCTCGACGGCGCCGAAGACGTCCCGGGTGCGGACGCCGCGCTGCAGCGCCTGCGTCCCGGACCGCTGGATCACCGGGCCGTCCAGGATCGGATCGGAGTAGGGCAGCCCGATCTCGACCAGGTCGACACCGGGGGCGTCGGCGTCGCCGCAGATCGCGGCCATCGCCCGGTAGGACGTGGGCACGTCGGGGTAGCCCAGCGTCAGGTAGCCGACCAGCGCCCCGCGCCCCTCGGACCTCGCCCGCAGGAACGCCTGACCGGATCGTCCGGCGTCCGTCATCAGAAGCCACCCCCCACGACAGCGTCCGGGGTGCCGTCCAGGCCGAAGTACTTCAAGGCGGTGTCGGTGTCCTTGTCGCCGCGCCCCGACAGGCAGATGCAGATCGTGGGCCGCAGGTCCGGCTGTTCTTCGGCCAGGCGGCGGCCGAGACGCAGCGCCCCGGCCACCGCGTGCGCGGACTCGATCGCCGGCATGATCCCCTCCTCGCGGGTCAGCAACCGGAACGCCTCCATGGCCTCGGCGTCGGTGACCGGCTCGTACGTCGCCCGGCCCGTGGCGGCCAGGTAGGCGTGCTCCGGTCCGACGCCCGGGTAGTCCAGGCCGGCCGAGATCGAGTGGGAGTCCAGGGTCTGCCCGTCGGCGTCCTGGAGGACGTAGGTGCGCATGCCGTGCAGGACGCCCACGCTCCCGCCGGTGATCGAGGCGGCGTGGCGTCCGGTCTCGACACCCTCGCCGGCCGCCTCGAAGCCGCACAGGCGGACGTCGGGGTCGTCGACGAACGCCGCGAACATGCCCATCGCGTTCGACCCGCCGCCGACGCACGCGGCGACGGCGTCCGGGAGCCGGCCGTCCCGCTCGAGCAACTGGGCACGGGCCTCGTCGCTGATGACGCGTTGGAAGCCCTTGACGACCTTGGGGAAGGGGTGCGGGCCCGCGACCGAGCCGATCAGGTAATGGGTGTGGTCGACGGTGGCGACCCACTCGCGCATCGCCTCGTTCATCGCGTCTTTCAGCGTCATCGACCCGGACTCGACCGCGATCACCTCGGCGCCCAGCAGTTGCATGCGGGCCACGTTGAGGGCCTGCCGGTCGGTGTCGACCCGCCCCATGTAGACGCGGCACTCGAGCCCGAGCAGAGCCGCGGCGGTGGCCGCCGCGACCCCGTGCTGGCCGGCGCCCGTCTCGGCGATGACCCGGTTCTTGCCCATCCGGCGGGTCAGCAGCGCCTGCCCGAGCACGTTGTTGATCTTGTGGGAGCCGGTGTGGTTCAGGTCCTCCCGCTTGGCCAGCAGCCGGGCGTTGCCGGCGTGGCGTGACAGCTTCGGCAGCTCGGTGATCGGGCTGGGCCGCCCGGCGTAGTCGCGCAACAAGCGGCCGAGTTCGGCCCCGAACGCGGGATCGGCCAGCGCCGCGGTGTAGGCGCGGTCCAACTGGTCCAGCGCGGCGTGCAGCGCCTCGGGCACGTACTTGCCGCCGAAGATGTCGTAGTGGCCACCGGCGTCGGGAAGGGACACGGCGCTCTCTCTCACTCGGGGTCGCGCCCCACACCGCATGGGACGCCGGCGGTCCGGTCAGCCCCTCCGGGCCGCCGTCCCCGCCGCAGTGAAGTCTGCCACGGCCCGCGCGGGGTCCCCCGACCTGACCAGCGCCTCCCCGACGAGGACGACGTCGGCACCGGCGGCGGCGACGCGCTCGACGTCCGCCACGCCCAGGATGCCGGACTCGGCGACCTTCACCCGGTCGGCCGGGATCAGCCCGGCCAGCCGCTCGAACTGGGCCAGGTCCACCGCGAGCGTCTGGAGATCGCGGTTGTTGACCCCGATGAGCGGAGCGCCGGTGGCGACCGCCCGCCGGGTCTCCTCCGGGGTGTGCACCTCGACCAGGGGGGTGAGCATCAGCCGGCGGCACAGCTCCAGCAGGTGCCGGAGGAGGTCGTCGTCGAGGGCGGCCACGATCAGCAGCGCCAGGTCGGCGCCGGCCACCCGGGCCTCGTAGAGCTGGTAGTCGGTGACGATGAAGTCCTTGCGCAGGACCGGGACGCCGACCGCCGACCGCACGGCCACCAGATCCTCCAGCGTCCCGCCGAAACGACGCCGCTCGGTGAGCACCGAGATGGCGGCCGCCCCGCCGGCCTCATAGGAGCGGGCCAGCGCGGCCGGGTCGTCGATGGCCGCGAGCGCGCCCTTGGAGGGGCTGGAACGCTTCACCTCGGCGATCACCGCCAGGTCCGGGGCGCGGAACCGGGGCATCGGGTCCCGCGTCGGCGGGAGCTGCGCGACGGCGTCCATCAGGACGCGCAGCGGCAACGCAGCCTCGCGCTCGGCGAGATCGGCCCGGACGCCGGCGACGATGCCGTCGAGGACGCCCACTCAGCGCTCGCCTGCGCGGGCGGTCAGCAGGTCCTCGCGGGCGCCGTGGCCGAGGTTGCGCAGCACGAGGCCGACGACGGCGCTCAGGGCCACGATGCCGAACCCGATCCACATGACCGTCCAGTTGATGCCCCCGGGGAGCACGAACGCGACGCCGGCGACGAGGAACCCGACGAACGCGACGATGCTGCCGACCCAGGCGGCCCGGGTGTTGCCGTGGTGCACCAGGGGCAGGTAGGCGCTGCGATCGAGTTTCTGGCCGTTGTACTCGACGACGTGGTGACCCTGATCGTGGCTGTGCGTCATGTCCTGGTCCTTCCCGCTCGTGGGCCCGGGGCCCGCATCGAGCTTAGCTTTCCAGATGGGGGACGCCGACTCCACCCTCGGCGCGGCGGGGGGAACGCGAGCGGTCACCCGCGCAGCCGGGCCAGCCCCGCGGCGGCCTGGACGGCCCGCAGCGCGGCCATGGCCTTGTTGCGGGTCTCGGCGTCCTCGTTCGCCGGCACCGAGTCCGCGACGATGCCCGCGCCGGCCTGGACGTAGGCCCGGCCGCCCGCCAGCACCGCGGTCCGGATCGCGATGGCCACGTCGGAGTCGCCCGCGAAGTCGAAGTAGCCGACGACGCCGCCGTAGAGCCCCCGTCGGCTGACCTCGAGCCGGTCGATGATCTCCATGGCGCGCACCTTGGGGGCGCCGGAGAGCGTGCCGGCCGGGAAGCAGGCCAGGGTGGCCTCCAGGGCGGACACCCCCGGGCGCAGGGTGCCGACGACGGCCGCCTCCAGGTGCATGACGTGGCTGTAGCGGCGCACCTTCATGAACTCGACGACCTCGACGGTGCCGGGCCGGCAGACGCGCCCGAGGTCGTTGCGGCCCAGGTCGACCAGCATCAGGTGCTCGGCGCGCTCCTTCGGGTCGGCGAGCAGGTCCCGCTCCAGCGCGACGTCCTGCTCGGGGGTGGCGCCGCGCGGCCGCGTCCCGGCGATGGGCCGGGTGACCGCGTGCCCGTTCTCGACCGTGACCAGCGCCTCCGGGCTCGACCCGACGACCGAGAACCCGTCCAGCCGCAGCAGGTAGAGGTAGGGGCTCGGGTTCGCGCGGCGCAGCACGCGGTAGACGTCGAGGGCGTCCGCGGCGCACGGCAGCTCGAAGCGCTGGGACGCGACGATCTGGAAGGCCTCGCCGGCGCGGATCTCCTCGACCGCGTCCCGGACGACCTGTTCGAACGCGGCGCCGGTGCGCTGCCGCACGACGGCCGGGGGCTCCGCCGGCGGCGACTGCACGGCGACCAGGGGCGGCGCCGGCGCGCACAGCCGGTCGGCCATCGCGTGCAGGCGGGCGACGGCGTCCGCGTGGGCGTCGTCAACGCGGGCGTCGGAGTCGTCGAAGTTGATCGCATTGGCGATCAGGAGCACCTCGCCGGTGTGGTGGTCGAGCACCGCTAGGTCCGTGACGAGCATCATCACGAGCTCCGGCAGGTGCAGGTCGTCGGGCGGGGCGTCCGGCAGGTGTTCGAGGCGGCGGACGACGTCGTAGCCCAGGTAGCCCACCAGGCCCGACGCCATGGGCGGCAGGCCGGGCTGCCGCGGGGTGTCCAGGAGCCGGAGGGTCCGGGCGAGCACCTCGAGCGGGTCGCCGTCGTGCGGCAGCCCGACGACCTCGCGGCCCGGGAAGGTCCACACCGCGCGGCCGTCGCGTTCGGTCAGCGTCGCCGCGGCGTGGACGCCCACGAACGAGTAGCGCGACCACTGTCCGTTGTCGGCCGACTCGAACAGGAAGGTGCCCGTCCGGTCGCCGCACAGCTGGTGGTAGAGGCCAACGGGGGTGAAGTCGTCGGCGAGGAGCCGGGTGTGCACGGAGACCACGCGGCAGCCGGCGACGGACGCCTGCCGCCGGAAGCCATCGAGGTCGGGGGTGATGACGAGGTCGGTCACGGGCGCCATTGTGACACCCGGGCCCGGCGGCCCCGCGTGGCGCCCGACCACTAGGCTTCCGGCATGCGCCACGCCCCGCTTCAACGCCGTGCCTTCTCGGACGCCCTCCTGGAGGTCGGGCCCTCAGCCCCCACGCTGTGCGAGGGCTGGACCGCCCACGACCTGGCGGCGCACTGCTGGGTGCGCGAGCACAACCCGACGGCCCTGCTCGGCATCGCTTCGAAGCGGTTCGAGCACCTCGCCGAGGGCGAGATGGCCAAGGTGAAGCAGCGGATGGGGTTCGTCGAACTGGCCACCCGGCTCGCCGACACCCCCCGCACCCCGATCACTCTGGTGCCGGCCGCGGACGAGGCGGTGAACACCGTCGAGTACCTCATCCACACCGAGGACGTCCGACGCGCCAACGGGCTGCCGAAGCGGCTCGTCCCGCCGGACCTCGAGGTGGCGTTGTGGAGGCGGCTGGGCCTGGTCGGCCGGCTTCTGTTCAGGGGCGGGGATGTCGGCGTCGTCCTGGAGCAGGCCGGCTCGGACGCCGCGCCGCTGCGGGTCAAGGCGGGCTCGGCGACGGTGACCCTCGTCGGTCGCCCCTCGGAGCTGCTGCTCTTCGCGTTCGGGCGGGAGCAGCACGCCGACGTCCGCCTCGTCGGCGAGCAGCGCGCGATCGACGCCCTGCTGGCGGCCAAGCGCGGCGCCTGAGCCGCCCGGCGTCAGGAGCGCGGCCGGGCGAGCCCGTCGGGCCAGTCGGGTCGGCGCACCGGCAGCCCGCGCAGCCGGCGCAGCACCGCCTCCAGCGGGCGCTGGAACAGCCGGACGCCGAGGTGGTCGCTTTGGCCCAGCCGCGGCACGAGCAGCGCACGCGCCCCCGCGGCCCGGGCGGCGGCCACGTCCTTGAGCAGCTGGTCGCCCACGACCAGCACCTCGTCGGGCCGGACCGGGTCGTCCGCCCCGCCGGCGCGGGCGGCGGCCAGCAGCACCATGTCGGGGGCCGGCTTGCGATGCCGGCTCGCATGGTCGCCGGGCACGGCCGGGTCCACGCAGTCGACGGGGGTGAACACCGCCGTCACCAGCGGGTCGAACAGCCGGTGCACCTGCTCGACGCGTTCGCCGTAGCAGTTGCTGATCACGAACGTGCGGAACCCGGCCTCCCGGAACGACCGCAGGTGCTCGGCGTCCGGCGGCTCGATCGCGGGGGCGTGGTAGTCGGTGATCGTGCCGTCGATGTCGAAGCACAGCGCCCGCACCCCCGGCGCGAGGCGCCGGACGGCGTCCGGGGTGACGGAGCGGACGCTCCGGGCCACCAGGTCGGGGGTGAGGGCCAGCGCGGCCCGGACGCCTTCGAAGCTCATGCTCCTGTCTAGCACGCCCGGGCCCGCCCGCGCGGCGTCAGCCGGCCCCGCCCGCCGCCCGGGCGTCCCGGATCGCCCAGTAGACGACCTCCGGCGTGGCCGGGGCCCGCAGGACCACCTCGTGACCGGCCGGACCGAACGCGGCGACCGCGTCCCGCAGCGCCTCGAACGCGCTGAACGCCAGCATCAGCGGCGGCTCCCCGACGGCCTTCGAGCCGTGGATCGACCCGTCGCCCCCGAAGCCGGTCATCAGCCGGACGCCGAACCGCTCGGGGATGTCCAGCAGCCCGGGGATCTTGTAGGTGCTGAACGCGCGGGTGGCGAGGCGGCCGCGGCGGGCGGGGTCGTCGGAGGTGTCCCAGAGCAGTTCCTCCTGGGTCAGCCAGCCGACCCCCTGCACGTAGGCACCCTCGATCTGGCCGATGTCCAGCAGCGGCGCCAGCGAGTCACCGGCGTCGCAGGCCAGGTCGGCGCTGAGCCACCGGTAGGCGCCGGTGTCGCCGTCGACCTCCACCTGGGTGACGCCGGCGTCGTACACGAAGTACTTGAACGGCGTCCCGCGCACCCCGCCGGCAGCGTTCCAGGACAGGCCCGGCGTCGAGTAGAAGCCGGAGCTCCAGAGCTGGACGCGGCGCACGTAGGCGGCCTCAACGACCTCCGCCCACGGCCTGGTCCGGCCGCCGCCGGAGACGATCCCGTCGGCGAACGTGACGCCCCCGGCGTCCGTATCGAGGAGTTCGGCCGCGACGGGGCGCAGCCGGGCGACGATCTGCGCGCAGGCGTCCGCGACGGCGTAGCCGTTGAGGTCCGCGCCCGTGGACGCCGAGGTGGCCGACGAGTTGGGCACCTTGTCGGTGCGCGTCGGCGCCAGCCGCACCGACCGCAGCGGGACGCCGAGCTCCTCGGCCGCGACCATCAGCATCTTGGTGTGGAGCCCCTGCCCCATCTCGGTGCCGCCGTGGCTGACCAGCACGGTGCCGTCCCGGTACACGTGCACGAGCGCTCCGGCCTGGTTGAGGAACGTCTGGTTGAACGACACCCCGAACTTGACCGGCGTGACGGCCAGCCCGCGCTTGGTGTGCTCGTGGGCGGCGTTGAAGGCGTCCACCTCCCGCCGCAGCCGCTCGTAGCCGGCGTCGGCGCGGGCCTGGTCCCAGACGAGACCGAGGCGGTCGGCGGCGTTGACCTCCTGCTGGTAGGGGGTGCGCTCGCCGGGCCGGTAGAAGTTCCGGCGCCGCAGTTCGTCCGGGGCGACCCCCAGCCGGAGCGCGGCCCGGCCCATGATGTCCTCGATCACGAACATGCCCTGGGGGCCCCCGAAGCCGCGGAACGCGGTCTGCGAGGTCTTGTTGGTGCGCGCCGCGCGCCCCAGCACGTCGGCGGCCGGGATCAGGTAGGCGTTGTCGATGTGGCACAGCGCCCGGGCGACGACCGCCTGCGACAGGTCGGCGCACCAGCCGCCGTCCAGCACGAGGTCGGCGGTCAACCCGACGATCCGCAGGTCGGCGTCGAAGCCGATCCGCCACTCGGCGCGGCCCGGGTGCCGCTTGCCGGTCAGCGTCGAGTCGGCGGCGCGGTCGAGCCGCACCAGCACCGGACGCCGCGTCAGCACCGAGCCGAGGGCCGCGACGGCGGCCACGGGATCGGCCTGGGTCTCCTTGCCGCCGAACGCGCCGCCCATCCGCAGCGACTCGACCGTCACCTGATGCAGCGGCACGCCCAGCACGGCGGCCACGGCCCCCTGGGTGGACGCCGGGGCCTGCGTGGACGAGTGCACGACCACCTGCCCCTCGGAGTCGACCTGGGCCAGCGCCGTCTGGCACTCGAAGTAGAGGTGCTCCTGGCCGCCGAACTCCGTGGTGCCGGCGAACACGTGAGTGGCGGACGCCAGCGCGGCGGCGGCGTCGCCCGTCAGCAGGTGCATCGGCTCGAACAGCCACTCGTCGGCGGCGATGGCCTCGTCCAGGGTCAGCACGGCCGGCAGCTGCTCGTACTCGACCCGCACCGCCAGCGCACCGTCGATGGCCTGCTGCCTGGTCTCGGCCAGCACCCAGGCCACGGCCTGCCCCTCGTGGACCACCTCGGGGTGGATGAGCGGCTGGTCGCCGGCGAACGCGATCTGGTTGGTGCCCGGGATGTCGTCGATCGTGAGCACCCGGACCACGCCCGGGGCCGCCAGGGCCGGCGCGGCGTCCACCGCGACGATCCGGCCTCGGGCGATGGGGGCCTGCACCGGCCACGCGTGCAGGACGCCGACGAGGCCGGCCGCCAGGTCCTCGGTGTACTGGACCGTGCCCGTGACGTGGCTGATCGCGTTGTCGTGGGGGACGTCGGTGCCCACCAGCGCCGTGGGCCGCTGCGGGGCGGCGCCGTGGTGGAGGCCGACCGTCCGGGCCTCGGCCGGCAGCCGGTCCTCGGTCGGAGCGGGCTCGACGACAGCGGAATCCCAGTCGGTCGTGTCGGCCATGTCAGTTCCCCTTCCCGGTGCCCGGATTGTCGCGCTGGAAGCGCACCAGCGAGGTGGCGAGCATCTCCCGCCGGTAGGCGGCGCTGGCCCGGTGGTCGTCGAGCGGCGTTCCCTCACCGGCCAACACCCGGCTGGCCGCGCGGGCCGTCTCGGCCGTCCAGGGCCGGCCGGTCAGCGCCTCCTCCGTGGCGTACGCCCGCAGCGGCGTCGCGGCCACCCCGCCGAGGCCGATGCGGACGCGTTCGACCACCCCGCCCGCGAGGACCAGGTCGTAGGCCACCGCGACCGACGAGATGTCGTCGTGGCGGCGCTTGGCGATCTTGTGGAAGGCGTGCAGCAGCCCGGGGGCACCCACGACGATCCGCGTGATGAGCTCGTCGGGACGCCGCACCGTGGTGCGATACCCGGTGAAGTAGTCGCGCAGCGGCACGCGCCGCTCGCCGTCGGCGTCCGCGAGCACCAGGTCGGCGTCCAACGCCAGCAGGACGGGCGGGCCGTCGCCGATCGGGGACGCCGTGCCGAGATTGCCGCCGAGGGTGGCCCGGTTGCGGATCTGGGTGGAGGCGAACAGCGGCACCAGGTCGTCGAGGAGCGGCAGGCGGCCGCCGAGCCGGCGCGGCAGGTCGGCGAGCGGAACCCCGGCCCCGATCTCGACGGCGCCCTCCCCCAGGGTGACCCCGCTCAACTCGGGCAGCCCGGCGATGTCGAGAATCAGCTCCGCGGGCTGGTGCAGCAGCCCGATGCCGACGCCGACGTCGGTGCCGCCGGCCAGCACGACGGCCTCGGGGTGCGCCCGCAGGAACGCCAGCGCCTCGGCCAGGGTCGCGGGCCGCACGAAGCGACCGCCGGGGGTCGTGACGTCGACCGCCTGCCTGGCCGGGGCGGGGGCCCGCAGCCGCAGCGCCAGGGCGTCGGCGGCGGCGGGGGCCGCCAGGGCGTCGGCGGCGTCCCGGATCGGCCGGTAGCCGGTGCAGCGGCACAGCGTGCCGTCGAGCGAGGCGCGGTCGAACTCACCGGCGGCCCGTCCCGGCCGGTAGTACTCGGCCGAGATCGCGGTGACGAACCCCGAGGTGCAGTAGCCGCACTGCGAGCCGCCGCCCCCGGCCAGCGCGGCCTGGACGGGGTGCAGGGCGGTCGGCGTCCCGAGGCCCTGGCTGGTGAGCACCTCCTGGCCGGCCAACTCCGCGGCCGGCACGAGGCAGGAGTCGACGGCCGTCCAGCGGCTGCCGCCGTCGGCGTCCGGGGTGGCGACCAGCACCGTGCAGGCGCCGCACTCCCCCTCGCCGCACGCCTCGCGCACTCCCGTCCAGCCGAGCGAACGCAGGCAGTTGAGCAGGCTCGTGCGGGGGTCGGTGAGCTCGAAGGTCTCCTCCCGACCGTTCACCCGGAACCGGATCTCGTTCGACATGTCCCTCCTGGCGACTCGCGGGCGGCCGGTCGCGGCGCTCCCGATGGCCCGATCCTCGCTGCCCGGCTCGGGAAGGACAAGTGCCGACGCCGAAGCGGACGCCCGGCCGGCGCCGGTCCCGATCGCCGCGTGCGTCACAATGGGCGCCCATGGAGCAGCAACGACCCAGCACGGCCACCTTGACCCGGCGCGTCGAGTGGGTGGACACCGACGCCTCCGGCCACCACCACCACTCGCTGATCATGCGGCTGGTCGAGCAGGCCGAGCACCGCCTCATCCGCGACGCCGGGATCCTCGAGGATTACTTCAGCGCCGCCCCCCGGGTGCGGCAGGAGGTCGACTTCACCGCCCCCCTGGCGTTCGGCCAGGAGGTCACGGTGACCGTGGTCTGCGAACGGGTCGGGCGGTCCTCGGTGACGTTCGCGTTCGAGGTCTGGGGCGAGGCGCACGCCGGGGAGCCCCGGCGCCGGGCGGCGTCCGGCCGGGTCGTCGCCGCCCACGTGCCCGCGGGCGCGGAGCGGGCCCTCCCCTGGCCCGACCACCTGCGGGCCGCCCTGGTCCCCCGCGCGGGCTAGCCTCCGGCGGCCCGCACCGCAGGCGTCCGGCGGGCGTAGAAGCGCCCCAGGAACTCGGCGCGGAAGGCGGCGAAGGTGCCCGCCTCGATCGCGTCGCGGATCGCGTCCACGAGGCGCACGGTGAACCGCTCGTTGTGGATCGTGGCCAGCGTCGCCGCCAGCATCTCCCGGGCCTTGAACAGGTGATGCACGTAGGAGCGCGTGTAGTGCGTGCAGGTGTAGCAGTCGCAGCCGTCCTCCAGCGGCGCCAGGGCCCGGCGGTTGGCGGCCGTCAGCAGGTTGTAGCGGCCGTCGGCGGTGTAGATCGCACCGTTGCGGGCGACCCGGGACGGGTTCACGCAGTCGAAGGTGTCCGCCCCCGCCTCGACGGCGGCGAAGACGTCGTCGGGCTCCGAGATGCCCAGCAGGTGCCGGGGCTTGTCCTCGGGCAGTTCCTCGGCGCACCAGCCCACGATCGTGCCCAGGTTCTCCTTCTCGAGCGCGCCGCCCAGGCCGTAGCCGTCGAAGCGGTGACCCTCGACCTCGAGGGACGCCAGCCCGCGGCAGGCCCGCCGGCGGAGATCCTCGTACTGGGCGCCCTGGACCACCCCGAACAGCGCCTGGTAGGGCCGGTGGGCGCAGGCCGCGGTCAGCTCGGCGTGGGCGCGCAGGCAGCGTGCGGCCCAGCGGTGGGTCCGCTCGACGGAGTCCTCCTGGTAGGCCCGCTCGTCGAGGAGCGTGGTCAGCTCGTCGAACGCGAACATGATGTCGGCGCCCAGTTCGTGCTGCACCCGCATGCTGATCTCGGGGGTGAACCGGTGCCGGTCGCCGTTGAGGAACGACTTGAAGGTCACACCGTCCTCGTCGACGGTCGCCCTCCGCTCGCCGGCCCGGGCGATCACGTCGGACGCCGCGAGCCCGGCGGTGTCCATGGCCAGGACCTTCTTGAACCCCACCCCTTGGCTCATCACCTGGAAGCCGCCCGAATCGGTGAACGTCGGGCCCGGCCAGTTCATGAACGCGCCCAGCCCGCCGTGGGCGTCCACCAGGTCGGAGCCGGGCTGCAGGTAGAGGTGGTAGGCGTTGGCCAGCACGGCCTGGGCCCCCACGGCGGCCACGGTCTCGGGCAGCAGCGACTTCACGGTCGCCTTGGTGCCGACGACGATGAACGCCGGGGTGCGGATCTCGCCGTGCGGCGTGGAGATCACCCCGGTGCGCCCGTGGCCGTGCGGGAGCCGGGTACCGACGCGGAACGAGAACGCGGTGCGCTCCCCCACGTCAGAGCTTGCCGGCCAGCGCCAGCTGCTCGACCGCGTGTAGTTCGGCGAGCGCGACGACGCCGGCGGTGGAGGTGCGCAGCACGCCCTCGCTGATCCGCACCGGGACGCCGCCGGCGGCGGTCAGTTCGTCGAGCTCCTCGGGGGCGATGCCCCCCTCGGGCCCGACGACGATCATGACGTCGCCGCGCTCGGGCAGCTGGACGTCGGTCAGCTTCCGGGTCGCCGACTCGTGCAGGATCAGGGTCAGCGCCGTCTCCGGGATGCGCAACGCCAGCTCGCGGGTCGACATCGGGACCGTGACGACCGGCACCCGGAAGCGGCGCGACTGCTTGGTGGCCTCCCGCGCGGACGCCCGCCAGCGCGCCAGATGCCGCTCGGCGCGGTCGGGCACCCACTTCACGATCGAGCGGGCGGCCTGCCACGGCACCACCTCGTCGACGCCGATCTCGGTCAGCATCTCCACCGCGAGTTCGGCGCGATCCCCCTTGGCGAGGGCCTGGGCCGCGACGAACCGGAGGGCGTCCGCGGGCGTGTGCAGCACCTCCTCGACGCGCATCGTCAGGCTGCTCTTGTCGGTGGTCAGCACGGGGCCGCGCACCGCGGTGCCGACCCCGTCGGCCAGCAGGATGCGTTCGCCGACCCGGATCCGGCGCACCGCGACCGCGTGGCGACCCTCGTCGCCGGCCAGGGCGATCTCGTCGCCGGGGCGCGGGTCGTCGAGCTCGGCGAGGAACAGCGCGTCTGTCATGTGGCGGACCTCATCCCGTGAACGCGTCCTTGATGCGATCGAAGACGCCCTTGCGTGCGCGGTCGACCGAGACCTCGGTCCGGGTCTCCCCGCGCAGCTCGGCCAGTTGGCGGAGCAGGTCGCGCTGGGCGTCGTCGAGGTGCTTCGGTGTCTGCACCAGAAGCGTAACGCCGAGATCGCCCCGGCCCCCGCCGCGCAGGCGCGGCACGCCGCGTCCGGCCACGACCAGCCGGGTGCCGGACTGGGTGCCCGCCGGGACGTGGACCCGCACGTGGGCGTCCTCGGGGGTGACACCCTCCCGCTCCGCCTCGAGGGTGGCGAGATCGATGTCGGTGCCGAGCGCGGCGGCGGTCATCGGCAGCCGGACCACCATCTCGAGGTCGTCGCCCTGCCGCTTGAACGTCTCGTGCGGCAGCACCGTGATCTCGACGTAGAGGTCGCCGGCCGGCCCGCCGCCGGGGCCGACCTCCCCCTGGGAGTCGAGATGGACGCGGTTGCCGGTCGAGACGCCCGGCGGGATCTTCACGTTGATCGTGCGGGTGGAGCGGACGCGACCCTCGCCGGAGCACTCGCCGCAGGGGTGCTGGATGATCGTGCCGTATCCCCGGCAGTTGGGGCACGGCTGCACGGTGCGGATGTCGCCCAGGAAGCTCCGCTGCACCGTCGTCACGTCCCCCTGGCCGTGGCACGTCGTGCACTGGACCGGCTGGGTGCCGTCCTTGCTGCCCGACCCGTGGCAGGACGGGCAGATCACCGCGGTGTCGACGGTGATCGGCTTGGTCGCCCCGAAGGACGCCTCGGCCAACGTCAACGCCAGCCGCACGAGGGCGTCCTGCCCGCGCCGGACGCGGGACCGCGGCCCCCGGGAGGACGCCTGCCCGAACATCGCGCCGAACAGGTCGCCCATGTCGAAGCCGGCCCCGCCGGGGAAGCCGAAGCCGCCCATGCCCCCGGCCCCGGAGCCCATCGGGTCGCCGCCCCGGTCGTAGATCGACCGCTTCTGCGGGTCGTGGAGAACCTCGTAGGCCTCCTGGATCTGCTTGAACTTCTCGGCGGCGTCGGGGGCGTCCGAGACGTCGGGGTGGTGCTTCATCGCGAGCTTGCGATAGGCCTTCTTGACCTGATCGGCGGAGGCGTCGCGGGGCACGCCCAGGATCTCGTAGTAGTCAGCGCTCACGCGTCATCCTTCTGCCAGGAACCGGCCGACGTACCGTGCGACGGCCCGCACGGAGGCCATGGTGGAGGGGTAGTCCATCCGGGTGGGCCCGACGATGCCGAGCGTCGCCCACACATCGGCGTCCAGACCATACGCCGCGGCGACGACGGACGTCGACTGCAACGGCTCGTAGGGGTTCTCGTGGCCGATCCGGACGGTGACGTCGACCGAACTGGACGCCTCGCCCAGCAGGCGGAGCAGGACCACCTGCTCCTCGAGCGCCTCCAGGACGGGCTTGACGGTCGTCTCGAACTGGTCCCCGAACCGGGTCAGGTTGGGGACGCCGCCGACCATCACCCGCGCCGAGGGGTCGGCGGCCATCATCTCGAGCAGGGCCGCCACGACCACGTCGGCCGGCCCGGCCAGGGCCGGCGGCAGCTCGTCGAGGACGCCGCCCAGCCGGTCCAGCGCCTGCGCGGCGGTCAGCCCCACGAGCGCCGCGTTGACCCGGGCGCGCAGCTCGTCGAGTTCGTTCTCCAACACACCGGCCAGCTCGATCAGACGCTGCTCGATGCGGCCGGAACTGCTGACGACGATCACCAGGGCCCGTTCGTCGGAGAGTTGGACGACCTCCACGTGCCGGATCGTCGCCCGGGACACCACCGGGTACTGCACGATCGCCACCTGCTGGGTCAGCTGCGCCAGGAGACGAACCGTGCGGCGGACGACGTCGTCCAGGTCGAGGGCGCCCGCCATGAAGGTGGAGATGGCCCGCTTCTCGGCGGCGCTCAGCGGCTTGACCTGCGCCAGCCGGTCCACGAACAGGCGATAACCCTTGTCGGTGGGGATGCGGCCGGCGCTGGTGTGGGGCTGGGTGATGTAGCCCTCCTCCTCCAGCACGGCCATGTCGTTGCGCACGGTGGCCGGGGAGACCTGAAGGTTGTGCCGCTCGACCAGGGCCCGCGAGCCCACCGGCTCGCGCGAGCTCACGTAGTCCGTCACGATGGCCCGCAGGATCGCGAGCTTGCGGTCGTCCATGGGGTCACCTCCTGGCCGGTCGTTTCGGGCGCGCCGCGGCTGGCACTCAGCGGTGCCGAGTGCCAGCTTACCCCGTGCGGGGGGTGGGTCGGCCACCGGGCTAGGGTGGCGGCATGGACGTCAGCCTCACCGGGTTCGCGCCGCTCGGCGACCGGGTGTGGTGGGCGCGGGCCGAGCCGGCGTCCGTCACGGTCGGGCTGGTCGCGGGTGGCACGGGGTGCCTCGTGGTCGACACCGGGTCGTGCCCCAGCCAGGGGCGCGCGATCCGGGCGGCCGCCGAGGCGACCGCCGGCGTTCCGGTGGTGGCCGCAGTCGTGACCCACCACCACTACGACCACCTGTTCGGGCTCGCCGCCTTCGCCGACGTCGCCACCTACGGGCACCGGAGCATCCCCGGCTCGGTCCTGCGGCACGCGGGGCTGGCGCGGGAACTGGCCGAGATGGGCCTGAGCCGGGCCGACCTCGCCCGGCCCGGCCGCGCGTTCCGCCGCAGGGCGGCCCTCGACCTGGGCGGCCGACCGGTCGGGATCACCCACCTCGGCCCGGCGCACACCCCGGGCGACAGCGTCGTGATCGTGCCGGACGCCGACCTGGTGTTCGCCGGCGACCTCGTCGAGGAGGCCGGGCCGCCGTCGATCGAGCTGGACACCTCGCTGCCGGGCTGGCTCCGGGCTTTGGATCGCCTGCTCCGGCGCTGCGGGCCGGCGACCACCGTGGTGCCGGGCCACGGGCGTCCGGTCGATCGGGCCTTCGTGGCCGCCCAGCGGGCGTGGCTCGCGGCCGCGGCGCCGTAGCCGGCCCGGCGGCGTCCGGCTCAGGCCTCCCGGCGGTCGGTGCCCAGGAGGCCGTTCATGATGCCGCTGACGAGGCTGACGATCAGCGAGGCGATGAGGGCGGCCCAGAACCCGCTGACGAAGAAGCCGAAGCCGAGGCTCTGCGCGACCCAGGCGGCCAACATGAGCATCAAGGCGTTGACCACCAGCAGGAACAGCCCGAACGTCAACAGGATCAGGCAGCTCGACAGGCCGACCACGAGGGGCTTGACGAACGCGTTGATGAGGCCGATCACCGCGGCGACCACGATCAGCGTCAGGAGACGTGCCGAGGGGGTGGGCCCCTGCACCGACACGCCCGGCACGACGAAGGCGGCCACCGCCACGGCGACGGCGGTGGCGATGACGCGGAGCACCAACTTCATGGCAGCATCCTCCCCGATCCGGCCCCGCCCGCCATCGTGGAGACCCCCGGCCCGTCCCGCAGGCGGCCCGCGGGGACGCTCAGACCCGGAGGACGTCCGGGCCGCGCTGCGCGAGCCGCTCGGCGGTCTCCTCGTCCAGACCCGTGTCGGTGACGATCGCGTCCAACTGGGCGATGTCGCCGAACTTGCAGAACTGCACGGCACCGACCTTGGAGTGGTCGCTCAACAGGACGACCCGCCGCGACGCGGCGATCATGGCGGCCTTGGTGTTGGCCTCGTCGAGGTTGGGGGTCGTCAGGCCGTGCTCCACGGTGAGGCCGTTGGTGCCGATGAACGCGACGTCGATGGCCAGATCGGCCAGGGCCGCGGACGCCCACCGCCCGACCGCCGCCGCGGTGCGGCTCCGGACGCGACCGCCGAGGAGGTAGAAGTCGACCTTGGGCATGGTGGCGAGCAGCGTGGCCGCCGGGATCGAGTTGGTCACCACCGTCAGGGCCCGGTCCTGCGGCAGCAGCCGGGCCAGCGCCATCGTGGTCGTCCCGGCGTCGAGCAGCACCGACCCCCCGTCGGGAAGCAGATCGCGGGCGGCTCGCGCGATCCGCTCCTTCTCGGCGGCGAACCGCTCGCCCCGCACGCTGAGCGTCGGCTCGTAGCCCAGCCGCTCGACGTGGATCGCCCCGCCGTGGACCCGGCGCACGAGCCCCTGCCGGACGAGCTTGGTCAGGTCGCGGCGGATGGTTTCGGTGGTGACGTCGAGTTCCTCGGCCAGCGTCGTGACCTCGACGCGGCCCCTGGTCGCGACCAGTTCCAGGATTCGGGCGTGTCGTTCCTGCGGGTAGAGCTTCGCGTCGTCGACTCGAGCGTCCTTGGCCATGCGCCAACCTATCAACAGACCCACACACTCGTAACCAACCGGACGTGGGAGTGTGACCGGGAGTCTTCGGGTCTCGTCAGCCGCCCGCCAGGACGCGCTCGGTGACGAGCGCGGCGTCCGCGTGCCGCCAAAGCTCGGCCGACGAGGCCGACAGCAGCACGGGGCCCCGGACGCCGGGCCGCCAGGGGATGCCCGGATGAGCCGCGGCGAACCCCCCCAGCTCGGTCACCATCAGGACGCCCGCGGCGTGATCCCACGCCTGGGTGTGCCGGAAGGCGACGAGGTCCAGGTCGCCCAGCAGCAGGGCGGGGTAGTCGACCGCGCAGCTGTGCGAGGAGGACCGGAGGTCGAACCCGGGCACGGGCTCGCGGCGCAGCCGCCGCGGGACGGCACCCCGGATCGGGTCCTGCGGGTCGGGCAGGCGCGGCAGGGAAACGCCGTCGCACTCGACGCCCGCGCCGTGCTCGGCGACCAACAACCGGCGGTGAACCGGCTGCCAGATCCAGCCCCGGACGACCTCGCCGTTGCGCACCTCGGCCACCATCACCCCGAAGTCGGGCCGCCCGCCGGCGAAATTGGCCGTGCCGTCCAGCGGGTCGATGAGCCAGGCCTGCTCGGCGTCCGGCACGTCCGCGACGAGCCGCGGGTCGGCGAAGGCCGCCTCCTCCCCGACGATCAGCGCCCCGGGGTGGTGGGCGGCCAGGACGCGCGCCAGCTCCAGTTCGGCCTCGCGGTCGGCCACCGTGACGAGGTCCCCGGGCGCCTTGGCGACCACCTGATCGGGGCGCAGGTGACCGAACCGGGGCAGGATCAGCCGGGCGGCGACGTCGCGGATGAGATCGGTGACGGCGTCCGTCCGCACCTCAGGACTCCCGGTCGAGGTGGTCCTCGGTGACGAAGTCGATGAGCCGCTCGACCTCGGTCAGGAGGCGCTGGTCGAGGTCGCGCCAGCTCGTCACCTGCCGCAGGATGTGCTGCCAGGCGCGGGCGATGTCGGCCTGCGTGGCGTGGGGCCAGCCGAGGGCGGCGCACACGCCCTTCTTCCAGTCCTGGCCGCGGGGAACGTCCGGCCAGGCACGCAGGCCGAGTCGTTCCGGCTTCACGGTGGCCCACACGTCGACGTAGGAGTGCCCCGTGACCAGGACGTGCGCGCCGGTGACCCGCTCGGCGATCCGCGCCTCCTTGGTGCCGGGCACCAGGTGGTCGACCAGGACGCCGAGGCGGCGGCCCCGCTCGGGGGCGAACTCCGCCACGATGGCGGGCAGGTCGTCGATGCCGCCGAGGTATTCGACGACCACGCCGACGTGGCGCAGGTCGGCGCCCCAGACCTTCTCGACGAGTTCGGCGTCGTGGCGGCCCTCGACGTAGAGGCGACTCGGCAGGGCGACCCGGGCCGCCTCGGCCGGGCCGATCCGCGAGCCGGACGCCGTGTGCGTCCGGTTGTACTGCTGGGCGGCGTCGCGGGCGGTCCGCGCCCGGACGGGTGGCCTCAGGTCGACCGGTGCGCCGTCGAGCCAGAAGTTGGGGCCGAACGGGAACGAACGCCGCTTGCCCCGGCGGTCCTCCAGCACCACCAACCCGTTCTCCCAGCCGACGACGGCGCCGACGAAGCCGGAGGTGGGCTCCTCGAGCACCAGGTCCCGCTCGACGGGGGTCGGCACGGCTGTGCGGCGTCCGGCCTGCTGCCAGCCCCGACCCAGCACGTCGCCCGCGTAACGATTCACGCTGGCACCTTAGACGAGGTCGCCGACAACAACAGGCGCCACCCGGGGGCCACGGCGGGCCACGGCGTCCGGTCGGCGACGAGACGGGCCACCCCCGACGATCGCGACCACCGATCAGTCCAGCAGGTCGCGGATGACCGCGTCGGCGAGCAGGCGTCCGCGCCGGGTGAGCGTGAGGCGGCCGTGGTCGGCCACCGCGAGGCCGTCGGCGACCAGTGTCGGTACTCGCGCCTGTTCGGCGTCCGTCAGCACGTCCAGGGGCAGGCCCGCGCGGAGGCGCACCTCCAGCAGCACCCGCTCGACGCGGCGCTCGGACGCCGTGAGGGTCTCCCGGCCGGCCGCCGGCGCCCGCCCGGCCGCCAGCAGTTCGGAGTAGCGCCGCGGGTGCTTGACGTTCCACCAGCGCACGCCGCCCACGTGCCCGTGGGCGCCCGGCCCGAAGCCCCACCAGGGCTCGCCGGTCCAGTAGGCCAGGTTGTGCCGGCACTCGTGCCCGGGCCGCGCCCAGTTCGACACCTCGTACCAGCCGTAGCCGGCCGCGGTCAGCGCCTCGTCGGCGGCCTCGTAGAAGTCGGCGTGCAGGTCCTCGTCGGGCGCGGGCAGCTCGCCGCGGCGGATCCGGCGGGCCAGCGGCGTCCCCTCCTCGACGATCAGCGAGTACGCCGAGACATGGTCGGGGCCGGCGCCCAGGGCGGCGTCCAGGGTGCGCCGCCAGTCGGCCAGGGACTCCCCCGGCGTCCCGTAGATCAGGTCGAGCGAGACCGAGCGGAAGCCCGCCGCCCGCGCCCACGTCACCGCGGCCAGGGCCCGGCCGGGCGTGTGGGTGCGCTCCAGGACGGCCAGGACGTGCGGCACCGCCGACTGCAACCCGAACGAGATGCGGTCGAACCCGGCCGCCACCAGGGCGGCCAGCGACTCGGGCGTCACCGAGTCGGGGTTGGCCTCGGTGGTGACCTCGGCGTCCGGGGCCAGGCCGAAGGCGTCGCGAAGGCGGCCGAGCAGGCCCCCCAACTCGGCGGCGGCCAGCAGCGTCGGCGTCCCACCCCCGACGAACACCGTCGTCAACGGGCCCGCGTCCCCGAGCACCCGGCGGGCGAGGCCGATCTCGGCCGCCACGGCGTCGAGGTAGTCGGCCCGCGAGGTTCCGGGGGCGCCGCCGAGATCGGCGGCGGAGTAGGTGTTGAAGTCGCAGTAGCCGCACCGGGACGCGCAGAACGGCACGTGCACGTAGGCGCCGAGGCCCCGACCGGGCAGTTCGGCGAGCGCCGCCGCCGGCAACGCGCCGTCCGGAGGGGCCGGGTCGCCGTCGGGCAGGGCGGACGGGCTCATCCGGGCAGGGTGAACGGGAGCGTCAGCCCGTCCAGAGCGTGCCGGCAGGAGCAGGCCCCGGACGCCTCGGCGTCCGGCAGCGCCGCGACCGTGCGCAGCAGCAGCGCCTTCAGCCGCTCGATGTTGTCGGCGAACACCTGCAGCACGTCGAGGTGGGTGACGCCCTCCTCACCCTCGAGGCCGGCGTCGGCGTCGGTGACGCAACACACGGTCGAGTAGCACATCGCCAGCTCGCGCGCGATGGCCGCCTCGGGCATCCCGGTCATGCCGACGACCGACCAGCCGGCGGCGGAGTGCCAGCGCGACTCCGCGCGCGTCGAGAAGCGCGGCCCGTTGATCACCACGAGGGTCCCGCCGTCGACCAGCGGGGTGTCCCCGGACGCCGACGCCAGCAGCGCGGCCCGCCCGTTGGGGCAGTAGGGGTCCGCCATTCCCACGTGGACCACGGGCCCCACCTCGCCGTAGACGGTGTGCGGACGCCCCCACGTGCGGTCGACGACCTGGTCGGGCACGACGAACGCGCCGGGCCCGAGCCGGGCCTGGAGCGACCCCACCGCGCAGGGGGCCAGCACCTGGCGGACGCCGACCGACCGCAGCGCCCAGAGGTTGGCCCGGTAGTTCACCCGGTGCGGCGGGAACTGGTGGTGCTCGCCGTGCCGGGGCAGGAACGCCACCCGCCGCCCGGACACCTCACCGATCGTCAGCGGGGCCGTCGGCGCCCCGAACGGGGTCGTCACCTCGACGCGCTCCGCCTCGGAGAAGAACGAGTAGAACCCTGAGCCGCCGATGATGCCGATGTCCGCACGCATGCCCCGCATGCTAGCCGGGCCCCTCCGGGGCCCCTGGCACACTGGCCGCATGAGGATCGAACTCCCGGCCCTGCCCCGCCGCGGCGAACGCTTCACGCTGCCGGCCGCCGCGCTGGTCATGGGGGTGCTCCTGGCTTTCCTGTGGGCGCTGGAGTTGGTCGACACCGTGACCGGGTCGGCGTTGGAGCAGTTCGGCGTCAGCCCGCGCGACCCGGCCGAACTGCCGCAGATCTACACGGCCCCCCTCCTTCACGACGACTGGGGGCACCTGATCGGCAACTCGGCGCCGTTCTTCCTGCTCGGGACCGTCATCCTGCTGTCCAGCCTGAAGCGCTGGGTGGTGTCGACGTTCACCGCGGTCACGGCGTCCGGGGCTACGGTCTGGCTGTTGTCGCCGCCGGACTCGGTGACGATCGGCGCGTCCGGTCTGGTCTTCGGCTGGCTGACCTACCTGCTGAGCCGCGGCCTGTTCAGCCGCGACGCCCGCCAGATCCTGCTCGCCGTGGCGGTGTTCGCCGTGTACGGCGGCATCCTGTGGGGTGTCCTGCCGACCTCCGCGCACGTGTCGTGGCAGGGGCACCTGGGCGGCGCGGCCGGAGGCGTCCTGGCGGCGTGGCTGCTGCACCGCACCGCCGAACGCCGCCGGCGGACGGCGCCCGTCCGGTAGCGCTCAGCGGTTGGCGTCCACGACCTTGCCGAGCCCGCCGAGGTTGACGACCTTCTGAAGGTCGAGCTTGGTGCCGTTGAGCTTGTACGTCGGGGTGGCGTTGACCCCGCCCGCCAGGGATAGTTCGTTCGCGTCGGTGACCTGCTGGGCGTACTTGTTCGAGGCGACGCACGACGACCAGGCGGTCACGTCGAGCCCGGCAGCCTTCGCGAAGTCGGCGAGTTGTGCGTCGGTCCAGCCGTCCCCCTCGGTCTGGGGGTGGTTCGCGAACAACGTGCCGTGCCACGCCGCGAACTTGCCCTGCTCATGGGCGCAGAAGCCGCCGGCCGCGGCGCGCACCGAGGAGTCGTTGCGGAGCATGCCGTCCAGGAACGACATCATGTGGTACCGCACCTCGATGCGGCCGTCGGCCAGCAGCGCGTCCACCTGGGGCCCGAAGGTCCTTTCGACGCTGGCGCAGGCCGGGCACTGGAAGTCCTCGTAGATGTCGAGCACCGGGTACCCCTTCCCGGGCGCCCCCAGCACGATGGCGCCGCTGGGCGCCACCCCGGCGTCCGCGGGCTTGCCCGTCCTGATCATCTGCAGGGTCGTGGGGGCCACCGTGGCGGTCGCCGACGCGGTGGGCTGGGGGGCGACCGGGGTGGGCCGCGCGAGCGCGAACGCGGCGAGCGCCACCGCCACCAGCCCCAGCGCCGCCGCCACGGCGGCCAGCGCGCGCACGACGCCCAAGCGCCGCTCCAGCCTCTCGATCGCGGCGGCGGGCGACTCCGAGCCCGGGCGTGGCTGCGGTGCGGTCATGGTGATCCCTTCGCTTCTACTTGGTCTCCCGGGCTTCACCGGTGGAGAGGGCGGCCACGAACGCCTCCTGGGGTACCTCGACGCGGCCAACCATCTTCATCCGCTTCTTGCCCTCCTTCTGCTTCTCCAGCAGCTTGCGCTTGCGGGTGATGTCGCCGCCGTAGCACTTCGCGAGCACATCCTTGCGCATCGCCCGGACGGTTTCGCGGGCGATGACCCGCGCCCCGATGGCGGCCTGGATCGGCACCTCGAACTGCTGGCGCGGGATCAGTTCCTTGAGCTTCTTGGCCATCGCCAGCCCGTAGGCGTAGGCGGCGTCCTTGTGGACGATCGAACTGAAGGCGTCCACCGGTTCGCCGTGCAGCAGGATGTCGACCTTGACCAGCTCGGACGCCTGCTCGCCGGCCTCGTCGTAGTCGAGGCTGGCGTAGCCCTTGGTGCGAGACTTCAGCGCGTCGAAGAAGTCGAAGACGATCTCGGCCAGCGGCAGGGTGTACCGGATCTCGACGCGGTCCTCGGACAGGTAATCCATGCCGGTCTGCATGCCGCGCCGGCTCTGGCACAGCTCCATCACCGTCCCGATGAAGTCGGTGGGGGTGAGGATCGTCGCCCTGACCACCGGCTCCCAGACCTCGGCGACCTTCCCCTCGGGGTACTCGCTGGGGTTGGTCACGGTGTGCTCCGTGCCGTCCTCCATGACCACCCGGTACACGACGTTCGGGGCGGTCGAGATCAGGTCGAGCCGGAACTCCCGTTCGAGCCGCTCCCGGACGATCTCCATGTGAAGCAGCCCGAGGAAGCCGACCCGGAAACCGAAGCCCAGCGCCCCCGAGGTCTCGGGCTCGAAGGTGAGGGCGGCGTCGTTGAGTTGCAGCTTCTCCAGCGCCTCGCGCAGCTCGGGGAAGTCGGCGCCATCGATCGGATAGATGCCGGCGTAGACCATCGGGCGCGGATGCCGGTAGCCGGCCAGGGCCTTCGCGGCGGGCTTGGCTGCGAGCGTGACCGTGTCACCGACGCGGCTCTGCCGCACGTCCTTCACGCCCGTGATCAGGTAGCCGACCTCGCCGACGCCCAGGCCCCGTGACTCGACCGGCTCGGGGCTGATGACACCGATCTCGAGCACCTCATGGGTGGCCTTGGTGCTCATCATGAGGATCCGCTCGCGGTGCCGGAGCTGGCCGTCCACCACGCGCACGTACGTGACCACGCCCCGGTAGGTGTCGTAGACGGAATCGAAGATCAGCGCCCGGGCCGGTGCCGCCGGGTCACCGGTCGGCGCGGGGATCTTGGCGACGATCGCGTCCAGCAGCTCGCGGACGCCCTCGCCGGTCTTGGCGCTGACCCGGAACACGTCCTCGGGCTCGCACCCGACCAGGTGCGCGAGCTCGGCGGCGTACTTGTCGGGCTGGGCGCTGGGCAGGTCGATCTTGTTCAGCACCGGGATGATGTGCAGGTCGGCCCCCATCGCCAGGTACAGGTTCGCGAGCGTCTGCGCCTCGATGCCCTGGGCGGCGTCCACCAGCAGGATCGCCCCCTCGCAGGCCGCCAGCGACCGCGACACCTCGTAGGTGAAGTCGACGTGCCCGGGGGTGTCGATCATGTTGAGGACCAGGTCGCGCTCCCCCACCCGCCACGGCAGGCGGACCGCCTGACTCTTGATGGTGATGCCGCGCTCGCGCTCGATGTCCATGCGGTCGAGGTACTGCGCGCGCATCGAGCGCTCGTCGACGACGCCGGTGAGCTGCAGCATGCGGTCGGCCAGGGTGGACTTGCCGTGGTCGATGTGCGCGATGATGCAGAAGTTCCGGATGCGGTCGGGGTCGGTGTGACCGGGCTGCGAAGAGCTCAAATTCATCTACCTCGGGCGGCGTCGGATGAGACGAGGTATCTTCTCACGGCGGCCCACCGGCCGCGACCGGACCCTTCAGGGCGGCGTCCGACTGATTTGGGACCCCCCGCCGCCGCTGGTAAGCTGTCCAATCGCGCCCTTGGGGGGCGCACCCCCGTACGACGACTCGAACCCGAAGGCACTCTCAGTGGCGAACATCAAGTCCCAGAAGAAGCGGATCCTCACCAACGAGAAGGCGCGCCTGCGCAACAAGGCCGTGAAGTCGGCCCTGCGTACCCACGTCCGGAAGTTCCGCGAGGCCGTCGAGGCTGGCGACGTCGAGAAGGCGCAGGAGGCCGCGCGCGTGGCGTGCCGGGCCCTCGACCGGGCCGCCGCCAAGGGCGTCATCCACCGCAACCAGGCGGCGAACCGCAAGTCGGCCATCGCCACCAAGGCCGCCGCGCTCTGATCCGACTCCGCGTCGCCCCGGACCCGACGGTCCCGGGGCGACGTTGTGCTGTCGCCACCCGGCCCGAGTCGCTCAGCGCCGGGCGGGCTCCGGCCGCCGCCCGCGCAACCCGGCGACCCGGATCACCAACTGCTCCAGCGCGAACCCGGGATCGGCGGCCGCCCCCTTGATCTCCGCGTCGACGCGGGCCACCACCTGGATCGACTCGGCCAGGCCGTTCGGCGTCCAGTCGTGGGCGGCGCGCGCCAGGTCCTTGATCTTCCAGGGCGGGACGCCGATCGTGCGGGCCAGGTCCGCGTCGCGGATCCGGGCGTCCCGGGCGTCCAGGTACCTCCCCAGGTTCCGCAGCGCCGCGGCCATGGCCGAGCAGATCAGCACCGGAGCCACCCCGCTGTCGAGCGCCCACCGCAACTGGCCGAGCGCCTCGTCGCGCCGCCCGGCCAGCACCGAGTCGGCCACCGTGAAACTGGTCACGTCGGCCCGGCCCGCGAAGTAGCGGCGCGCGACGGCGTCCGTGATCGAGCCGTCCTCGGAGTCGGCGAGCAGCTGCCGCACCGCGCCGACGATGCCGCGCACGTCCGGCCCCAGCGCCTCGACGAGGGTGGCGGCCGTGCCCTGGTCGAGGCGCCCGCCGGCGGCCCGGGCCTCGCTGATCGCGAACTGCGGCAGCTCCCAGGCCTTGATCGTCGGGCAGTCGACGACCTCGACCCGCGCCTTCTTCAGCCGGTCGAGCAGCCCCTTGCCCTTCACCCCGCCGGGGTGCACGAGCGTGAGCGCCAGTTCGTCGACGGGGTGGGTGGCCAGGCCCACCACGGCGTCGGTCAACTCGGGAGCCAGGTTGTCCAGCCCGTCGATGACGACGATCTGATCGGTGGCGAACAGCGAACCCCCCGTCACCTCCGTCAGCCCGCCCAGGTCGAGCGTGGCGGCGTCCACCTGCCTGAGGGACGCCGCGGGCCGCTCGCGGCGGGCCTCGCCGACGAGCCGGGCGACGGCCCGCTCGGCCAGCACCGCCTCCGGGCCGCTGACGAGCACGACGCGGCCGAAGCGGGGCGGCTGATCCATGGGCTCAGCATGCCAGGCCCCGCCGACAACCCGCCGTCGGGCGCTACCATCCGGTCAACCGCGCGGGAGGAGGGGCCATGGAACCGTCGGACCGCCCCGACGACCCCGACCGGACGCCCTACGTGCGGCCCGCCGAGCCCGACGCCGGCGTCCGCGCCGTCATCGACGGGCTGCTGGCGCGGCTGGCCGAGGCCGGGGCGCGGCGACGGGCGGTGGCGCGGGTCGACGACGGCGAACAACTGATCGAGGTGGCGGCCGGGGCCGCGGGGCGCTGGTCGGCCCGGACGGCGCTGGTCGAGTGGTCGTACGGGCCCGACGGGCTGGCGTCCTGGCACGTCAGCCTCGCGGGCGCCCGGCCCCGGGCGACGACCGAGACGCGGGGGTGGGTGCATCCTGCGGTCGGGCTGCTGCGGCCGGAGCTGTTGCCGGTGTGGGGCCGGCCCGGCGATCGCTTTCGCCCGGTGCACGTGACCGAGGGCGACCACGGGCCGGCCCTGCTCGACCTGGCCCCCGTGGGCGGGGAGGTGGTCGACGGCCAGCCCGTGGGCCGGGGCGGCAGCCTCTACCTCGATCCCCGGCGCGGACTGGTCACCTGCCTCGACCTCGGCGACCGCGTCTGGACCCTGGTCGACTACAGCGAACTGCCCTGAGCCCGCCCGGCCGGCTCACCGCTCGGGGGCGTCGTCGCCCAGCAGGCGCAAGGCCAACAGGACGCCGACGCTGGCCACCAGCAGCACGAACGACAACCCGACCGCGAGCGCCAGGTTCGACTCGAACCCGATGAAGATCGCCAGCGGCATCGTCTGGGTGACGCCCTCGCGGTTGCCGGCGAAGAAGAGGGTGGCGCCGAACTCGCCGAGCGCCCGCGCCCAGGCCAGCACCAGGCCGGCGAGGATCGCCCGCCGGGCGGCGGGCACCATGATGTGGGCGAACATCCGCAGCTCGGTGGCACCGTCGACCCGGGCGGCCTCGGCGAGCTGAGGGTCGATCGAGGCGAAACCGACCCGCGCGGAGCGGACGAAGAACGGGCCGGCGACGAACACCTGCGAGACCACCACGGCCGCCGTCGTGAAGGGCAGCCCCACCCCGAGCGCCGCCAGCGGGGCCCCCAGCCAGCCGTTGCGCCCGAACACCTCGAGCAGTGCGATCCCGGCGACCATCGGCGGTAGCACGATCGGGATGTCGACCAGCAGTTGGACGACACCTCGGCCCGGGAAGCGATGGCGGGCCAGCAGGTACGCCAGCGGCAGTCCCGTCGCGACGATGACGACCATCGCCACCGCCGTGGTCAGCAGCGACAGCCGAACGGCGGCGTGGACCTGGGGATCGGCCAGGTACCCGGCCAGGTCGCCGGTCAGCGCGACCCAGCTCAGGCCCGCGACGGGCAGGGCGAGCAACGCGACGAGCAGGACCGCCGGAACCGCGAACGGCCACCCGTCCGTCGCCCGCGTCACGCCGCCGGCGGCAGGTAGCCGGCCTGCGTGAGCACGCTCTTGCCCTGCCCGCGCGTCATGAACTCGATGAAGGACGCCGCCCCGGCCGGGTTCTTGCCCGCCGTCACTGGGGCGAGCGACAGCGAGAGAGTGGTGTTGACGTCGTCGGGCACCGCCACGGTGCCGACCGGCGAGCCGGCGGGGACGTCGGTCACGAAGACCACGCCGGCGTCGGCCTCGCCCAGTTGCACCTTCTGGACGATCGCGGACACGCCCAGTTCGCGGGACACCGTGTTGGCCAGCACCGCCGCGGTGAAGCCCGGGGTGGTGGCCTCGACCTTGTCGAAGGTCTTCTTGGTGGTCGTCCAGATGGGCAGGGTCTCGACCGCGAGCAGCACCTTGACCCCGGGCCGAGCCAGGTCCGTCAAGGCGGTGACCTTCCCCGGATTGCCAGGCGCGACGACAACCACCAGTCGGGTGGTGGCGAGTTGCTCGACGGCGTCCGCCTTGACCAGGCCCTTGTCGGCCGCGGTCTGCATGTCGGTGGGGCTGGCGGCGATCCAGACGTCGGGGGTGGCGCCCTGGGCGAGCTGCTCGCGCTGCACCGGCGTGTGCCCCACCTCGAAGCTGACGGTCCCGAGGCCCGCGGCCGCGTAGGCGGCGGCGATGGTCTTCGTGTGGGCGGCGAGCGCGCCCGGCGCGTACACCACCACCGGCGTGCCGGCGGCCGACGGGGCACCCGAGGCCGCGGCCGACCCGCCGGACGCCGCAGGCGAGGCGGGTGCGGCCGGGGCGGTCGACGTGCAGCCCGCCAGCGGCAGGACGGCGAGAACGGACAGGACGGTACGACGAGACCACATGGGACGGCGCTCCTCACGACGCGGACGACTCACTCACTGGTCGCTCGAATCACCCGGAAAGTTCCCGGGCCGGCCCGGTCGGCCGTGGCGTCCGCTCAGCCGGCCCGCAGGACGCCGACGACGTCCAGGGTCTCCTGCGAGGCGTCCGACCACTCGGCCACGAGTTGGGCCCGCGCCCGGGCGACGCGGGACCGGATGGTGCCGACGGGGACGCCGACGACCCGAGCGGCCTCCGCGTAGCTGAAGCCCACGAGCTGGGTCAGGACGAGCGCCTCGCGGCGGTCGGCGTCCAGCGAGGCCAGCATGCCGCGGATCTCGACGGCTCCGGAGGCGTCGGGGAGCGAGCGGGGACAGCGATCGGGATCGAGGTCGCCGACGACGACCCGCGGCCGGACGGCGGCGCGCCGGTGGGCGTCCGCGACGCAGCGACGGGCGATGGTGAGCAGCCAGGGCCGCACGGGGGCGTCCCCGCGGAAGGTCGGCAAGGCGTCCATCGCGCGCAGGTAGCACTCCTGGGTGAGGTCGTCGGCGGAGTCCGGGTCGGTGAGGTGAGCGAGGAAGCGCCACACGTCGCGGTGCGTGACCCGGATGAACTCCGCCAGCGCCGATCGGTCGCCGGCACCGGCGGCGAGCGCGAGCGCCGTTGCCGCGGCGTCCTGGGTGCGGCGGACGGTGACGGGGACCACGAGCCGGATCGTAGCCGGTACCCTCCTGCCATGACGGGAACGTGCCGGCAGCCGCGACGGTGGCGTGCGGCACTGTCGGCCCTGCTGGACGGCGAGACCTCCGCCGCGACGGCCGACGCGGTGGCCGCGCACCTCCGTCGCTGCCCCGACTGCGCCGCCTGGTTCGACGAGGCCCGGACGATGACCCGGGAGCTGCGTCTCGCCTCGTTGGCGGCGCCCGACCTGGCGCCCCGGGTGATCGGCGTGGTCGAGGCGCACCTCTGCGGCTGCCACACCGGCGGGCCGTGCGAGTGCACCGACTGCCAGTGTCCCGACTGCACCTGCGGCCGGGGCCGCACGGCCTGAGCTCGCCGCTCATCGCTGGGTGGTGACCGACCAGCCGGCCGGCGTGCGGGCGAGCGCGATCGAGCCGTGCTCGTCGGTGCGCAGGATCGTGCGGGTGGTCTCGCCCACCAGCCGCAGCGTTCGGCCCGCCGGATGGCCGTAGTCGTTGTCCTCCCCCACCGACACCAGGGCGATCGCGGGGGCCGCCGCCCTCAGGAACGCGGCGGACTGGCGGGCGCTCCCGTGGTGGGGGACGAGCAGCACGTCCACGTCCAGCAGGGGCTGGAGCCGCAGCAGCCGCTCCTGGCCGGTGTCCTCGGCGTCGCCGGCGAGCAACACGGTCAGCCCGTCGACGTCGACCCGCAGCAGCAGCGACCCGTCGTTCTCGGCCGACGACTCGCCCTCGTCGGCGATGCCGACGTCCTCGAGGATCGGGACGGCCAGCACGTCCACCCGCACCGCCCCCGCCGTCCAGGACGCCCCGGCCTCGGCCGTCGCCCGCGTCGACCCGGCGGCCACCAGGGTGCGTACGGCCGCGTCGCCGGACGCCGGCGTCCGCGCCGGTGAGGTGAGCACCGTCGCGACGCCGCGCCCCGCGAGCGCGGCCAGCCCGGTCACGTGGTCGGCATGCAGGTGGGTGACCACCGCCAGCGGCACCCGGCGAACGCCGAGCTGGTCCAGGCAGCGGCCCAGCAGCCGGGGGTCCGGGCCGGCGTCCACCAGCACGGCCTCCCCGGGGCCGGCCCGGAAGACGGTGGCGTCCCCCTGCCCCACGTCGCACACCACGACCGACCATCGGGCCGGCGGCCACCCCGGCGGGGCCGGCGTCCGGGCGAGCGTGGCCACGAGGGCCACGGCCAGCGCGACGGTGAGCCCGCGTCGCGCGAAGACCAGCGGCACCAGCGACGCCACCAGCAGACAGACCACCGCCACCAGGACGACCGCCCACCAGGACGCCGGCCACGGGATCGCCGCCCCGGGCAGCGCGTCGCCCAGCCGGGCGATCCAGCACAGACCCTGCGCACACCAGCCGGCCAGCCAGGCGAAGCCCGAGGCCAGCGGAACCGAGAGGACCGCGACGCCGGCGGCCACGAAGCCGAGCACCGTCGCCGGGCCGACCAGCGGGCCCGCCACGGCGTTGGCCAACAGCCCGGCCACGCTGATCTGACCCGAGATCGCCGTCACGATCGGCTGCGTGGCCAGTTGGGCGGCGAGCGGGACGCAGACGGCCTCGGCGATCGGGACCGGCAACCACCGGCTCAGCACGCCGCTCCACCGGCCCGCCCACCACAGCAGCCCGGCGGAGGCGGTGACGGAGAGGGCGAAACCCAGCGACCGCGCGATCCAGGGGTCCAGCAGCACCAGTCCGAGCACCGCGACCGCCAGGTACCGCACGCCCTGCCGTCCCCGGCCCCCCGAGCCCAGCGCCACCAGCCCCACCAGGCCCATCGCGGCCGCGCGGACCACGCTCGGTTCGCCCAGGCACAGCGCCACGAAACCGAACACCGTGGCCCCCAGCGCCGCCGTCAGCCAGCGCCCGCGGACCCCGGCCGCCAGCAGCGTCCCGCGCACGAACGCCAGCAGCAACACCAGGTTGGCGCCGCTCACCGCGGTCAGGTGCGTGAGGCCCGTCGTCTGGAAGCGGGACCGCAGGTCCGCGTCCATCGCGCTGGTGTCGCCCACCACGAGGGCGGGAACCAGCACGCGGGCGTCCGGCGGGAGCCCGGCGCAGGCCGCACGGAGCCCGGCCCGCACCCGCTCGACCGCCGCCGACAGCCCGTCGGGCGGGGCGATCACGACCGGTGTGCCGCGGGCCCGCGCCTCGGCCGCGAGGCCGCTGTCCGGCGTGGCGGGGGCCAGTTGCACGGTGACCCGGACGGTGGTGCCCGGTGCGAGCCCCCGCCAGGCCGCCACGTCGTCGCCGGTCGCCCCGAGGGCGACGGGAACCCCGGACGCCCACGTGGCGCCGCGCCCGCTGAAGGCGGTCACCCGCGCCCCGGAGAACCAGGCCGCCGGCCGGGTGCCCGCCGCGGCGAACTCGCGCGAGCCGCCCGCCAGCACCGCGTCGACCTCGACGATCGCCCGTTCGGCCGCCAGCCGCGCCAGCGGGACCTGCGCCAGTTGCGTCACCCGGAGAACTCCGAGGGCCAGGCACACCGCCACGAGGAGGGCGGCCGCCGCCCAGACCCGCGAGCGGCGGACCGCCGCGGCCGTGCCGAGCACGGCGGCCAGCCCCGCCCCGGCGGCCCACCAGGCGGCCTCCCCCGAGGTCGCGGCCCAGGTGCCCGCCCAGGCGGCCGCCCCCAGGACGACGGGCCGCGGGTCGACCCGATCGGCGTCCATCAGACCGTCACCTTGTCCGCGAGCGCGCCGTAGGTCTTGGCCCCGATGCCGTCCACCTCCTGCAGCTCGGCCACCCGGGTGAAGCGGCCGTGCTGGGTGCGCCAGGCGATGATGGCCTGGGCCGTCACCGGCCCGACGCCGGGCAGGGTGTCGAGCTGCTCGGCCGTCGCCGTGTTGAGGTTGACCAGCCCGGACGCCTCCGCCCCGCCCGCCCCTCCGGTCGCCCCGCCGCCGGCGGAGCGCACCCGGCCGCCCGGGTCGTCCGGCGTGCCGACGATGAGCTGGCTGCCGTCGGCCACCACGGCGGCGAGGTTCAGGTCACCGGGCCGAGCCTGGGCCGTGAGGCCGCCCGCTGCCGCGAGGGCGTCGTTGACGCGGCTGCCCTGTGGCAGCCGCACCACCCCCGGGCTGCGGACCGCCCCCAGGACGTGCACCTGCACCTGCGGCGGCGGGGTGGACGCCGGCGCCGCCGGCCCCGACGGGGCGGCGCTCGCCACGGTCACCGGAACGGTGCGCGCCTGCGTCAGGGACACCCCGGCCCACAGGCAGCCGGCCAAGGCGATGATCGCGACGACGATCAGGTGCTCCCGGCCGAAGTCGAGCGCGCGCCGGGCGAGCCGGGCGCCACGCCCCGGAGGGGCCGAGGGCTCCGCCGGAGCGGTCGGACGCTCCAGCGCCACGGGCGGGTCATCCCGCTCCACCCCGGGCTCGTGCTCCACCCCGGGTTCGCCCGGGTCGGTTCGGCGCTCCGGCGCGGCGGCCACCGCGGGCCGCACGGGTGCCGCGGGAGTCGCGACGCCCGGCGGCCCCAGGAGTTCGGTCAGGCGCCGCCGGACCGTGTCGCCGACCGCGGCGCCCACTGTGTGCGTCATGCCCCCACAATGGGCGGCCCGTGTCAGTTGTCCCCAGGCGCACGCCCCGCCCGGAGAGCGGCCCGGTCAGCCGGCGGGGACGATCGACACCATCTTCGGCAACCGCACGATCACCTTGGCCACCGGGCGACCGGCCAGCGCGCGCTGCACGCCGGGATCGGCCAGGGCCGCGGCCTCGGCGTCCGCCTCGGAGATCGACGCGGCCACCTCGAGCTTCGCGCGGACCTTGCCCTGCACCTGGACCACCAGCGTCACGGTGTCCTGAACCAGCAGCGCCGGGTCGACGGTCGGCCACGAGGACCGGGCCACCGACGGGGCGTGGCCGAGCGCCTCCCACATCTCCTCGGCGACGTAGGGGGCGACCAGCGACAGGGCCTGGGTGACGAACTCGGCCGCCTCCCGAACGGCCGGGTCGGCCGGACCACAGCCGGAGTCGATGGCCTTGCGGGTGGCGTTGACCAACTCCATGATGCGCGCCACCACCACGTTGAAGCGCCGCGAGTCGAGGGCCTCGGTGATGTCCGCGATCGCGCGATGCGTGGTGCGGCGCAACGCCAGATCGCCGGCAGCGGCGTCCGCCCCGGGGGCCGAGGCCACGTCGCAGGCCAACCGGTAGGCGCGCTGCAGGAACTTGGCGGTCGACCCCGGGGACATGTCGGCCCAGTCGATGTCGTCCTCCGGCGGGCCGGCGAAGACGATCGTCGTCCGGATCGTGTCGACGCCGTAGGCGTCGATCTGCGCGCCGAGATCGACGCCGTTGCCCAGCGACTTGCTAATCGCCTTGCCCTGGTTGATCACCTGGCCCTGGTTCATCAGGCGGGTGAAGGGCTCCACGAAGTCGATCAGGCCCAGGTCGTGCAGGACCTTGGTGAAGAACCGGCTGTACAGCAGGTGCAGGATCGCGTGCTCCACCCCCCCGACGTACTGGTCGACGGGCATCCACCGGCGCACGACCTCGGGGTCGAACGCCTGCGTGGCGTCGTTCGGGGTGCAGTAGCGGAAGAAGTACCACGACGAGTCGACGAAGGTGTCCATCGTGTCGGTGTCGCGCTGCGCCGGCCCGCCACAGGCGGGGCAGGGCACGTCGCGCCAGGACGCTGCCGCCGGGCCGGCCAGCGGCGAGGCGCCCTTGGGGGCGAGGTCGGCGCCGCGCAGGTCGGTCGGCAGGGTGACGGGCAGCTGGTCCTCCGGCACCGGCACCTCGCCGCAGGCGGGGCAGTGGACGATCGGGATCGGGCAGCCCCAGAAACGCTGCCGCGACAGCAGCCAGTCGCGCAGCCGGAACGTGACGGCGGCCCGGCCGGTGCCGTCGGCCTCGAGCTTGGCGTTGATGCGGGCGATGCCGGACTTCTTGTCGGGCAGGCCGTCCAGGATCTGCGAGTTGACGTACGTGCCGTCGCCGGGAGTCGCCACGCCGGACACGGCCGGGTCCGCTTCACCGGTCTCGATCACGACCCGCACGGGCAGACCGAACTTCAGCGCGAACTCCAGGTCGCGCTGGTCGTGGGCCGGCACCGCCATGATGGCCCCCGTGCCGTACTCGCTCAGCACGTAGTCCGCCGCCCAGACCGGCACCAACTCGCCGTTGACCGGGTTGACGGCGCGGACGCCGAGGTCGACGCCGGTCTTCTCCCGCTCGGTGGACTGCCGCTCGATCTCGGTGGCCTTCTTGGTCTGCTCCAGGTACGCCTCGAACTCGGCCCGCCGGTCGTCGGCGACGATCTCGGCCGCCAGGGCGGCGTCCGGGGCCACCACCATGAACGTCGCGCCGTAGAGCGTGTCGGGACGCGTCGTGAAGACCGTGACCGGTTCGTCGCGGCCCTCGATGCGGAAGTCGACGAAGGCGCCCTCGGAGCGGCCGATCCAGTTGCGCTGCATGGCGAGCACCCGGTCGGGCCAGTGACCCTCCAGGGCCGGCATGTCGTCCAGCAACCGCTGGGCGTAGTCCGTGATCTTGAAGTACCACTGGTTGAGCTTGCGCTTGGTGACCACCGAGCCGCAGCGCTCGCACTCGCCCTGGACGACCTGCTCGTTGGCCAGCACCGTCTGGCACGACGGGCACCAGTTCACGAAGGAGTCCTTGCGGTAGGCCAGCCCGCGCTCGTGGAATTTGAGGAACAGCCACTGCGTCCACCGGTAGTACTCGGGATCGGAGGTGTGCAGGCGCCGCGTCCAGTCGAAGCTCAGCCCGTACCGCCGGAAGGAGTGCGCCTGGGTCTCGATGTTGGCGTAGGTCCACTCGGCGGGGTGGGCGTTCCGCTTGATCGCGGCGTTCTCGGCAGGCAACCCGAAGCTGTCCCAGCCGATGGGGTGCAGCACGTCGAAGCCGCGCAGCATCCAGTAGCGCGCGACCACGTCACCCATGACGAAGGCCTCCGCGTGGCCCATGTGGAGATCGCCCGAGGGATAGGGGAACATGTCGAGGACGTAGCGGCGTTCGGCCGAGCCGTCGTCGCGCGCCTCGAAGGTCCTGTGCTCATCCCAGTACTGCTGCCAGCGTTCCTGCGCTGCGGCCGCGTCGTAGGCCGGTCGGACGCTCTCCATTGCGAAATCTCCTCGGTCGGTTGGTGCTTCGGGCTCGGCATGAAAAAGCCCCTCGCGTGCCGGGAGGGCATGCAGGGGCCGCCGCGTCACCTGAGCGGTGCGCGGCTAGCGAAGAAGTCGCGAGTCCGGGCGGGCGAAGCGAGCCATGGCGGCAGTCTAAACCATCCCCGGTCCGGCCCCTGACCGGGGCCGGACCCAGGGCTCCTAGGCTGCGCCCAGCCCACGCAGCAGGTCGAGGCGGACGCCCTCCCACTCGGTCGGCGGCAACGCGACCCGGCTCACGAAGTCGAGGAAGCGGAACCAGTAGGAGTCGGCCAGGTACGGCTCGGCGCGCTCGAGGCACACGTTCTGGAGCGCGCCGTCGCCGGACACCCAGGCCGCCACCCCCAGGATCACGGCCGCGGCGGAGCCGGCGAACGCCGTGGTCGACCGAACCACCTCCGTCCACAGCGCCCGCGCCTGGGCGACGTTGCCGTGGTCGATGCCGGTGACGATCACCTCGGCGAAGCGAGGGCTGAAGGCGGCCACGGCCAGCACCGCCGCCTCCTCCAGATCGACGGGCTCGGTCGCCCGCATCTTCGCCGCCGCCAACCGCAGCGCCCGGCTCACCGTCGCCTCCGGCGGCACCGCGATGACGCGTTCGAGCGCCGCCTCCAGGTCGGCAGGCGCGGCCGTCGCTTCCAAGGCCTGCGCGATCTCCCCGCGGTCCGGCAGCACCCGGATGCCCCGGTAGGCGGCCTCGGCGGCGAGCGCGCTGCAGCCGGGGTCGTACGGGACGCCGGGATCGTCCGGCGTGGCGAACCAGCGGCCGACGCCCACGTGGGCCACCCACACCCCCGCCTCCCACGGCAGCAGGGCGTCCGCCGCGTCCAGGGCGGCCCAGGCCTGGTCCGCGTCCGGGGTGTAGGCCGCCAGCAGCCACGACGCGCCGGGGAACCGCGCCAACAGGGGCTGGAAGGCGCCGGCCAGGCGTCCGGCGTCGCCGGCGTCGGCCAGGTCGAGGCGCGCGGTGACCTGCACCCGGCCGCGCTCGATGAGCACAGCGACCAGGGACTCGGTGGGGTGGAAGCCCAGGAGGCTGGGGACCAGGTCGAGCAGGTCGTCGACGCTGCGGGCTCGCAGCGGGGCGGTGGGGTCGAGTTCGAGTTCGTCCGTCATGCCCTCACTAAAGGAATCGCGGTCGCGTCGGCGTCACGATCCACAGGCCGTTCTCAGCGGCCGCCCGGCTCGCCCGACCGGCGGCGCCCGGGGGCGTCCGAGTAGCCTGGCTGCACCATGAGTGACCAGCGCCCGCCCCACGACCCGCAGGCCCCCTGGCCGTCAGGTCCAGGGCCCTACCCGCAAGGCCCCTACCCGCAGCGCCCCCACCCGCAAGGCCCCCACCCGCAAGGCCCCTACCCGCAGGGCCCCTACCCGCAGGGCCCCTACCCGCAGGGCCCCTACCCGCAAGGCCCCTACCCGCAAGGCCCCTACCCGCAGGCCCCCTACCCGCAAGGCCCCTACCCGCAGGCCCCCTACCCGCAAGGCTCCTACCCGCAGGGCCCCTACCCGCAGGCGCCGTACGGCGGCGTTCCTCAGCCGAGCCCCACCCCGCCGGTCCGGCGGCCCGGAGCGGACATCAGTCAGTACGCGGCCCCCCGCCTGCGGCCCTCGCTGGCGGTGGCGTTCCTGCTGGGGGTGGCCCTGGTCGGCGTGGCGTTCGTCGTCGCCCTGGGGGGCGGGTTGCCGACACCGCGACCCGGCGCCGTCCCGACGGCCACCGCCGCCACCCCGACCACCCCGGGCCTGCCGTTCTCGATGCCGTCCGATCCGGACTCGACCGGCACCTGGGAGATCCTCGAGCGGGAGTGGTCGAGCACGGGCGTCAGCGTGCGCGTCCGCGTCCACGCGGCGACGGGCACGATCAGCTACGGGTTCGCGGCGTTCGCCGCCGGTTCGGCCCAGACGACGAACCCCGTCCCGGGGACCAGGAAGCCGGAGTTGCGCACCGGCGTCCTCGAGGCGGGTGAGTCCGTGGAGGGGTGGGTCTTCCTCCCGATCCCCCGCGGCGACGCGACCCTGTTCCTCACCACCTCGGCCGGCCGGGCCTACTCCGCCCAGCAGGTGCCGGCCTGAGCTCCCGGCCTCAGCCGACGACGGCCCCGGGCCGGTCACCCCGCGCCTCGGAGGCGGCGATGATCGCCTCGACCGCGACCACCGCCCAGTGGGTCACGTCGGTCAGCGGCTCGCCGGAGTCCAACGACCGGAAGCCCGCGTCCACCACCGCCCGGATCATCTCCGCGCGGATCGGCATGTTCACCAAGCCGAGGTCGGCGAGCCCCTCGGCGAGGAAGTCGCGGGTGTCGTGGGCATGCTCGAGATCCATCTGGAGGCCGTTGTCGAGCCGTGTGGAGCGGGCCACCTCCATCAGCCAGCCGTGGCCGTTGACGGCCGCCTGCTGCAGGTTGGCTCGCACCCACTCCAGCACCCGCTCGCGGGGCTCGGTGAGCGCGGACACCCGCTCGTCCACCGCCTGCGTCCAGCGGGGCAGGTAACGCCCCAGCACCAGGCCACGCAGATCGTCGACCGAGTCGACGTAGCGGTAGATGCTGTTGCGCGCGATGCCTGCCTGGGCCGTGACCGCGCCCGCGGTGAGCGCATCGATGCCCTCCTGGCGGAGGATGGCCTCGGCCGCGTCCACCAGCTTGGTCAGGATCGCCTGCCGGTGCTCCTTCACGGTGGGGGCGGAGATCTTGGGCATGCCGTCCTCGTTCGTCACTCTGGGTTGGCGACATAGTGTCCCATATGATCGGCCCGCGCGCCAACCGGGGCGCGCGTTACCCCAGCTCCGTCCGGGACCGGGCCGTCTCTAGCGTCGCGTGGAGGACCGTCGCTCCCGGCGCTCCAGCGTCGCCCGGACGATCACCCCGGCTGCCCCTGGGTGAGGGCGAAGGTCGCGCGACCCTCGGCGTCCGTGGCCCGAACGGCGAAGGACTGCGCCGCCAGGTCGGCGTCCAAGGTGGCGGTGTGGCCGTTGCGGGTCCAGGTGATCGCGATCCGGTGCGCCGGGGTGTCCGCGACGGTGCACGCGGCGTCGAACCCGAACGCCGGGCAGGTGTTCCGGAACCGGAGTAGGTCCAACTGCCGCTGCACGATGGGTTTGCCGAGCCCCTCGGCGACGTCGGCCGCGGTGAGGTTCGTCCGGTTGATCTCCTTGTGGCCGCCGGAGCCAGCCTTCTCGACGGCCGCCAGGTCGTTCTCGCCGGCGAACAGGTCCAGGTACCAGATCTGCGGCTTGCCGGGCATGAACAACTGGATCGCCCGGGCGAGGAGCAGGGCCTCGTCCGAGGCGCCGAGGGCGCTGTAGTAGGTGGCGTTGACCTGGTAGTACATCTTCTTCTCGCCGTGCAGGTCCTTGACGTGGCCGCCGCGGCCCTTGACGGTGGCGATGACGTGGTCGATCTCGTCGTCGGTGAGCAGGCCCTTGAGGTCGAGGAGCGGGATGCCGTCGTGGCAGCCCAGCATGTTGACGGTCCGGATCCGCTGCGCCAGCAGGTCGGCGATCCACGCCTTGAGCTTGGTGGCGTCCGCCTGCTCGAACGCGTGGATCAGCAGGCCGGGCAGGAAGAAGTCGTACGTCAGGTAGCCCTTGGCGGCGATCACCTCGTGGATCTTCTCCTCGTAGCGGGAGTGGATCTCCGGCAGCAGCGCGACGCCGTGCCGGTCGGCGAGCGCCTTGACGCGGTCGAGCAGGTCCCAGGTGCCGGGGTCGTTGAGGAAGTTCCGCGCGCCGGGCTCCTTGGGGGCGTAGGCGAAGGCGTCCAGCCGGACGATGCGCGCCCCGTAGCCGGCGAGCTTGGCCAGGGTGTCGGCGTAGAACTCCCACACCAGCGGGGACTTGATGTTGAGGTCCATCTGGCCGAGGTACTTGCGTCGGGAGTCGAGGTACTCCACGACGGCCGCCCGCTGCGCGGCGAACCGGCCCAGGTCGAGTTCGGACGCCGCACGGCCGGCGTCCAGTTGCGCGTTCACCACGGACGCCAGCGCGTCGGCCGACGCATACTGCAGGCCGGTGGCGGCCATGAGGTCCTGGGCGTCGGGCCGCGGGTAGCGCACCTCCTGGTAGAAGGTGTTCCAGTAGGGCCGGTCGGTGCCGTCGGGGAACCGCACCATCAGGATCGGCAGGCCCGGCTTGCGGAAGAACATGTCGGCGATGAGAGCGGCATCGGGCTGGACGTACCCCGCCTCGGTCATGGTGCCGTGGCCGGCCCAGAAGGCGTTCCAGTCGATGAAGAAGTCCTTGAACCTCGACCGGTCCCCCTTGGCCAGCAGGTCGGAGAACTGCGGCGACAGAACCGAGGCGTGGTTGAGGATGAAGTCGAACTTGAAGTCGACGCCGGTCTCGGCCAGGGCGACCAGGTCCGCCGGGGTCGCGTAGAGGTCGTTGAGTGAGTAGTCGATGACCGAGAAGCCCCGGTCGAGGTCGGTGTTGAAGAGGCTGGGCAGCACGTAGACCGAGCTGAACGCGTCCGCCAGGGCGGGCTCGCTCAGCAGCGCCACCAGCCCGGCGACATCGCCGCCGATGCTGTCGGGGTACACGTTGAGCATGGGCCCGGCACCGGTGGTGGCCCCCATCTGCTCGAGATAGGCCGCGTAGTCGAGCAGCTCACCGGACTTCGACACGATGATCTTGGCGCGGTGGGCCTGGGAGTGCAGCTTGGCCTGCTCGAGGGCCAGCACGAGCATGGTGAAGGGGCTGTCGGTGGCGCCGTCCCGGGCGCGGGCGCGGCGGTGGGCGAGCGTCTCCTCCGGCGTCGAGTTGAGCAGGATCGGGACGTCGACGCCCTCCAGCAGGTCGTTGTTTCCGTGCGTCCACTCGACGACGAGGACGTTCACCCCGGAGAAGTCGACCGGGTCGTACCACAGGTCGCCCTCGACGCGGCCCATCCGCTTCAACAGGATGGTGTCCGCCCCGCCCTTGAACGCCGCGAAGATCCCGTTGACCTCGTCGAAGTCGATCTCCTCCTTCGTCCCGAGATAGGACGCCAGCGCGCGGCGTCCGGCCTTGAGGTACTCGGCCAGCCAGGGGTGCTCGGCGACCAGCCCGGCGTCGGCGTCCGCCCCGGACGCCTGCAGCGCGGCGAGCTGCGCGCGGGCGTCCGGCGTGTACTGCCCGGACGCCACCAGGCCCTGGACGCCGCCGGTGCGGAACCGCCGCAGCCGCTCGGCGTCGTTGGCGGCCGGGATGCGACGCGGGTAGTTGTCGCCGGACATCACGTAGGCGCCGAGGCCGGCCCGACGGAGCATCTCGCCCAGCAGCGACCCGATCTCGGACTTGCCGACCCCGGAGCCGCCGTGCACCGCCACGATCGCCCGCCGGTGCGGGCTGGCGGCCAGCACGGGCTCCAGCAGCTCCAGCAGGCGCGGGAAGATGCGTTCGGCCTTGTCGAGGTGCTGTTGGCCGATCTGCACGCTGTCGCCGGGCATGTCGCCGGTCGGGATGGCTGCGAAGTCCTGGAGCGACGCGCTCATGGCGGTCCTTTCCCGAATGGATGTGAGCTCGTGCGCATTCAACTCCTCTCGCGCGTCCGCGTCCACAGATTCGGGCGACCGCGGTGGTGGGATCGAACTTCGCCGCCGGTACCCATTCCCAGCCGGCGCCGCGCGCGGGATCATGGGGGCACCGGGTACCTCGCCCGGAGATCACCGCGGGGGTGCAGGGTGCGTCCGTCGATCATCCACCAGTCCGCTGCCGGGCATCGCGTGCCGCCGAACTTCGCCGACTACGAGGCCGAGCGGGCCCGCTTCACCTGGGCCGCCGCCCGGGCCGAGCTCGCCGAGACGCCGGGCGGCGGGCTCAACATCGCCCACAACGCCGTGACCCGGCACGCCCGGGGGCCGGGACGCGACCGGGTCGCCTTCCGCTTCCTGGCCGGTGCGGACGCCCGGACCGTCACCTACGGCGAGCTGGACGCCGACACCAACCGGTTCGCGAACGTCCTGGCCGGGCTCGGCGTGGGTCGCGGTGACGCGGTGTTCGTCCTGGCGGGACGCATCCCGGAGCTGTACCTGGCCGTGCTCGGCAGCCTCAAGAACGGCTCGCCCGTCTCGCCGTTGTTCGCGGCGTTCGGGCCGGAGCCGATCGCCACCCGGCTGAACCTGGGCTCGGGCCGCGTCCTGGTCACGACGGCGTCGCTGTACCGCACGAAGGTGGCGAAGATCCGCGACCGGGTGCCGACGCTGCGGCACGTCCTGGTCGTCCCCGACGACCCGGACGACCCCGAGCCGACCCCCCCGGGCACGGTCGACCTGACGGCTCTGCTGGCCGCCGCGTCCGACGACTTCGCGACCGTCCCCACCGCACCCGACGATCTGGCCCTGCTGCACTTCACCAGCGGCACGACGGGGACCCCGAAGGGTGCGATGCACGTCCACGAGGCGGCCGTCACCCACTGGGCGACGGGCCGGTACGCGCTCGACCTGCACCCCGACGACGTGTTCTGGTGCACGGCCGACCCCGGCTGGGTGACCGGCACCTCCTACGGCATCATCGCACCGCTCCTGCACGGGGTGACGTCCGTCGTGGACGCCGCCGACTTCGACGCCGGCCGCTGGTACCGCATCCTGGCCGAGCAGCGGGTGACCGTCTGGTACACCGCCCCCACCGCGATCCGGATGCTCATGAAGGCCGGCCCCGACCTGGCCCGGGCGTGGCCGCGTCCGGACCTGCGCCTGATCGCCAGCGTCGGCGAACCGCTCAACCCCGAGGCCGTCTGGTGGGGCCGGGACGTGCTGGGGCTGTCGATCCACGACAACTGGTGGCAGACCGAGACCGGCGGGATCATGATCGCCAACACCCCGGCCTTCGACATCAAGCCCGGCTCGATGGGCCGCCCGCTGCCGGGCGTCGAGGCGACGATCGTCCGGCGCACCGACGACGGCGTCGAGCCGCTGGGCGACGGCGTCGAGGGCGAACTGGCGCTGCGGGCCGGCTGGCCGTCGATGTTCCGCGGCTACCTCAACAACCCCGAGCGGTACGCGCGCTGCTTCGCCGGCGACTGGTACCTCACCGGCGACCTGGCCGAGCGCGACGCCGACGGCTACTACTGGTTCGTCGGCCGGGCCGACGACGTCATCAAGTCCGCCGGGCACCTGATCGGCCCGTTCGAGGTCGAGAGCGTGCTGATGGAACACCCCGCGGTCGCCGAGGCCGCCGTCATCGGCAAGCCCGACGCGATGGTCGGCGAGATCGTCAAGGCGTTCGTCTCGCTCAAGCGGGACGTCGTCGCCGACGAAACCCTCCGGCTCGACATCCTCGCCCACGCCCGGCGGCGGCTGGGGGCCGCGGTGGCCCCCAAGGAGCTCGGGTTCCTCGACAGCCTGCCCAGGACGCGCAGCGGCAAGATCATGCGCCGCCTGCTCAAGGCCCGTGAGCTGGGCCTCCCCGAAGGTGACACCTCGACCATGGAAGGCGGGGCCTCATGACCGATCCCGTCCCGGACGCCGCGCTCGGCGTCCGGCTGTTGACCGACATGCTGCGGGTCCGCCGCATGGAGGAGAAGTGCGCCGAGCTCTACGGCGCGACCAAGATCCGCGGGTTCCTGCACCTGTACATCGGCGAGGAGGCCTGCGCCGCGGGCGTCCTGCCGACCCTCACCGAGGCCGACAACGTCGTCGCCACCTACCGCGAGCACGGGCACGCGCTGCTCCGCGGCATCCCGCTGCGGGCGATCATGGCCGAGATGTTCGGCAAGGCGTCCGGCTGCGCCCGCGGCCGGGGCGGGTCCATGCACCTGTTCGACGCGTCGCGGCGGTTCTACGGCGGGACGGCGATCGTCGGCAGCGGCCTGCCGCTGGCGGTCGGCCTCGCGCTGGCCGACCGCACGCTGCGGCGTCCGGCCGTGACGGCCTGCTTCTTCGGCGACGGCGCCATGGCCGAGGGTGCGTTCCACGAGTCGGCCAACCTGGCGGCCCTGTGGCAGCTGCCGGTGCTGTTCGTGTGCGAGAACAACCTGTACGCCATGGGGACCGCGCTGGCCCGCCACCAGTCGCAGACCGAGCTGACCGCCAAGGCCGCCTCCTACAACATGCCGGTCTGGAGCGCCGACGGCATGGATGTGCTCGCCGTCCACGCGGCGGCGTCCGAGGCGGTGGCGTCCGTCCGGGACGAGGGCGGGCCCGCGTTCCTGGAACTGCGCACCTACCGGTTCCGCGCCCACTCGATGTTCGATCCCGACCTGTACCGGGAACCCGCCGAGGTCGAGACCTGGAAGCAGCGCGACCCGATCCCGGGCCTGGCCGCCCGGCTGCGGGCGGCGGGGGCGCTCGACGACGCCCGCCTCGCGGCGCTGGACGCCGCGGCCGACGCCGAGGTCGCCGACGCGGTGGCGTTCGCCGAGGCGTCCGACTGGGAGCCGGTCGCGGACCTGCTGACCGACGTTGTCACGCCGGCGTCCGGCGCCGGGACGGGAGGTGCGCGATGAGGATGTCGTATCGGGAGGCGGTCCGGGCGGCGCTGCACGAGGCGTTGGTCGCCGACCCGCGCGTGTTCCTGATGGGCGAGGACGTGGGCCGCTACGGCGGCTCCTACGCGGTGTCCAAGGGGTTCTACGACGAGTTCGGGCCGGAACGGATCCGGGACGCCCCCCTGTCGGAGCTCGGGTTCGTGGGGGCGGGCGTCGGCGCCGCGCTGGGCGGCCTGCGTCCCGTGGTGGAGGTCATGACCGTGAACTTCAGCCTGTTGGCGCTCGACCAGATCGTGAACATGGCCGCGGTGTACCGGCACATGTCCGGGGGGCAGTTCAGCGTGCCGGTCGTGATCCGCATGGCCACCGGGGCCGGGCGCCAGCTCGGCGCGCAGCACTCCCACAGCCTGGAGAACTGGTACGCCCACGTGCCCGGGCTGCGGGTGGTGGCGCCGGCCACCGTCGCGGACGCCCGCGGCATGCTGCCGGCGGCGCTCGCCGAACCCGACCCGGTGGTGATCTTCGAGCACGTCGGGCTCTACAACGTCGAGGAGGAGGTCGGCGACTGGGCCTGCGACCTCACCCATGCCGCCGTCCGGCGCCCCGGGAGCGACGTCAGCATCGTCACCTACGGCGGCAGCCTGCCCAAGGCCCTGGCCGCCGCCGCCACGCTGGCGTCCGGGGGGATCGACGCCGAGGTGCTCGACCTGCGCGTGCTGCGGCCGCTCGACCGGGAGGCGATCGCGGCCAGCGTGCGGCGCACGCACCGGGTCGTCGTCGTGGACGAAGGCTGGAAGACCGGCAGCCTCGCCGGGGAGGTCGTCGCCGGCCTCGCCGAGGAGTGCCTCTACGACCTGGACGCCGCCCCGCGCCGCGTCTGCAGCGCGGAGGTGCCGATCCCCTACGCCAAGCACCTGGAGGACGCCGCCCTGCCGTCGGTGGACGGGATCGTCGCGGCGGTGCGGGAGGTGTGCGGTGCGTGAGTTCACCTTGCCGTCGCTGGGCGCCGACATGGACTCCGGCAAGCTCATCGAGTGGCTGGTCAAGCCCGGCGACGTGGTGCACAAGGGTCAGGTCGTCGCGGTGGTGGACACCTCCAAGGCCGCGATCGACGTGGAGATCTGGTTTGACGGGATCGTCGGCGCGCTGCTCACCGAGCCCGGCGAGCGCATCGACGTCGGAACGGTGATGGCCACCATCCTCGCCCCGGGCGAGGAGATGCCCGCCGGGCCAGAGGAGCCGGTCGAGGAGCCGGTCGGGGAGCCGGTCGGGGAGCCGACCGGGGAGCCGAGCGGAGCGGGGGGCGTCCGGCTGCGGGTGTCGCCCGCGGCGCGGCGGCGCGCCGCGGAACTCGGCCTGGACCTCACCGGCGTCTTGGGCACCGGGCCCGGTGGGGCGATCACGCTGGCCGACGTGGACGCCGCCGGCGCCGCACGGGCCGCCCCGGAGCCGGGGACCGCCGCGCCGACGGCGTCCGAGGTGGAGCGGCTGGAGGCGGCGTCGCCGGCGGAGCGGCCCGCGCTGATGCGGCAGGCGATCGCGGCGGCGATGAGCCGATCCAAGCGGGAGATCCCGCACTACTACCTGGCCGAGACCATCCCGCTGGCACGCGCCGTGGCGTGGCTGACCGAGCGGAACGCCGCCCGGCCCATCACCGAGCGCGTGCTGATGGCCGTCGTGCAGCTGAAGGCCGTGGCGCGGGCCCTGGCGGAGGTCCCGGGGCTCAACGGGTTCTTCCTCGACGGCACGTTCCGGCCTGCCCCGGTGGCACACGTCGGCGTGGCGATCGCGCTGAAGCAGGCTGGGCTGGTGGCACCGGCGCTGCACGACGTGGCCGCCAAGGACCTGGACACGCTCATGCGTGAGCTCACCGACCTCGTGGCCCGGGCGCGCAGCTGGACGCTGCGCAGTTCGGAACTGAGCGACGCCACGATCACCGTCACCAACCTGGGCGAGGAGGGCGTCGAGACGGTGTTCGGCATTATCACCCCACCCCAGGTGGCGGTGGTGGGCTTCGGCCGCCTGGCCGTGCGGCCTTTCGTCGTGGACGGCGCCGTGGCCGCCGTGCCGACGGTGACCGCCAGCCTCGCCGCGGACCACCGGGTGACCGACGGCCACACCGGCGCCCTGTTCCTGGCCGCGCTCCACGACTGGCTGCAACGTCCCGACGAGTTGTGAGGAGACCGAGATGGACGACACCGAACTGCGGGACGCCGTCGTCGCCGAGTTGCGGCGGATCGCCCCCGAAGTGGACGCCGACGATCTGGACGACCGGCGTCCCCTGCGGCGCCAGGTCGACCTCGACTCGCTGGACTGGCTGCGGTTCCTGCTGGGCCTCCACGACCGGCTGGGCGTCGAGATCCCGGAGGCCGACTATCCCCAACTGTCGACGCTGGGCGAGGTGGTCGGCTACCTGCGCGCGCGGCTGTGACGGGCCCGGTCGGCCGCGCGCTCCCGATCGACCCCGTCGAGGAGTGGCCGCCCGGCCCGTTACGCTGACCATCCCGACCCGGAGGAAACCGATGACCACGCTCTACGACTTCAACGCCGCCACGCTCACCGGCCAGGACCAGCCGCTCGCCGCCTATCGGGGCAAGGTGGTCCTCGTGGTGAACACGGCCTCCAAGTGCGGCTTCACCCCCCAGTTCGGGGGGCTGGAGACGCTCTACGAGACGCACAAGGACGCCGGTCTGGTCGTGCTCGGCTTCCCCTGCGACCAGTTCGCGCACCAGGAGTTCGACGAGGCCGAGCAGATCGGCGAGTTCTGCCGGCTCAACTACGGCGTCACTTTCCCGATGTTCGCCAAGGTCGACGTGAACGGCAAGGACGCGCATCCGCTCTACAAGTGGCTCCGCGGCGAGGCCGGCGGGCTGCTCGGCGACGCGATCAAGTGGAACTTCACCAAGTTCCTGATCGACCGCGAGGGGCGCGTCGTCCGGCGCTATGCGCCCACCGTCGAGCCGGCCGCCATCGAGGCGGACATCAAGGCGCTCCTGTGACCTGCCCCGGTGGGGGTCGCTGACCGGGGCTCCCCTGGCGGGAGCGCCGGTCGGCCGCTACGAAGCAGGCTCGAAGGCGGGTCCGGCGACGATCGACCCGGCCGTCAGCTCCGCCGGCTCCGGCCACTCCGTCCCGGTCGCCGAAGGCCCGCGCAGGAGGCCGAACGCGTCGGCGTCCTCTCCGTCGAGGATCAGGGCCTTGAACGCGACGGTGTCGCCCGGCTGCCAGTCGCCGTCCACCAGCAGTTCGGTGGCCCCCTCGCCGCGGACGATGGCGCAGGCCGTGTACCCGGTGGGGCAGGCCACCGCGGCCACGGCCACCGAGTCGGCGGTCAGGCGCACGGACCCCGACGACCACCGGAACTCCCCCTGCGCCGGATCGTCACCGGGGATCCGAAGCGCGAAGCGCGCCCCGGCCGACGTGCTGCCGGCCCCGACGAGCAGTTCGGTTCCGTCGCCGAGGGCCAGCATGGCCCCCGCCGACGCGGCCGCACAGCCGTCCGTGGCCTCCGTGGAGGCACGGAGCAGCCGGACGCCGACGAGCGACGCCGCGTGACTCCAGGTCACCGAGGCCGATCCCGCCTCCGACGCTTCGGCCGCGCCGACGCGTGACCACGTCGCGCCGTCGGACGACACCGCGAACGAAACGACCCGTCCGGCGACGCAGGACGAGCCCTCGGACGCCAGGACGGCCCGGAGCGTGGTGCCTGCGTCGGCGTCGGCGTCCACCCAGGCCCCGGCGAGCCGGAGACTCGTGGCGGCCACCTCCTGGGGCTCGGGCGTCGGTTCCGCGGACGCACTCGGCGACGGCTCCACCGACGGCGACGGCTCCACCGACGGCGACGGCTCCACCGACGGCGACGGCTCCACCGATGTGACCGTCGGCGTCGCACTCGGGGTGGTCGTCGGCTCCGCCGGGGTGGTCGTCGGCTCCGCCGGGGTGGTCGTCGGCTCCGTCGGGGTGGTCGTCGGCTCCGTCGGGGTGGTCGTCGGCTCCAGCGGGGTGGTCGTCGGGGTCACGCTCGGAGTGCTGGTCGGTGTCGCACTGGGCGTGGACGTCGGCGTGCCGGTCGGCGTCGTCGTCGGCTGGGGGGACGGTCCGGTGGGCGAGGGCTCGGCCACGGCGGGCGTGGAGTCGCTGAGCGCGGAGTAGCGGGTCGAGACGCCACCGGTGTAGTCGTCGCCGGCCCACGGCAGGATGTCGAAGCCCACCGTCGCCGCGATGGGGGTCGGGTCGTAGCGTCCGGTGATGTAACCGCCGGGTCGGCGTCCGATGTCGCGGACGGTGCCGAACGTCACGTTGGAGGCCCAGATCGGATCGATCAGGACGCCGACGCGCGGATTGCGCGCCTCGACGACCAGTCCGTCTCCCAGGTAGATGGCGACGTGGTAGACGAAGCCGTCCGAGCGCGGGAAGAAGACGAGGTCGCCCGGCAGCGCCTGCGACCGGCTGATCTTGTTCAGCGCGTGGTACTGCTCCTCGGCCGACCGGGGGATGTCGATGGCGACCTGATCGTAGACGTACCGCGTGAAACCCGAGCAGTCGAAGCCCGCCGGCGTCGTGCCACCCCAGACGTAGTCGGCGCCGGCGAGCGACCGGGCGAGCCCGACGACCCCGGCAAGCCGGGCGGCCAACTCCGAGCGGCTGAGGCCGCTGACGTAGGTGGTGTCCGCCTGCTCGGCGGACTCGGGGAGCACGGCACTCGGCGCGGCCGGCGGGTCGGGCGTGATGGCCACCGGGGCGACGACGATCCGCGAGCCGGGAGGGACCTCGTCGGCGGTGCCGCCGAGGGTCTCCGTCGGACCCGCCGCGCCGGGGTCGGCGGGAACGTCGCCGGCGGTCAGGAAGGGGATCGTGCCGGCGAGGGCGCTGAACGCGGTGCCCCGCTGGCGAGCGCCGAAGTCGGACGCCGCGGCTCCCGGAGCCGCCGCTGCCGGCCCCACCGCCGCGACGGCGAGAGACAGGCCCAGGGCAGCCGTGATCGAGGCTGCGCGGCGCCGGACGGTCGATGTCACGGATCCCCCCGTCGTTCGATCCAAGACACGGCCAACTCCTTGGCGGGGCGTGGCTCGCAGAGTGGTCGTTGTTCAGAGAATAGTCCTCGGGGCGCCACCGGACCAGGGGACGCAGGACCCAAGAGAGGGGCGACACGGTGGCCGCACGCTTCTGGGACCGAATGGCGACAACCTACGAAACGGACAACGCCTACGTCGCCGGCCAGGACCTGATGGAGGAGATGCGGTCCGCGGCGGCTCGGGCACTCCCCGACGGGGACGTGGTGGAGCTCGGGTGCGGCACCGGGTGGTTCACGCGGGCCTACGCTCCCCGCTGCCGGAGCGTCGTCGCCGTGGACGCGTCCCCGGCCATGCTGAAGGAGGCCGAGCGCACCCTCGGCGTCCATCCCCACGTGTCCCTGCGACTCGCGGACGCCAGGGAGACGGGCCTGCCTGCGGCGTCCGCGGATGCCGTCTTGATCGCCAACGTGCTGGACATCGTGCGGGAGCCGGGGGCGATCGTCGCGGAGGCCGCCCGGCTGCTGCGGCCGGGCGGGGTTCTGCTGATCGCCAACTTCGCGACCGAGGGGATGACGGTTCGCCAGCGGGCGATCGGGGCCTACCGGCTGCTCCGCCGCTGGCGCCTGATGTCGGGGGGGCGGCAGGGCCGGTTCCTCACCCTCGCCGCGCTGCTCGCCCTCGTGCGCGCAGCGGGCTTCCCCACCCCCGAGGGCCACGTGCTCCGTGGGCGGTCGGTCAACGCCGTGCAGGTGCGGGCCGTCAAACCGAGCACGGTGGGCCCCTGACCCACAGGCCGACCACCCGAGCCGTCGAAGCATCGCGGCGATCCCGCGACGGGAAGCCTCACTCCCGCACTTTCAACACCTCCGTCACCGGCACCGACCGGGTGTCCCGGGAGGTGGCGAGCCGCACCACCGCGTACGAGGCCAGGGCGAGGCCGGCCATCAACGCGACATCGCGGGGGGTGACGAGGAACTGGATCCCGATCGGCAGGTGCACCGTCATCAGCCGCCAGACCTGGCTCATGATCGCCACCGCGACCGGCACGGCCACCGCGACGCTGCCCACGACGACCCACAGGTAGTTGTCGAGGTACAGCCGACCCACCTGGCGGTCGCTGTAGCCGAGCGCCTTGAGCAGCGAGATCGAGTACCGCTGGCGGGCCACCACCATGCGGATCAGCACGTACAGCACCACCACCATGATGAGCATCGACGACCAGGTGACCAGCGTCACGATGCGCGACAGCAGCACGTTGAACTTGACGACCCCGCCGAGCATCTCCTCCCGGGTGCTGTGGCTGAGCACCCGATCGGGGTCGAGGTCGAGCGGCTGGTCGGACAGCAGCACGTTGTAGTAGGGCCGGGACGCGCCCCCGCCCGCCGCGCTCATGCGTTCGGCGGCGACCAGGACGCCAGGGTCCACCAGGGCCCGCGCGTGGGCCGGTGTGGTGAAGCCGAACGCCGTGGCGGTGTAGTCGGCGACGCCCACGACCCGGAAGGACCAGTTCAGCCGCGAGGAGTCTCTGAGCGTGATCGCGTCCCCGACGCCCAGTCGGTACTTGTGGGCCGCCGCGCGGGACAGCACCAGGTCGTAGGCGCCGAGCGTGCTCGGGGGAACCGGGAAGTACGGGTTGTCCTCCGGGACGCCCAGCACGGTCAGTGTCGTCCCCGGTTGCCCGTCGTCGTCGAGCACCCGCATGGGAACGGCGACGGCCTCGTGTGCCCCGGCGGGCACGGCGCTCAGGTCGGGGAACCGCAGCGTGTACGTGTCCGCGAACGTCAGGTCGGCGCCGGCCCGCGCCAGGTAGGCGTCCATCGCGCTGCGGATCCCCAGCCCGAAGACCAGCAGCAGGATGCACAGGAACAGGCCCATCACGATGAGCAGGTAGCTGCCGAGTGACCGCAGCGCCTGCCGCAGCCGAAACGTCGTCAGGAAGGGAAGGAAATCCAGGCGCAACGGCAGGGACGGCCCCCCGCTCACCTGGGGTCGCAGCAGCTCCTGCGTCGGCCGGTCGAGCGCGGCCCGGAGGACGACCACGTGAACGAGGGCCACCAGGGCGACCGGGCCGGCGACGGCCACTGCCACCAGGCGCGCCGACGGCTCGACGGGGACCGCGGGGAACGAGTAGTAGTCGGTGATGATGCCCAGGTAGGGCGCCAGTGCTCGACCCAGGACCGCCCCCAGCACCGCACCCACAGTCGTGACCACGAGCGGCAGCACCAGGTAGAAGCGCAGGAGCGCCCCCGCGCTCGTCCCGAGGGCCGACTGGGTTCCGATCACCACGGCGTCGCGCACGATCCGGTCGCGGGAGAACTCCGCCAGCACGTACGCGACGAGCAGCATCACGAGCACCGTGGTCACGACTGTCACCAGCATGGTCGTGCGCGCGTCCGTGATGGCCCCGGTGATGCGCGGGTTGTCGTCGACGGGGAGGAACAGCGACATCGCCGGGTAGCTGAGCGGCACCCCCGCCTGCCGGGCGGCCGCCAGGGCTTGGGCCACATAGGGGTTCGAGGCGCGGTCGGGCTCGAGAACGATCTGGCTCAGGTGCTTGCGAAGCTGCTCGTGCGTGGCTCCCTCCAGCACATACCCGTAGGCGGCGACGACCGCGCGCGGGTGGGACGCCGCCAGTCGGTCGTACGTGCTCCCGGAGACCACCATGAGGGCGAACCGCGCGGGGTCGCTGGTCTGGCCGAGTTGTGGGCTCGCCAGCGTGTAGTCGGGGAGGCTGCCGATCCCGCTGATCCGCAGGGGCCGGCCGTCGACGATCACCGAGTCCCCCACCCGAAGTCGATGGGCGGCCGCGTGCAGCTTCTCCACCATGACCTCGTCGGAGCAGCCCGGCAGTTCGCCGGCGTCGAGTGTGGGCCGGCTGACCGCCTGGTCGGAGCGGAACGCGCGCACCGTGGTGTCCGCGCCCGCCGAGCGCCCGGGCACGTCCACGTACGGGGTGGGCACGATCCTCGCCCCCACCTCTTCGGCGGCCGACAGCTGTGCGGAGGTCAGGGGGATCTCGGTGATGACCGTCCCGTCGGCCAACTGCCCGGCGCGAGCGCCCTGGTCGATGCCACCCAGCGTCGCGGTGGCCGAGGTGATCAGCCCGACCACCACCCCCAGGCCGACCGTGAGCAACACGACGATCGCGCTCCAGCGTGCCCAGCCGGCACGGAAGCCACGCCAGCTGCGGCGCAGGGTCAGACCGAGGGCCGCGGCGTTCACCAGTCGAGGTCTCGGGCTGCACGCGGATGGGGGTTGAGCTCGTCGCGGACGACGCGTCCGTCGCGGAGTTCGATCACCTGGTCTGCCAGACCGGTGATCGCCTCGTTGTGCGTGACCATCACCAGCGTCGCCCGGTAGATCCGATGCACGTCGTCCAGCACCTCGAGCATCTGCTGGGACGTGTGCCGGTCCAAGGCCCCGGTCGGCTCGTCGGCCAGCAGTAGGTCGGAGCCCTTGACGAGCGCGCGCGCGATCGCGCACCGCTGCTGCTGCCCGCCCGAGAGCTGGGCGGGGAACTTGTTCCGGTGCTCGTACAGGCCCAGGTGGACCAGCAAGTCGTCGATGTCCAGGGGCCGACGGACCAAGTGGGCCGTGACCTGAATGTTCTCGCGCACCGTGAGGTCGGGCACGAGGTTGTAGAACTGAAACACGAAACCGATGTGGCGACGGCGATAGCGGGTCAGTTCCTTCGGCGACATGGCCGTCACGTCCTGCCCGTCGACCAGGATCCTTCCCGCGTCCGGACGGTCCAGCCCGCCGATCGCGTTGAGCAGGGTCGACTTGCCCGACCCCGACGCGCCGACGATCACACAGCGGGCTCCGCGGGCGACCGAGAACGACACGTCGTGGAGCACCTCGACCAGCGACTCCCCCGCCCCGAAGTGGCGTGACACCCCCTCGAGGCGCACGTGGGCCGACGCCAGGACATCCTCAGTCATCCCGGCCAGTCTGCCACCCGACGGAAACGGGTTCAGTCGGGTGAGCGGGCCCAGGCCAGGTACGTGGCGGGCAGGACACCGGCGGAGTTCACGAGGGTGAGCGCGATCGCCCACGCGGTCTTGGAACCCTTGACCTGGCTCTGGGGACGGTTCACCAGATCCGCGAGGGCCCAGCACTTCAGGCCGACGTCCAGCACCGCCAGCTTCACGATGGCGATGCGCGCCACCGGCGACAGCTCGTTCCAGCGCTTCTTCGCTCCCACCATGACCATCACGTCCTCTCCTGCCATGGGCAAGGCTAGCCGTCGCCGTCCGGTAGGCCTCGATGTGGCCGCCAGAGGACGCGGCGTCCCGCGACGACGACCGAACGCAGCGAACCGGGAGGTGCCCCGGGCGCGCACCCGCACCCGGGAAGCGGCTACCGTGGAGGCATCCGTCGACGGGAGCTGCTGTGGAGAGCGTGGTCATCGCTTTGGTCCTCGCGTCGGTCGGGGCGTGGGTGGCTGTCAAGGTGCGGGGCAGGCGGCGCCCGAAACCCCCCGAGGACGAAGGAGTGGCCCCGTCCACGCCGGCCCAGAGGCCCACCCCGCCCACGTTCACCGCGACCGGCGTGCCGGTGCTCGACCGGGACGCCCTCGTCCACCGCGACCGCACCTTCGACCCCACGGCCTGGGACGACTCCCCCGACGCCCTGGTGGGCACCGACGTCGACGACCCGGACGCCGTGGCGCCGGAACGTCCGCAGTACTTCGACCGCTCGTTCCTGGAGAACCGCGGCAACGAAGCCCCCTGATCCGAGCCGGCCGGATTCCTCCTTCGCCCGCCAGTGGGCCCACTGCCGGCGGCTCTCATCTGTTACGTTCGCGGCATGCCAGCGAGGGCGGTGTCGCTCACCGACCAAGGCCCGGACAGTCCCTGGAGTCGGCCTGTCGAGCAACTGCTCGCCGCCGTGGAGTCGTCGCCGGCGGGGCTGAGCGGGGCTGAGGCGGGTGCCCGACTTCAGCGGGTCGGCGCGAACGCGTTGGTGCCGCGCCGGCACGGCTCTGCGTGGCGATCGCTGCTGGCCCAGTTCACCAGCCCGTTGGTGCTGATCCTGGTCTTCGCGGCCGTGGTTTCGGCCGTGGTCGGGGAGTGGACGGACGCGGGCATCGTGGTCGCGATCGTGGTCGCCAGCGCCGGACTGAGCTTCGTGCAGGAGCATTCGGCCAGCCGTGCGGTCGAGGCCTTGCGCGCCCAGGCGGCGATCAAGGCCAACGTCCTGCGCGACGGCGAGGTGCGATCGGTCCCGGTGGAGGAGGTCGTGCCCGGCGATGTGGTGGTGCTGGCCGCGGGCAGCCTGATCCCGGCCGACGGGATCGTGCTGGAGGCCAACGACTTCTTCGTGAACCAAGCGGTCCTGACCGGTGAGACATTCCCGGTCGAGAAGCGGCCTGGTCCGGTGGGGCCGCAGGCAACGCTGTCCGAGCGGCTCAACATGGTGTTCCTGGGCACGAGCGTGCGGAGCGGCACAGCGCGGGCGTTGATCGTGTCGACGGGCGCCGCGACTGCCTACGGCCAGATCGCCGAGCGGTTGACCGCGCGTGCACCCGAGACCGAATTCGAACGCGGCATCAGGAAGTTCGGCCTGTTGCTGACCCGGATCATGACGGTGCTGGTGCTGGGTGTGTTCGCGATCAACGTGATCCTGGCCAAGCCGCCGATCGACTCGCTCTTGTTCGCGATCGCCCTGGCGGTGGGGATCGCGCCCGAGTTGCTGCCGGCGATCATGACGGTCAACCTGGCCCGAGGGGCGCAGACCATGGCGGGCCGCGGCGTCATCGTTCGCCAGCTCAACGCCATCGAGAACCTGGGCAGCATGGACACGCTGTGCACCGACAAGACCGGCACCCTCACCGTGGGCGTCGTCGGGCTGGATGGAGCGCTGGACGTCGACGGACAGCCGTCACCCGAGGTGCTGCGCTGGGCCTACCTCAACGCCGCCTTCCAGACCGGCCTGCCGAACCCCCTGGACGAGGCGATCCTCGCGCAACCGCATCCGGACACGACGGGCATGGACAAGCTGGAGGAGATCCCCTACGACTTCACTCGGAAGCGGTTGAGCGTGGTCGTCGACTCCGACCCGGGCACGGACGTCCGACCGATGCTGATCACCAAGGGCGCGCTCGACCATGTCCTCGCCGTGTGCACCCGCGTGCGGGTGGGCGGCGCCACCGCTCCGCTCGATCGGGAACGTCTGGCCGCCATCGACGCGCGGTTCGTCGCCTGGAGCCGCGAGGGCTACCGCGTCCTCGGCGTGGCGGTCCGGGACGTCCCCCGCCAGGCCGGGTACACGATCGAGGCCGACGAACGCGACCTGGACTTCGTCGGCTTCCTGCTGTTCTTCGATCCGCCCAAGCCCGACGCCCAACAGACCCTGGAGTCGCTGGCCCGGCTGGGGGTCCAGGTGAAGATCATCACCGGCGACAATCGGTTGGTCGCCCGGCACCTGGCCGAGGCCGTCGGGCTCCCCGCCGGCAGCGTCCTCGCCGCCGACGAGATGGCGGGCCTGGGCGACGAGGCGCTGCGTCACGTCGCGGAGCAGACCACGATCTTCGCCGAGGTCGACCCCAACCAGAAGGAACGCATCATCCTCGCGCTCCGCAAGCGGAACCACGTGGTCGGCTTCCTGGGAGACGGCATCAACGACGCACCGGCCCTGCATGCCGCCGATGTCGGCATCTCCGTCGAGCAGGCCGCGGATGTCGCCAAGGAAGCGGCCGATTTCGTCCTGCTCCGCCCGGATCTCGGCGTGCTCCGCGCCAGCATCGAGGAAGGACGCCGCACGTTCGCCAACACCCTGAAGTACATCTTCACGACCACCAGCGCCAACTTCGGGAACATGGTCAGCATGGCTGGCGCGTCCCTGTTCCTGCCGTTCCTCCCCCTGCTGGCCAAACAGGTCCTGCTGAACAACTTCCTGTCCGACATCCCGGCGATCGGGATCGCCGGCGACAACGTCGACGCCGACATGATGGAGCGCCCGCACCGCTGGAACATCCGCATGATCCGCAGCTTCATGATCGTGTTCGGCTTGGTCAGTTCGGTCTTCGACTACGCGACCTTCGGGCTCCTGCTGTGGGTGCTGCGAGCCACCGAGGCCCAGTTCCAGACGGGCTGGTTCATCGAGTCGCTGCTCACCGAACTGGTGATAGCGCTGGTGGTACGTACCCGCAGGCCGTTCTTCCGCAGCCGTCCTGGAACCTTGCTATGGGTGCTCACGGCGGGCGTTGGGGTCCTGTTGTTCGCACTGCCCT
>JAAYTZ010000059.1 GCA_012517965.1 Propionibacterium sp. | reverse complement strand
CGCCGCGGTCGCGGGCGCACCGGTCGTGGGGGTGCTGCCGGGGCCGGAGGGCGCCGGGCGCAGCAGGCCGCTGATCGCGGGCCACCCGAGCACGCCCACGGCCAGGACGGCGACGACGGCGACCAGCGCCACGGCCAACGCCGCCTTGCCACCCGGCCCGCCCGAGGAGCCGGCCGGGGATGGCCCCATCGGCCGGCCGGGTTGCGGCGGTGGCGGGTAGGCCGGCCCGTACTGCTGGGCCGCGGGCCCGAACGGCTGGGCCGCGGGTCCGAACTGCTGAGTCGCGTACGGCTGGGGCGCGGGCCCGTACGGCTGAGTCGCGTACGGCTGAGTCGCGTACGGCTGGCCCGCCGGGCCGTACCCCGGGGGCGCCGGGGGCGGCGCAGGCGGGCCGCCCCCCTGGCCGTAGGCCGGCGGAAGGTAGCCCCCCGGCTGCGCGTCGGCGCCCCACTGGCCCGGCCCGTTCGGCGCGCCGCTCGGCGGCCATCCCTGGTTGCTCAACTCGGGTCCCCCTCCCGGCGCCGGCGACGCCCTGCGCGAGCATCGTAGAGCGGCGGGCCGACAGGGACCGAACGCCGGCCGCAACCCCAGCGCAATCTGGCATTATCCGAATCGTGACTTCTCCCGCGGCGCCGACGCCCCACCCCAGCGGTGCGCGTCCGCCGGCGATCCCAGCCCGGCTCCTGCCCCGCCACATCGCCCTGGTCATGGACGGCAACGGCCGCTGGGCGAAAGAGCGCGGCCTCCCCCGCACCGAGGGGCACGCCCGCGGGGAGGCGTCCCTGCTCGACGTGATCCACGGCGCGATCGAGATCGGCGTCCCGTACCTGTCGGCGTACGCGTTCTCGACCGAGAACTGGAAGCGCTCCCCCGACGAGGTGCGCTACCTGATGGGGTTCAACCGTGACGTCATCCACCGGCGGCGCGACGAGCTGAACGCCCTCGGCGTCCGCATCCGTTGGGCCGGCCGCCACCCCCGACTGTGGAAGAGCGTCGTCCAGGAGTTGGAGGCCGCCGAGGCGATGAGCGCCGGCAACACCGTGCTCACCCTCCAGTTCTGCGTCAACTACGGCGGCCGCGCCGAGATCGTGGACGCCGCCCGCCAGATCGCCCGGCTCGCCGCCGAGGGCCGGCTCAACCCCGACCGGCTGACCGAGCAGACCTTCGCCCGGTTCCTCGACGAGCCCGACATCCCCGACGTCGACCTGTTCGTCCGCAGCTCCGGCGAGCAGCGCACCTCCAACTTCCTGCTGTGGCAGTCGGCCTACGCCGAGTTCGTCTTCCTCGACCGGCTCTGGCCCGACTTCGACCGCCGCGACCTGTGGCGGGCCATCGAGCTGTACGCCCGTCGCGACCGCCGCTACGGCGGCGCCCTGCCGAACGAGGTCCCGTGACGCTCCGGGAGGTCCACCGCGAGGTCCGGCTGGGGGCGCCCTTCCGGGTCGACGTGGACGCCCCGGGGCGCCTCGGCGACGAGGTGCTGGCCGCCGTCCTGGCCGAGGTGACCCGCCTCGAGGCGATCTTCGACCCGGTCGATCCCGCCAGCGAGTTCCGGCGCTGGCGGCGCGGGGAGGTCACCGACACCCTCGTCTCCACCGACCTCGCGCACGTGCTGGCCGCCTCGGAGCGCTACCGGGTGTTCAGCAAGGGCGCCTTCCACCCGGGCGCCGAGCCGCTGGTGCGCCGGTGGCGGGAGGCCGAGCGCCGCGGCCTCCCGCCGACGCGCGACGAGATGGCCGAGCTGGCGCGCAGCATCGAGTTGCCCTACACGGCCGTGAACGGGCCCATCACCCGCACCGGCGACTGCTCCGGCGTGGACCTGAACTCGATCGCCCGCGGCTACATCGTCGACCGTGCGCTGGAGGCCGGGTGGCGGCTCGGCCTGGCGTCCGGCCTCTGCGTGGACGCCGCCGGCGACCGTCGCCACCTCGGGGCGAGCGGCGTCGAGGTCAGCCTGCCCGACCTGCTGGGCGTCGAGGCGGAGGGGCTGGACGAACCGCTCCTGCTGCGGGACGCCGCCCTCAGCCACCTGTCCCGGCAGGACCGCGGCTTCGTCGTGGGGGGCGTCCGCTACGGCGACCTGCTCGACCCGAGCACCGGCTGGCCGAGCGAGGGGGTCGCCGCGGTCGCCACGCTGGCCCCCGACGCGATGACCGCGGACGTCCTGGCCACCGTGATCGGCGTGGGCCGCCTCCCCGCCGGCGGCGGGCTGCCGGGCTGCGCGTGGCTGGCCGTCACCGCCGACGGCCGGGTGCTGCGCTCGACCGGCTGGCCGCGCGTCGGCGGCACGACGTCGGCCGCGCCCGCCGCCGACCGTTCGCGGTGACGCCGGCGGACGCCTCAGTCCCGGTGCTCGAACTCGGCGGCCTCGTCGTCGGTGTAGAACTGCGGCTGGGCCTCGGCGGGCAGCCGGTCACCCTCGACCGACAACAGGAACTCCTCGCGGGACGCCCGGCGCTCGATCGCCTGCGCCTCCAGCTCGCGCAGCCGGTCGACGATCCCGCGCTCGGCGAGCAGGCGGCGTCCGGCCTCGTGCAGGGCGTGATTGCCGCGCAGGAACCGGGCCTCGTCGAACACCTTGCAGGCCACCATGTGCTGGAACGTGTCGAACGCCGACTGCTCGACCAGCCGGGAGAACCGCTTGACGACATAGTCGACCTCCTCGCGCGAGGCCGGGTTGCGCAGGTACAGCCACTTGCGCTGCCGGATCGCGGCGTCGATCGTTTCGACCGCCTCGTCGGGGGCGTCGTCGTCGGCCAGCACCACGAGGTCGAGGTCGGAGCCGTCGACCCGGCCGCCGGTGCTGCTCTCCCGCCGGGCGACGTCGTGCGACATGTCGTAGACGACGTCGCCGGCGATGAGGACGCAGAAGTGGGCCGGGTCCAGCCCGCGTTCCTCGAGCGGGTCGAACACCTCGGCCACGAACCGGCCGGCGACCCGCAGTTTCGCCCGGCTGATGGCCTTGGTGCGCGCCTGCAGGCGGCGGGCGGCCCGGTCGAGGTCGGCCCGTTGGTCCGGCAGCCCGATCACCGTGTACGTCATGAACTCGCGCAGGATCGACGGCGACAGCCGCGCGTACCCCTCGACCGTGCGGTCGAGGCGCACGTAGCGGCGTCCGATGGCCTGGGTGGCGACCAGGTCGGTGCGCCGGCAGGTCTTCCAGAGCCCGAACACCTCCCCGCCGACCGCGGCGTGGAGCTCGGCCCCCGTCTGGGGGCCGCGCTCGCCGAGAACGCGCCGGACGGCGTCCAGGTCGGGCACTAGCCGAGCAGTCCCGTCTCCGCCGACCGGACGAACGTGACCGCGGCCAGCGGCAGGTAGGGCTCGCCCCGGTGGTCGACCAACCGGACGCCGCGCGCCGCCAGGGCGTCGGGGGCGGCCAACAGGTCGGCCGCCGCCGTGGCGTCCAGGACGAACGTCAGATCGCCGCCCTCCGCCACGTACCGCTGCCCGTACGACAGCGGCACGTCCGGGGTGACCTCACCCAGGACGGCCTCGGCGACCGGCCCGGTCTTGCGCGCCCCGCTGGCGACCAGCAGCACCCGGCGGGCCCGGAACAGCAACTCGGCGCCCATGGAGACCGCGAAGTGCGGGGCGTCCTCGGCGGTGGCGAAGTGCCCGTCGGCGACCGCGTTCGTGATCGTGTTGTCGTCGAGGGAGACCAACAGCATCGGCGAAGCGTCGAACGGGATGCCGCTCTCGTGGAAGGCCACGTGGCCCCGGCCCCCGACGCCGATGATGTGCAGGTCGATGCCGCCCGCGGCCGCGATCTTGGCCGCGTAAGCGTCCAGGATCGCGGCACGCACCCAGCCGAGGTAACCGTCGGCGTCCGGGTCGATGACGACGGCGCGGCCCTTGTCGGTGCCCGCCAGGTGGAACCCCGCCCCGGCGTCGAGGGCCGCCTGGAGGGCGTCCTGGTCGACGAGGGTGCCCCACGGCACGTTGGTCTCGGCGAACCGCGGGCTCACGAGGCCGAACAATTCGGAGACCATGAAGAAGCTGTACGACTCCGGGTGGAGCGCCCGCTGCTGGGCGTTCTCACCCGGCAGGCCGATGTACTCGTCGAGGTTGAAGGTGCGCACCCGGGTGGCGTCGAGCGTGCCGGCGTTGAACGCCTTGGCCAGGTGCTTGTAGAGGCCGGTCGGGCTGCTGCCGGTGGCGAGCCCCAGCACGTAGCGCCCCGAGTCGGCCAGTCCCTGCGCGATGGACGCCTCGGTGAGCTGCGCCGCGACGTGGCTGAGCTGGTCGAAGTTCTCGGTGACGTGGATCGTGAACGGCATGACCCCGCCCCCTCAGCCGATGAGCCGACGGACGATGGCGGCGACCTCGGCGGCGTACCGCTCGGTGTCCTCGACGGTGGGCCCTTCGACCATGACCCGGCACATCTGCTGAGTGCCCGAGTAGCGCACCAGCACGCGCCCCTTGCCCTCGAGTTCGCGCTCGACCCGGTCGATGGCCTCGACGAGCTCGGGCAACTCCTCCACCGGCGGCTTCGAGGTCACGTCGACGTTGATGAGCTTCTGCGGGTAGACGTCCATCTGGGTGGCGAGCTCCGACAGCGGCCGGCCCGCCTTCAGCATCGCCGCGACCAGCTGGAGCGCGGTGAGGATGCCGTCGCCGGTGGTGTGGTAGTCGAGGAAGATCATGTGGCCGCTGTCCTCGCCGCCGATGACGGCGCCGAGTCGCTTCATGTCCTCCAGCACGTACCGGTCGCCGACCTTCGCGGCGTGGTGGCGGAAGCCGTACCGCTCGCAGGCCACCCGCAGGCCGAGGTTGCTCATCACCGTGCTGACCAGCAGGTCGTTGGCCAGCCGGCCCTCCTTCTTGAGCTGGTTGGCGCAGATGATCAGGATCTGGTCGCCCGTGATCTCGGTGCCGGTCTCGTCGACGGCGATCAGCCGGTCGCCGTCGCCGTCGAAGGCCAGGCCGATGGCGGCTCCGGTCTCCAGGACGGCGGCCCGCAGGTCCTGGGTGTGCTGCGAGCCGCAGTTGTCGTTGATGTTGAACCCGTTCGGCTCGTCGTGGATGACGGTCAGGTCGGCGCCCAGCTCGCGGAACACCGCCGGGGCCACCTTGTAGGTGGCGCCGTTGGCCACGTCCAGCACGACCTTGAACCCGTCGAGGGACAGCTCGCGCGGGAAGGTGCTCTTCAGGAACACGACGTAGCGGCCGATGGCGTCGTCGAGGCGCCGGGCGCGGCCCATCTCGCGGGCGTGCGGCACCATCGAGTTGAGCTGGCCGCCGAGGATCAGCTCCTCGATCTGGGCCTCTTCCTCGTCCGACAGCTTGTAGCCCGTGCCCGAGAAGATCTTGATGCCGTTGTCCTGGAAGGGGTTGTGGGACGCCGAGACGACGATGCCGGCGTCCGCCCGCATGCTCTCGGTGAGATAGGCGATGCCGGGCGTGGGCAGCACGCCGGTGAGCTGCACCGAGCCGCCCATCGAGGTGATGCCGGCCTCCAGCGCGCTCTCGATCATGTAGCCCGAGATGCGGGTGTCCTTGCCGATCACGATCCGGGCGTGCCGGCCCTCGTCCTTCAGCACGCGCGTCAGCGCCTGCCCGACGGCGAACGCCATGAGGGCGTCCATGGGGTATTGGTTGGCCTCGCCGCGGATGCCGTCGGTGCCGAAGAGCTTGCCCATTCGTGTTGTCCTTTGTTCGGTGCTGGGTGTCGGGGCCGCGGGTACGTCAGGCCCGCGTGAAGAGGGAGAGGGCGGGCACGGACGCCGCCGCCGCGGCGGTGCGCCCGTCGATGATCCCCTGCAGCCAGGCGACGCCGGCGGCTCGGGCGTCCGGGGAGAGCTGCTTGATGGCGGCGATGTAGGACCGGCCCGCGGCGAGGGCGGCCGCCAGTTCGGCCGCGAGCGCCTCGGGCACCTCGGTGGCCGGGCTGCCGAACCCGCCGAGGAACGCGTCGGCGCGCTCCTTGAGCTGGGCGCGGGCGGGGTCGGCGTCGTCGACGTGCCCGATGAGGGTCTTCAGCCGCTTGAGCCGCTCGGCGCGCGCCCCGGCGAGGGCGGCCAGCGCCCCCTCGTAGACGAGCGCCCCCAGTTCCTGCGCCGCGAAGAACGGACGCCGCACGCCGCGATACCAGGCGTCGAGGGCGTCCAGGCTGGCGACGTAGGTGAGGTTGCGCTCGAGCAGGCGCGGCAGCTGCCGGTAGGAATGCTTCGCGACCGGGCGGGTGTGCGGCTGGGGGGCGTCCGGGATCACGAGCAGGCCGTCGTCGTCGACGTCGGAGCGCAGCACCGACCCGGCGGCGACCACCGTGCCGAACCCGGTGTAGACGGGCCCCACGGCGCCGCCCTGGCCGCCGAGGAAGATCGCCGGCTGGTCGAGCATCACCCCGCGGGGCACGTCGCCGAACAGGGACGCCGTCGTCTTGTTCCCGTCGGGGGTGAAGTTGAAGTGGATGTAGGAGGATCCGACCTCGCTGTGGTCGGAGCGGCTCGTGCCCCCCGACATCAGGCAGTCGCAGAAGTTGATGAGGCTACCGAGCGTCACGAACGGGAACAGGATGGTCTGCTTGAGGCCCACGCAGTGGGCGCCGCCGGCTTCCTCCTCCAGGATGGTGCCCTCGCGGACGTGGGCGGCCAGGCCGAGGTTGGCACCCTCGAGGAACACCGCCTTGGCGAAGTAGCCGCCCTTGAGGTCGACCCCCGGCCCCAGTTGGCAGTCGTCCAGGGTGACCGGCCCCTCGGCCCCCAGCGTGCACCCGGCCGAGATGACCGTGCGGGCGCCGCGCAGCCGGCAGCCGGCGTGGATCGTGACCCCGTCGCCGGAGATGCGGTCGGGGTCGACGTCGTCGGCGATGTCGAGGCTGCCCGGGTTCGGGAGGTGGACACCCTTCGCCTGGAGCGTTTCGACGATGGCCAGTCCCCGGGGCGTGGTGCTCATGGTGCGTCCTCACTGCCGCCAGCCGTCGCTGGCCGAGCGGTGGGAGTGTATACCGTCGCCCCGCGGCCGCTCAGCTGGCGAACGGCGTGGGGTTGCAGTTGTCGTTGGACGCGTCGCAGGCGAGCTGCAGCCACTCCCAGAACAGCGTCGGTTTGCCGTTGATCGCGAACAGGACCCGCGGGGTCATCCCCGCCTGCTGGGCGGTCGTCCGGAGTTGCGCGAGCAGGGACGCGCTGCCGCACGAGGTGCTGGCGTTCGGGATGACCGTGCGGATGTCGGCCAGGTTGATGTAGCTCGTGGTGCCGCTGACCCGGGCCGAGATGAGCGCCTGGGCGGTCGAGGGCGAGAACCACGACCCGTAGCCCTTGGCGGCCTCCTCCGCGCTCGGGCCGGCCAGCAGTTCCTTCATCGTGGCGGTCAGGACGTCGTCCGACGCCGGGATCGTGCGGTGGACGGCGTACACCTGGGCGCAGTCGCTCACCCCGGGGTCGAGCACGGTGTTGCTGAAGTACAGAGTGACCACCATCGTCGCCGGCTCCGACGGCGTGGCCGTGGTCGGGGCGGCGGTCGTGGGGGCCGCCGAGGTGGGGGTGCCGGACGGGGCCGTCGGCGTCCCCGAGGTGGGCGCGGCGGACGGGCCGCCGGAGGCGGAGGGCGTGGCCGTGGGCTCCGCCGAACATGCCGCCAGGACCAGCGCCCCACCCAGAACCAACGCCGCCAGCCGCCTCATCGCCTGCTCCTTCGCATCGAGTGGTGCCAGTTTCGTCCCGCCGGACGACGCTCGACAAGAGGCGGGGTCACCCCACGAGCCGGGGATCAGTCGGTGCCGGTCTCCAGGCCGGAGCGGGCCTGGGCGTCCTCGATCACCGGGTCGGCGCTCTCCATCCGATCGGTGAGGTACCGCTGGGCGAGGCCCTGCTCGAGCTCGCCGACGAGGTCGGAGACGACGCCACCGACGAGGCCGATCTTGCTGTACTGCTCCAGCCGGGTGCGGCTGTCCGCGATGTCCAGGTTGCGCATCGTCAACTGGCCGATGCGGTCGACGGGCCCGAACGCGGCGTCCTCGACCCGCTCCATCGACAGCTTCTCGGGGTGGTAGGACAGCAGCGGCCCCTCGGTGTCGAGGATCGTGTAGTCCCAGCCGCGCCGCAGCCGCGCGGTGACGGTGCCGGTGATCGCCGAGCCGACCCACTGTTGGATCGAGGTGCGGATCATCAGCGCCTGCGGGTCGAGCCAGCGGCCCTCGTACAGCAGGCGGCCGAGCTTGCGGCCCTCGTTGTGGTAGGCCGCGACGGTGTCCTCGTTGTGGATCGCGTTGACCAGCCGCTCGTAGGCGATATGCAGCAGCGCCATCCCGGGCGCCTCGTAGATGCCGCGGCTCTTGGCCTCGATGATGCGGTTCTCGATCTGGTCGGTCATGCCCAGCCCGTGGCGGCCGCCGATCTCGTTGGCCTTGCGCACCAGGGCCACGGGCGCGAGCTGCTCGCCGTTGATGGCGACCGGCCAGCCCTGCTCGAAGGTCACCGAGACGACCTCGGGCGCGATCTCGACCTCGTCGCGGTAGTGGGCGACGCCCATGATGGGCTCGACGATGTCCATCCCGACGTTGAGGTGCTCGAGCGTCTTGGCCTCGTGGGTGGCGCCCCAGATGTTGGCGTCCGTGGAGTAGGCCTTCTCGACCGAGTCCCGGTAGGGCAGGTTGCGCACCTTGAGCCAGATGCTCATCTCCTGCCGGCCGCCCAGCTCGTTGACGAAGTCCTTGTCGAGCCACGGCTTGTAGATGCGCAGCTCGGGATTGGCCAGCAGCCCGTAGCGGTAGAAGCGTTCGATGTCGTTGCCCTTGTAGGTCGACCCGTCGCCCCAGATGTGGACGTCGTCGGCGACCATCGCGTTGACCAGCATGGTGCCGGTGACCGCGCGGCCCAGCGGGGTGGTGTTGAAGTACGGCAGCCCCGCCGACCGGATGTGGAAGGCGCCGCAGGCCAGCGCCACCAGGCCCTCGTGGACGAGGTTGTCGACGCAGTCGACGAGGCGGGCCGCCTCGGCGCCGTACTGCGCCGCCCGACTCGGCACCGACGCGATGTCGGGCTCGTCGTACTGGCCGATGTCCGCGGTGTAGGTGTACGGGATCGCCCCCTTCTCGCGCATCCAGGCGACGGCGCAGGAGGTGTCCAGGCCACCGGAGAAGGCGAGACCGACCTTCTCCCCGACCGGGAGATTCATCAGGACCTTGGGCATGGGCGGCATCGTAGCGACGCCGCCGCGCACCCCCGGGCCGGTCTCACCTTGTCGGGGCGCCGGGCCGGCTTGCTAACGTGTCCGGCGACCCAGGAGGAACCGTGTCCACGCCACCACCCGCCGCGCCTGGCATCGATCAGCCCGGACGCCCCCGGCGCCCCCAGCCCTCGGGCGGCCCGGCCCCGCTGCGTCCCGTCCGCCCCCCCGTGGGGGTGAGGCGCCTGTTCGCTCTCTGGTCGGCCAGCATGCTGCTGTCGTTCCTCGGGCTGCTCGGCGCGGTGCTGACCCTGACGGACGCCCGCGCGGAGCTCCTGGCCGCGCGGCCCGACGCCTCCGCCGCGCTGCGGGACGCGATCGGCACCCTGCACCTGGCGACCCTGATCGGCCTCGCCGTCCTCATCGTGTTGGAGCTGCTGCTGGTCGGCCGGTTCCGCACCCGTCGCCGCGGGCGGATCGCGGCGAGCTTCATCGCGGTCGTGCACGTCGCCACGGCCCCCGTCCTGATCGAGGTGGCGGCCGGGCCGGCGCCGCTGGGGCTGGCCGTCCTGGTGCTGCTGGCGGCGGGGGCCGTCCTGGCCGCCGTGGCCACCGTCGGCCTGTGGCTGCCCGCCGTCACCCGCTGGGCGCGGACATGAACCGTTCGCAGAGCCGACCGAGGGTCTCCGCGGCCTGACGGGTGCCGTGCGGCAGCAGCGGGTCGTTCGCCACGCCCCGCCACGCGCCCAGTTCGGCCCCCAGGTCCGGATCGGTCTCCCCCCGCCGCCGCGGCGTCCAGGCCCGCCCCGGGGCCGCCCACTCCAGCAGCCGCACGGCCCGCTCCACGTCGGCGTCCGGGAGGCCCGGCAGCCCGTCGCGGCGCAGCCGGGCCAGCAGGTGTAGCTCGCGCAGGTCCGCCGCCGACCCGAACGCCTCGTCGAGGGCTTCCTCCAACTCGGCGGAACCCGCCCGCGGGTGGGCGGCGACGATCCTGGTCAGGGCCTGCAACGCGCTGCGCGCCTTGAGCAGTTCGGCGCTGGACGCGTACGACGCCCGCAGGGCCTCCTGGAGCGCGGGCAGGCCGCTGCGCCGGGTCAACTCCTCCGCCAGGGCCGCGGGGGTATCGAACCCCATCCGCACCAGGGCCGCGCCCAGCCGGACGCCGAACAGCCCGAGCCGCTCCAACAGCGCGGCGCGGGCGGCGGCGTCCAGGCTCGGTTCGTCCTCACCCACGAACCTGGACGCCGACAGCGTCAGCCGGTCGCGGCGTGGCTTCGGCAACTCGGCGAAGCGCAGGACGGCGATGAAGTCGTCGTGCGTCATGGTCTGCGCGCCCTGGGCCAGCAGTCCGGCCACCGGCAGGACGCCGCGGCACAGCTGCCGCACCTCCGGGTCGCGGGCGTAGGTGTCGGCCAACTCCTGGGCGCGCAGCATGGCGTCGATGCCCTGCTCGCCGAGTTCGTCGGCCCGCGACAGGACGCCGATGACGTTGAGGGCGGCGTCGTCCTTGAGCGCGCTCGTGCGGGTGTCGGCGTGGAACCCGTGCAGCAGCTCGAGGTCGGCGGCGTGCCGGTGCCGCATCAGGTAGACGAGGGCGTCCACCCCCGCCGTGCCGCCTTCCGTGCGCACCAGGTCGAGGGTGCGTTGGGACGCCTCGCGCGTCAGCGAGCCGATGCCCGGCGTGTCGATCAGCGTCAGCTGTTCCAGGATCGGCAGCGGCCAGGTGACCTCCACCCAGGCGACCTCGCCGGGCTGGCGGCCACCCAGGTCGAACGGGGGGCCGCCGGAAGCCCGGCGCAGCGCGAGCCCCTCCCGGCTGCCGTCGGCCAGCACGAGGGACGCGCTGGGCGCGGGGCCGTGCCGATACCAGGTGGTGACCATCGTGCACTCGCCGGCGTCCGTGGCGGCGATCCGCTCGCCCAGCAGCGCGTTGAGCAGCGTCGACTTGCCGGCCTTGACCTTGCCGGCCACCGCGACGCGGATCGGCTCGGCGAGCCGGTCGCGCACGGCGCGGACCTGGGCGGCGGGGCCCGGGGCGCCGTCGTAGACCCGCGCGGCCCGGTCGACGAGGGCGCGCACGGCGTCCGGGGTGCCGGTCATGCGGACGCCTCCGCGGGCCTCGGCAGCGGGCCGCCCAGCTCGGCGGCTTCGCGGGCCAGCTGATCGAGGAGCGAGAGCTGCTTGGTCAGCCACGGGACCCGCCGCTCGCGCTCGACCTTGCTGGCGGTCGCCGTCGCGACGGCCACCTTCATCGACTCCGCCAGCGAGGTGTGCAGTTCGGACGCCACCGTCGTGTAGTGGTCCCGGATCTGGCGTTGCGCCCAGCGCAGACGGTCCTTCAGGTTCTTGTTGACCTGGAAGATCGTGTCGTCGATCCGTCGGCGGACCAGGTTCTTGGCCTCGGCCCGCCGGGCGCGGAGGCGGTTCTCCTTGTCGTCGAGGTAGGTGCGTCCCCCGAGCAGGATGCCGGCGCCGAGCGAGATCGGGTTCAGCAGCGCCATACCGGCGAAGCCGGTCAGCAGGCCGAACATGAGCACGCCGCCGTAGGAGCCCCGCATGCCGATCAGCACCTTCTGCAGGGGGCTGACCTCGTGCCGGTCGAGGTCGCCGAGCCCGGTCACCCGGTCGAGCAGCCCGCCCGTGTTCCCGACGTCGATGCCGACCAGCGTGTCGTGCGCGGAGGCCTCGAAATGCTGCGCCACCTGGTCGGCGAGCCAGGCCAGGCTGTCCTCCGCCCAGACGAACGTCTCCGACAGGGCCAGTTGGATCCGCTCGTCGAGCCAGGCCGTCACCTGCTCCCAGTCCTGGCCCGGGTCACCCATGTCGATGGACGCCTCGGCCTCGCGTCCCACGGCGCGCAGCCGCTCCCGCAGGTCGTGCTCCAGGTCGGAGACGATGTCCGCGATGCCGTCCGACAAGGTGATCTGCCACCGGGAACTGCGCTCCTTGAGTTCCTGGGCGCGGGCCTTGGCGGTATCGAGCTCGGCCGTGATGCGGGGCAGCGACTGGGGGTCGTTGTAGGCGGCGAGTTCCGGCTGCCACTGGGCGCGGAGATTCTCGACCACGCCCATGACATCGTTGGCCGCGGCCGTCGCCCCCAGGGCCCGGGCGTTGCCGACCACGTCGAGGCGGAGGTGACGCACCAGGGCCGAGAAGCCCGACTCCTCGTTGAGCGTCGCGTCGTTGGTGCGGGCGGCGATCAGCCGCAGGCGGGCCGACACGGGGATCAGCGGCATGGCGAGCCCGGCCCGAGCCAGGTGCCCCCGGTTGATCTCCACGATGCGCCGCCACTCGGGGTAGAGGTCGGTCTTGGTCATCACCGCGGCCGCGTTGGGGCACAGCCGCAGGGCCGCGGCGAGAAACTCGAGCTCGGCGTCCGAGTACTCGGCCGACCCGTCGGACACGAACAACAGGGCGTCCGCCTGCGGCAGCGCGCTCATCGTGGCCGCGGCGTGGCTGCTGTTGAGGCCACCCACGCCGGGCGTGTCGACCAGGGTGAGGCCGTCGGCGAGCAGGGGCCGCGGCAAGCGGGCGTGGACGTACAGCAGGTGAGAGGTGTTGTCCGGGTTGTGCCGCTGCGACACGTGCTGGGCCACCTCGTCGATCGGGATGGGCACGCGCCGCAACCGCGGTGCCTCCTCGTGGCCGGGCAGGGAGGGGGCGCTGTACACGAGTTCGGCGGAGGGCTCGTCGCCCGCGCTCACCATGGTGGCGACCGAGGTGGTGACGTCCGTGCCCACGGGGCACAGGGGGGCGTTGATCAGCGCGTTGACGAGGGTGCTTTTGCCCTGCTTGAACTCCCCGACCACGAAAACCCGGATGGACGGGTCCTGCCAGCGCCGACTGGCATTCGCCAGCCGCTGCGCGAGATCGGGGCGTTCCGCCCGGGCCACCATCACGTCCGCGTGCTCCAGCATCTTCTCGACGGTGACCATGGCTCTCCTCAGGGGGCTGGGCGATCGGCGCCCAGCTTAGGACCGGGCAACGGGCCGTGGCCCAGGGTTCGGCAACCCCGGGCCACGGCCTTGTCGTACGTTGCGGGTCAGTCCTCGATCTCGGCGTCGCCGGGGCCGCCCTCGATCTGCAGGGTGTTGTCCTCGATCTCGACCTCGACGTCGGTCTCGATCTCCTCGTTCTGCCAGACCGAGTTGTCGGAGTTGTCCGAGTTGTCGGAGTTGTCCGAGTTGTCGGAGTCGTCGTCGACGAAGTCGTCGTCGGACTGGTCGAGCGAGTCGTCGTCGACGAAGTCGTCGTCGGACTGGTCGAGCGAATCGTCGTCGACGAAGTCGTCGTCGGAGTTGTCCGAGTTGTCCGAGTTGTCGGTCGCGTGGAACGAGTTGTCGGTGTCGATGCCGTCGTCGTCGGAGTTGTCCGAGTTGTCCGAGTTGTCGACCGGGTTGAACGAGCCGTCGGTGTCGATGCCGTCGTCGTCGGAGGCATCCACCGAGTTGTCGTCGACGTCGAAGCCGTCGTCGTCGGAGGCGTCCACCGAGTTGTCGGTCGCGTTGAACGAGTTGTCGGTGTCGATGCCGTCGTCGTCGGAGGCATCCACCGAGTTGTCGACCGGGTTGAACGAGTTGTCGGTGTCGACGCCGTCGTTGTCGGTCGTGAGGTCGCCCTCGACGTCGAAGCCGTCGTTGTCCTCGTTGAACGAGTTGGCGGTGTCGTCGTCGGAGGCGTCCACGGCGCCGTCGGCGAGGATGTTGCCGTTGCCCTGGACGGAGTCGCGGCCGGCGATCACGGCGTTGCCCTGCGCCACCGCGCCGGCGGCGACGACGCCGTTGTCGCGGGCCTGAAGCACGTCGCCGTCGGCGATGACGCCCTCGTCCGAGACCTCGGTGTTGGCGACGGGGCCGCCGGCGGCGATCGCGTCGTCACCCGAGGCCACGATGGCGTCGTTGTCGAAGAACTGGGCGACGTTGCCGCCGGCCCAGATCGTCTGGTTGACCGACATGTCGGTGATGGTGTCGCGGTCGTCGATGAGGTTCGTGTACGAGTAGGTGTTCACGATCTTGGTGATCTGCTCGATCACGGCCTCGTGGCCGCCGCCACCCGAGCCGCCGCCGTCGTGGTCGTCACGGTCGTGGCTGTGCCCGCCACCGCTGTGGCCGCCGCCGCTGTGGCCGCCGCCGCCGTGGCCGCCGCCGCTGTGGCCACCGTCAGAGCCGGCGTGGCCGCCACCGCCACCGCCACCGCTGCTGACGACCGGCGTCGCGGCGATCGGGGCGTAGGTGACGGGGGCGAAGTTCACGGCCGCCGCGGTGTTGTACTCGCGGGCGCCGACGGTCGCGTTGTTGACCGGCGCGTAGTCGATCACGACGGGCATGACCGCGTCGATGTCGGTGATCGTGACGTCGCCGAGGCCGTGCTGCCGCAGCATGCCCTCCGGATCCTGCCGGAACGCTTCGGCCGCGACGGGATCGCTGAGCAGGTCTTCGAGGAAGGCCAGGAGGCGATTGAGGAGGTCGTTCATTGGGGTGACTCCTTTGGGGTCCGGAGGCCGGGAGGGCCTCGCCTGGCTCGAACGTAGGCGGACCGTCGCCGCCGGGGAATCCGTGGTGAGCCCCCTGATGTCGGCCCGCCCTGGGGGGCTGGTCCCCTCGACCAATAGGGGACCCAGGGCGGGGCGCGACCAGCGGCAGGCTCCGGTCGAGGCCGCGGCCGGTTTCGGGTTGTCCCCCTTCCGGGGGACACCTCCCCTTGGCGGCGCGGGCCGAAGAGGACATAATGAGGACCAACACCCCTGCGCTGCGGTTCGGCCACGCCTCTGGCGGGCCCGATCGGCCGCAGCGCATTGTCAGGAGGAACGATGCAGCAGTCTGCGTCCAGCCAGGTAAGCCCACCAGTCGAGCCGACGGGCGTCGTCGGCGTCGATCTCCGCGGTCCTGGGGTGCGCCTGACCCTGTGCGGCCCGGCGGTTCAGGTGCGGATGGTGCCCGACGCTGCAGCCTTCGACGGCGACCGCCTGATCTTCGGCGCCGCCGCGCTGGACGCCCTCGCCCGCACCCCGGGCTGCGGCTGGGCCAACCTCGTGCCCCGCATCGGAGATCCAACCCCCTGCCTCCTCGGTGACCGGGCCGCCACCGCCACCGACCTGCTCGCCGAACTCCTGGTCCGCGAGGTGGCCCCGGTGGCGAGCCTCGCCGTCGCGACGCCGCCCTTCTGGCGGGCCTACCGCCGCCGCGCGCTGGCGTCCTCGCTGGTGGCCGCCGGGCTGCCCGCTCCGCGCTATCTGGACGATCTCGTCCTCGACCTCGGCGAGTGCCCCGGCGACGTACCGGGCGAGACGCTGCTGGTGGAGGTCGGCCCCCGCGCCACGCACCTTCGCCGGGTGTCCGCCACGCCGCTCGGGTGGCGGGTCACGACCGCCGGCGAGGCGCCCTTCGGCCTCGACGACGTGGACGATGCGGTCCTCGGCTTCGTGCGCGAACGGCTGGGCCACGCCTGGGTCGAGGCGCTCGACGGAGCGGGACGCAGCGCGCTGAGGCGGGCCTGCTCGGACGCGCGGGGCCGGCTCGCCCTGGTGCCGGCCGTCGACGTGCTCGCCCCCGGGGTTCCCCCCGTGCGGGTGGTCCGGACCGATCTCGACGAACTGCTGGGCAGCCGGCTGGACGACGCCCTCGCGGCTCTCCCGGACGCGCTGGTCCGGCTCGACGGCACCGGCCGGGTGGTGCTCGCCGGCCTCGGCCTTCCCGTCGTCGTGCAGACCCTGTCGGCCCGGACCGGCCGGCCCGTCGAACTGCTCGACCTGGACGCCGTCGCGCTGGAGCGGCTCAAGGAGCCAGGTCGTCGCGAGCTCCCCTGCCCCGCCCCCGCCCCCGCCCCCGCGACGCTGCCGACGCGGGTCGGCTCCGGCCGCCGCCAACTGATCCTGGCCGTGGCCGCCAGCGCCGTCGTGACGGCGAGCGTCGGCTGGGCCACTCCCGCGATGCGGGACGCCGTGGCGGCCCTGCTCGCCCCGCAGACAGCTGCGGCCTCCGCCCAGGCCGCCCCGAAGCAGGCGCTCGCCGAACTGGTCGCTCCCGCGACCCCCGCCTCGCCCGCGCCCCAGCCCACCGGTTGGCAGATGCCGGGGATCCCCGGGCGGGTGACCGCCGGCGCCGAGCCTGCTTCCCCGGTCCGTGAGCAGGGCGCCCCCCCGCCCGCCCCCGTCACCCGCCCGGTCGTGCCGGTGACGGCTGCGTTCGCTGGGCTCGGCGGTTTGGTGGCGGCACCGGGGAGCCTGGCGCCCGCCACGAGCGGGGGCGCTCCGACTCTGCCGAGCGCCCCCTCGGCCACGAGTCAGCCGGGCGCCGCTCCGTCGGCTCCCGGCACGACGTCAGCCCCGCCGGTGCTGGCACCCTCCGCAACGCAGCCGCCGAGCACCAGCCCAGCGAGCGATCCCGCCACCATCCCGACCCAGGACCCGACGCTCGTGCCGACGTCCGAACCCACGCAAGACCCGACGCAAGACCCCACCATCGACCCCACCCAAGAACCCGCTCCCGAACCCGCTCCCGACCCCACCACCGACCCCACCACCGACCCCACCACCGACCCCGCTCCCGACCCCACCACCGACCCCGCTCCCGACCCCACCCAGGAACCGGCTCCCGAACCCGCTCCCGAACCGGCCCCCGAACCGGCCCCCGAACCGGCCCCCGAACCCACCGCCGAGCCCACCCAAGAACCCACGGACGGGGTGATCGAGTGAGCGCCGCCCCGTCCCCCGCGGTGCCGTTCGTCCTCCCGGCCGCGGTGGCCGCGGTCATCGGCACCCGACGGGTGTTCCCCACCCAGCACACGCTGGTGATCGGTCCGGGCGGCAGCGGCAAGACCGCTCTCGTCGACCATCTCGCCCAGTCGTGGAACGTGCTGGCTCCCGGCCACGTCGTCCGCGGCCCGGCCGCGCGCCGACGTGCCGGCGCGAGCGACGTGCGCGTCGTGGACGACGCCCACCTGCTCCCCGCGGCCACCCTGGGCCGCTTGGCCGCCGAGGCCGCGACGGGCCAACCGCTGCTGATCGCCGCCCGACCGGTGATCGGCCTGGAGGCCCTGCACGACCTCTTCGCCCTGCTGTCCTCCGGGCGCGTCGTGGACCTCGAGCCCTGGTCGACGGCCGATGTGGCGGCCTGGACCAGGCAGGCCCCGGGACACGACGCCCCCGGCTCCTGGCGGGTGGCGACCGGCGGCCTGCCCTGGGCGGTCACCGCGTCCGGACCGGCCGCCATCGCCGAGCGCTGCCGCCGCCTCGCCGCCACCCTGGACCGCGAGGGAATGGACCTCCTCCGCGCACTGGCCGCCGGGGCCGACCCTGCCACCCTCGGCGCCTCCGCGGACACCCTTGACGCGCTGCAATCGACGGGCCTGGTGGCTCCGAACGGGGAGATGCCGCCCCTGGTCTGCGCCGCCGTCCTGGCCGATCTCCCCCGACACCAGGTGCGTCTCCTCCAGCGCGACGTCCTGAGGGGAGTGGGCCCGCTCACGCCGCCGGCGACCCTGCTGGCGCTCGCCACGCCCGGCCTCCGGGACCCTCGGCTGGCGGCCGCGCTCGAGGCCGCCGGCGACGGCGTCCTCGTCGAAGACCCGGCGCAGGCGGCGTCGCTGTACGCGGCGGCGGCCGGCGCCGGGGCCCCAGCGGCCTCGCTGCTCCCCCGCCGGGCCGAGGCGGCCCTGCGGGCCGGGGAGCTCGACGAGGCGACCCGGCACGTCGAGCTCCTGCTCCTGGATCGCCCCCTCCGCGACCCGCACCGCACGCTTCCGGTCGCCCTGGCGCTGCTGGTCCGCCGTGGGATGGCCGACCGGGCGGCAGACCTGTGCCGCTGGCACGAGGCCGATCTGACCGGCTCACTGAGATGGGTGGCCGCGTTCGTGCTCATCTCCACGGGCGACCGGGACGCCGCCTGCGCCGTGCTCGGCCGCCCTGCCACCGCCGCACCGACCCTGTTCGACGGGGCGGCCGCGATCTTCCACCAGGGTCTCGCGGAGTCCCTCGCGGACGACCCCACGCCGGCACTGGCGACACTGGTCCGGGCAGCCGAGTCCGCGGTCTTCGCCACCACCGCCCCGGTGCTGCCCGACTGCCCCGCGGCCGTCGGGGCGCTGGCAGCCCTGCACGCGGGCGAGACCGACGTGGCGGCTTCGCTGCTCCGCCACGACCTCGACCGCCGGGTGTGCGACGAGCCGCGCTTGCGGCTGCTGCTCGGCTGGGCGCTCCTGATGGCCGGCGACCTGGCCGGCGCGGCCGCCGAGCGCGACCGGGCTCGGGCGGCGGGAGCGCTCGACACCCGAGACTCGTTCTGGGCCGCCGCCCTGGACTGTGCCCTCGCCCGGCGCGGCGACGACCCGCACCTGCTCCGGGCGGCGTGGGCGGCCGCCCGCGAGGCGCTGCTACGCCAGCCGATCGACCTGTTCTGCCTGCTGCCGCTCGGCGAACTCCTCCTGGTCGCCACCCGCCTGGATGCGGAGGGCGACGTGGCCGGGCCACTGCACGCCGCCTGGTCGCTGCTGGAACGGATGGGCGACCCGATCCTGTGGGCGGCCCCCCTGCACTGGGCCGCGATCCAGGCGGCCATCCTGGCGAACCGGCCCCCCGAAGTCGCGCCGCACGCGCGGCGGCTGGTGGCGGCGTCCGCCCGGTACCGCTACGCGGCGATGCTGGCCGGGGCCGGCCGGGCCTGGATGCGGGTGCTCGCCGGCGACGTCGAATCACCCGCCGTCCTGGCGGCCGCGACGGCGCTGGCCCGGGGCGGACAGGCGTGGGAGGGCAGTCGGCTGCTCGGCCACGCCGCCTCCCGGTGCACCGAGCGCCGCGACAGTGCGTTCCTGTTGGACGCCGCCCGCCACCTCGCCGCTGCCGGTCCCGCGGCCCCCGAGGCACGGGAGGGCGGCGGTCGGCTCGTCGCCCTGAGCGGGCGCGAACAGGACGTCGCTCGCCTCGTCGTCGAGGGGCGCACCTACCGCGAGATCGGCCAGACCCTCTTTCTGTCGGCGCGCACGGTGGAGCACCACGTGGCCCGCATCAAGCGCCGCCTCGGCGCCGAGACGCGCACCGAACTGTTGGACCAGCTACGGGCGTTGGTCCGGGACGGCGCCTGACCCGCGCCCACCGCTGCCGGCCAGCAGTCGCTCGCAGGCGCGCGCCACGGTGACGGCGATCGCCCGGCTCTCCCGGGGCAGCGTCGGATCCTGGGCCGCGGTCCGCCAGGACGCCAACTCGGCGTCGAGGTCCAGCTCCCGCGGCCGGTGCAGGCTGCGGTCGAGGTGCCGTGCCGCAGCCAGGACGGCCAACGCTCGGGCGGTGGCCGCGGGCCCGACGCCGGCCACCCGACCGCCGCGCAGGGCGACGGCCGCCGCCAGTTCGCGCCGCTCGGGCGCGAAGGCCTCCAGCCGTTCGGCGTCGGCGGCCACCTTCTCGGAGCCGTGCCGGGGGTGATCGGCCAGCACCCGCCTGAGGCCGGCGAGCGACCCGAGGGCCCGCAGCGGGTCGGCATCCTCGGCCAGTTCGCGGAGCGCGCCGGCCAGGGCGTCGGGGTCGGCGGCGGCGACGACCCGCCGGAACCGGCGGGCCACGGCGTCCGGCAGGGCGGCCGGATCGCCGCCGGCGGGCAGGACGCCGACGAGCGATTCGGCGGGCGGCAGGTCCGCGCCGGGCGGGGCGGCGGGGTCGAGCAGCGCCACGACGGCGTCCGGTCGTTCGGCGACGACGTCGAGGGCGGCACCGGCCTCGGCGACCGCAGCGGCCAGCGCCTCGGCGTCCCCCTCGGGGGCCCGGATCGCGACCCGCAGCGGCGCCTCGAGACGGTCGAGGTACCCCTGGAGCGTCTCGCTGAGCGCGGCGTCGTCCCAGTAGACGAGACGCGCCTGTCCCAGCAACGCCCGGACGCGGGCGCCGAGGGGTTCGGGGTGACCGGTCATCGCATTTCCTCCCGTGGGGGCTCGCCCAGCATAGGCGTTCGCTTCGCGCGTTCCCGCCCGCTGGGACGCGTCAAGGTGTTGCGGCTAGCATGATTGGGCCGCCGCGTCGGCGGCTGCTTCGCTCACGAGGAGTCCGCGCCGTGTCCGACTTCGCCCACCCCGTCGGCGTCGACCTCCGGTCGTCCGATGTGCAGCTCGCCCTGCGGGACGCCGCGGGTGCCGTCCGCCTGATCCGGCTGCCCGCAGCGGCGGCCGCCTCCGGCGACACGCTGGTGTTCGGCGAGGAGGCCTGCAGGCTCCTGGCCGCCGACCCCGGCGCCGGCTGGGCCCGGCTGCTGGAGCGCGTCGGCGACCCGGTCCCCTGCCGCCTCGGCCTGCGCGAGGCGACGGCCGCCGAGCTGGTGGCCCGCGGCATCGCCGCGGCCCTGCCCCTGGCGCCCACGGAACTCCGGGTGATCGCCCCGGACTCGTGGGGCGAAGCGCACCGGGCCGCGCTGTCGGCGGCGCTGGTCGGGGTGGGGCTGCCCGCCCCCCGCTGGATCGCCGAGCTGGACGCCGTCGCACCCGACCCGACGGGCGACGACGGGCCGGTGCTGCTGCTGACCATGGCGGCCCAGGCGACGCACGCCCGCGTGCTGAGCCCCGCGGGCGACGGCTGGCGCGTCGACGCGGCGACCGAGGCGCCGTTCGGGGCCGACGACGTGGCCGAGGCCACGTTCGAGGGGGCGGCCGCCCGCTTGGCCGCGGCGGTCGGCCGGCCGCTCGCCGCCGAGGAGGCCCGAGCGCTGGCGGACCTGTGCGCGCCCGCCGCCCACCGCCTGCCGACCGCGACGCGCCTCGATGTCAGCCTGCCGGGCCTGCCCGGCGCCCGCATCACCCGGGACGAGGTGGACCGGATCCTCGCGCCCCGCCTCACCGCCGCGTTCTCTGGCCTGCCCGCCGCTTTGGCGGCGCTCGGCGTCGGCGCCCTCCCCGACCGCGTCCTGCTCGAGGGAGTCGGCAGCCGGGTGCCCGTGGTGGCAGCCACCATCTCCGAGGCGCTCGGCCGCCCGGTCGTCGTCGCCCCGACGGACGCCGCCACGGTGCTGACCTCCCCCGCGTTCGCCGCCTCGGACGAGCGCCCGGTCGAGTCGCAGCCGGCGGGGCCGGACGCCGACGGCGCCCTGGCCGCGTTCCCCGTCCCGGCCGGGCTGCCGGAGCCGGATGCCGCGCCACCGGACGCCGCGCCCCTGCCCATGACGTACGGGTGGACCGCCCTGCCCGAGCGGGAGCGTCGCGATCGGCGCGGCCTTCTGCTGGCCGCCGCGGGCCTCGCCCTCGTCCTGGTGCTGGCCGGTGTCGGCGTCCTGGCCGGGCGTGGCATCCTGACCGCCGCCGAGCGGGCCCTGCAGCCGGCCCCGCCGGCCGCGATCCCCGGGGGCCCCGGCGCGCCGAGCGAGACCTCCCCGACGCTCGCAGCGCCGTCCCCGGGGGAGACCTCCGCACCGTCCCCCACCCTCAGCGCGTCCCCGGCGACGCCGAGCACCCCGCCCCCGGCCAGCTCCACCCGACCCCAGACGACCAGCGGGCCCGCGAGCACGAGCCGGCCGGCCACCTCGACAACCACCACCAAGACCTCAAGCACCACCAAACCGCCGACGACCACCAAACCGCCGACGACCACCAAGCCGCCGACGACCACCAAGCCGCCCACCACGACGACCTCGACCACACCGCCGCCGACGACGCCCACCACGGAGCCCACCACCCCGTCCGAACCGCCCGTCACCACCACGCCGCCGGTGACCACCCCGCCGGAGACCACGCCCGCCGGCTGAGTCCGGCGGACGGCCTCCGACGCCGAACCGGCCGGCACCCCCGAGGGGGTGCCGGCCGGTTCGCTGTCGGCCCGGGCCGCGCTCAGGCGGCGCGGCGGGCGTGCCGGTTGATCGCGCTCACGACGGCCTTCATCGACGCCGTCACGATCGACTGGGACAGGCCGACGCCCCAGAGCACCTCGGTGTCGCCGTTCTGGCCGACCTCGCACTCGACGTAGGCGGCCGCGGTCGCGTTGCCGCCGGCGCTGAGGGCGTGCTCGGTGTAGTCGAGCACCCGCACCTCGAAGCCGATCGAGCCGAGGGCGTCCACGAATGCGGACAACGGGCCGTTGCCCTCCCCGGTCACGTCCTGCGGCACCCCGTCGACCTCGACGACCGCCTCCACCGTGTAGCCCTCGTCGTAGCTGCTCGAGCTGTACTTGATCAGCTTCAGCGGGGTGTCGTGGCTCAGGTACTCGTGGTGGAAGATCTCCCACATCGCCTCCGAGCTGACCTCGCCGCCGCGCGTGTCGGTGTGCTGCTGGACCACGCGGCTGAACTCGATCTGCAGGCGACGCGGCAGGTCCATGTTGTGGTCGGTCTTCATGATGTAGGCCATGCCGCCCTTGCCGGACTGGCTGTTCACCCGGATGACGGCCTCGTAGGTGCGGCCCACGTCGTGGGGATCGATGGGCAGGTAGGGCGCCTCCCAGCGGATCTCGTGGATGCCCTTGCCCTCGGCCTTCGCGCGCTTCTCCAACGACTCGAGGCCCTTCTTGATGGCGTCCTGATGGGAGCCGGAGAAGGCCGTGTAGACGAGGTCGCCGGCGTACGGGTGCCGCGGGTGCACGGGCAGCCCGGTGCAGTACTCGACGGTGCGGCGGATCTCGTCGATGTGCGAGAAATCCAGCTCGGGGTCGATGCCCTGGCTGAACAGGTTCATGGCCAGCGTCACCAGGTCGGCGTTGCCCGTGCGCTCGCCGTGGCCGAACAGGCAGCCCTCGACGCGGTCGGCGCCGGCCATGAGGCCCAGTTCGACGGCGGCGACCGCGGTGCCGCGGTCGTTGTGCGGGTGGAGCGAGATGCAGACGTGCTCGCGGTGGTGGATGTGCCGGCTGAAGTACTCGATCTGGTCGGCGTGCGTGTTGGGCGTCGACATCTCCACGGTGGCCGGCAGGTTCAGGATGATCTCGCGGTCGGGGCCGGGCTGCCACACGTCCATGACGGCGTTGCACACCTCGATGGCGAAGTCGGTCGGGGTCTGGGTGAAGATCTCGGGGCTGTACTGATAGCCGAACGCCGTGTCGCGCAGGTGCTGCTCGGCATACTTCATCACCAGCTCCGTGCCCCGGCGGGCCATCGCGATGCACTGGGCCTCGTCGATGCCGAAGACCACGCGCCGGAACAGTTCGGCGGTCGCGTTGTACAGATGGATGTTGGCCCGCGGCGCCCCGATCAGGGCCTCCGCGGTGCGCGAGATCAGGTCCTCGCGGGCCTGGGTCAGCACGGTGATCTGGACGTCGTCGGGGATACGGTCCTCGTCGATCAGCTTGCGGACGAAGTCGAAGTCGGTCTGGGACGCCGACGGGAACCCGATCTCGATCTCCTTGAACCCCATGGAGACCAGCAGGTTCCACAGCTTCAGCTTCCGCGACGGGGTCATCGGATCGATCAGGGCCTGGTTGCCGTCGCGCAGGTCGGTCGAGAGCCAGCGCGGCGCGTGCGTGATGTGGTTGTTCGGCCAGGTGCGGTCGGGCACCTCGATGGGCCGGAAGGGGACGTAGCGCTCGAAGGGCATCGGGCTGGGCTTCTGCAGCTTCATGGGGCCCTGGACGCGCGTTCCGAACTGGTTCGTGATCGTCATCGGATTTTCCTCGCTTGGGATGGCTTGGTTGGGAACGCCAGGCGTGCGAAAACTCCGCAGCGAGGAAGCCTGACCGGCCGCCGCTGGGATCGAGCGGCGCCCTAGGCCTCGCTGCGGCGACCAAGCAGGAGGGTCACCTGAGCCATGCCGTGAATGATACACACGCCCAAGGCGAGGACCACCCGTCTCACCGCCCGACTTCGTCGCCCCAGATCCCGGACGCCTCGTCGCCGGGCCCCGGCTCCTCCAGCTCGAAGGGGGCCCCCCGCGTGTCGTTGAGCCGCGCGGTCGCGTCCGCCCGCGACAGCCCGGTCAACTGCAGCAGGTCGACGACCAGGGCCCGCACCAGCGAGCGCAGGGCGGCGGGCCGCCAGTCGTCGGACTCGACCTCGCGCGGGGAGCTGTGGGCCGCGACCTCCGTCAGCAGCTCACGGGCCCGCACCGGGCGGTTCCAGCCGCCGACGGCCGCCGCGAGGCTGTGGGTGGCGGCCGCCGACTTCTCCAGCAACGGCACGGACCCGGGCAGGTGGCTCAGTTGCTCGGTGAAGCCGATCGACTGGCGTACCAGCATGGCGAGGGTGGTCTCCGTGCGCCGGATGAGCGCCAGGATGCGCTGCAGCTCCTCGATCTGGGGCCTCTCCCCACGCAGCACCGGGTTGAGGTTGACGATGTCGGCCGCGGTCTTGAGCACCGCGTCGAAGTCGTCGACGACCTCGCGCAGGGCGCGGAGCTGGCTGGCCACGTCGAGGAGCTGCTCGACGTCCCGCGCCCGCAGCGCGCCGGCCAGCATGTCCTGGGTGTGGGCGATCTCCTCCAGGGCGGCGCGTGCGAACCGCCGGGGCCGCTCCGCGGCCGTCCAGGGCACCAGGACCGCGATCACGAAGGCCACCACCGCGCCGATGAGCGCGTCGATCCAGCGGGCGCCGATGCCGCCGGGCAGGCCGAACGCGTCCATCCCGACGACCACCAGGCCGTTGGTGGCGCACTGCATGGTGAAGAGGTCGCCGTGGTCCAGCAGGCGCCCGATCAGGGCCCCCACCAGCCCCACCAGGCCGATCTGCCACCAGCCGGCACCGAACGCCAGCGCGACCAGTTCGCCCACCACGACGCCGATGGTGGCCCCGAGCCCGAGTTCGGCGACGTTGCGGGGCACGCGGTTCTTCGTGAACCCGAGGCAGACCCAGGTGGCGATGGGCGCGAACAGGGGCGCCGGCTGGCCGAGTCCGTTGTGCGCGATCGCCCAGGCGAGCGCCGCTCCCACCGACGCCTGCAGGACCGGCACGAAGGCGATCCGCACCCGCCGCGTCCCCTGGCGCAGCCGGGCCCGGGCGAAGACGGCGGCCCGGCGGGCGTCGAGGCGTCCGGCGGCGACGGGCTCGTCGGCGACCATCAGAAGCCGAGGCGGTTGAGGTGCTTCGCGTCGCGCTGCCAGTCCTTGAGCACCTTGACCTTGAGGTCGAGGTAGCAGGGCATGCCCAGCAGGGCGTTGATCTGCTCCCGGGCCGCCGACCCGACCGCGCGCAGCCGCTCACCGCGGTGACCGATGATGATGCCCTTCTGGGAGTCGCGCTCCACGACGATGGTGGCGTAGATGTCCATCAGCGGTTTCTTGGCCGGACGCCCCTCGCGCAGCCCCATCTCGTCGACGAGCACGGCGATCGAGTGCGGCAGCTCGTCGCGGACGCCCTCCAGCGCCGCCTCCCGGATGAGCTCCGCGATGCGGGTCTCGTCGGACTCGTCGGTGACGGCCTCCTCCGGGTACAGCGCCGGCCCCTCGGGCAGCAGCTTGACGATCTCGTCGGTGACCACGTCGACCTGGTCGTCGGTCAGCGCCGACACCGGGATGATGGCCTCCCAGCGGACGCCGAGCGGCTCCTCCAGCGACTGGATCTTCATCAGGTGCTCGGCGAGCCGGGTGGGGCTCACCAGGTCCGACTTCGTGGCGAGCGCGACCAGCTTCGGCCGCTTCGGCAGCGCCGCGATCTCGCGGATCAGGAACTCGTCGCCGGGCCCCACCCGCTGCGACGACGGCAGGCACACGCCGATGACGTCGACCTCCGCCCACGTCTCGTAGACCAGGTCGTTGAGCCGCTCGCCCAGCAGCGTGCGCGGCCGGTGCAGGCCGGGGGTGTCGACCAGCACGAGCTGGGCGTCCGGCCGGGTGAGGATGCCGCGGATGATGTGCCGGGTGGTCTGCGGCTTGCTCGAGGTGATCGCGATCTTCTCCCCCACGATCGCGTTGGTGAGCGTCGACTTGCCGGCGTTGGGGCGTCCGACGAAACAGGCGAAGCCCGACCGGAAGCCGGGGGCGGTGTCGGGCATGCGTGATCCTTCGATCGACGGGGGGACGCCGCCCACTCTACCCCGGGGCGTCCGGCCGGGCGCGGCGCCGGGGTCAGGTCGCCGGCTCGCCGTCCGCGGACGCCTCCGTGCCCTCGGCGCCCGGCTCGGCCTCCGGGCGGCGGATGCGCGTCGCCAGCACGGTCTGCACGCTGTTGCGGCGTCCGGACGCCCGCTCGGCGGTGAGTTCCAGGCCGCCCCACTCCACCACGGTGCCGGGGATGGGCACCTTGTTGAGTTCCTTGGCCATCAGCCCCAGCACGGTGTCGACGTCGTCGTCGTCGAGCTCCAGGTCGAACAGGTCCCCCAGGTCGTCCAGGGCCAGCCGGGACGACACGCGGTAACGGTCCTCGTCGAGCTTGACGTACGGGGGCACCTCGTTGGCGTCGTACTCGTCGACGATCTCGCCGACGATCTCCTCCAGGATGTCCTCGATGGTCGCCAGCCCGGCCGTCCCGCCGAACTCGTCGACGACGATGACGACGTGGGTGTGGGTGAGTTGCAGCTCGCGCAGCAGTTCGTCGACCGGCTTGCTGTCGGGCACGAACACCGGGGGCCGCATGACCGACTCCACGGTCTCGGTCGCCTCGGCGCGCGGGTGGTCGTAGGTGCGCCGGATCGCGTCCTTGAGATAGAAGATGCCCAGCACGTCGTCGAGGTCCTCGCCGATGACGGGGATGCGGGAGAACCCCGACCGCAACGCCAGCGACAGGCCCTGCCGCAGCGTCTTGCCCTGCTCGACGTACACCATCGAGGTGCGCGGGACCATGACCTCCTTGACGATCGTGTCGCCCAGGTCGAACACCGAGTGGATCATCTTCCGCTCGTCGTCCTCGATCAGGTCCGACTCCCCCGCGCGGTCGAGCAGCTCGCGCAGCTCGGCCTCGGACGTGAACGGCCCGTCGGCGTAGCCGCGGCCGGGCGTGATCATGTTGCCGATGACGATCATGACCTGGGGGATCGGGCCCAGGACCGTGGTGAGCAGCGACAGGGGCCCGGACGCCGCGAGCGCGACGGCATCGGCGTGCTGCCGCCCCATGGTCCGGGGGGCGACCCCGAGGAGGATGAAGGAGACGACCACCATCACGCCCGCCGACCAGGCGACCTGCCAGGCGGCGTCCTCGATGTGGTCGGTGACGACGATGGTGACCAGGACGATGGCGAGCACCTCGAGGAGCACCCGAACGAACAGCGACGTGTTCAGGTAGGGGGCCTTGTCCTGCATGATCTCCACGAGCCGGCCCGCGGCCCGCGACCCGCGCTCCTTGGCGAGCGCCTCGGCGCGGGGGCGGGAGAACGCCTGCAGTGCGGCCTCCCCCGCCGTCATGAGGCTCGCGAGCAGGACGCAGACGACGGCGACGACGATCTCGATCACATTGGCTTGCGACAACAGGGTGCGCTCATCTCCCGCGGCGGCTGGACGGAGCGACAGTCTAGCCGGGCGTGTCGGGCGGGGGGCACCGGCGGCGTCCCGCGTACGGTGTCAGCCGTGACCGTCCCCGCTCTCCGTCTCGGCGCCGGCCTCGCCGCGCTCTGCACGGCCGTGGCCCTGGCCGGCTGCGCCGTGGTGCGACCGCCCTCCACGGTGCCGCCGACCGGCTGGCCCGACCCGCCGTCGGGTCCAGCCCGGACGCCCACGGCGCGCCCTGCGCCGTCCGCGTCCGCGTCGGCGGCGCCCCGCACGGTGACGCGGGACGGGATCGTGCTCCCCCTGCCCGAGGGCTACCTGGACGCCACGGGTCTGGTCACCGACGTCCCGACCGCCGGACCCACCCGGCTGGTCGCCTACCTGCGCAACCCGGCCCAGCACGGCATCACCGTGCAGACGTGGGCGGCCAGTCAGCAGACGCTGGCGGGGTTCCTCGACTTCTACGTCGCCGCCCTGGACGCCGACCCGACCACGACCGTGACCGGCCGGCGGGCGGTGACCATGGGGGGCCTGCCCGGCACCGAACTCACGCTGCGCGGCTCCGACGGGTCGCTGTCGACGGTGTTCGTGACGATGCGCGCGCCGAAGTCCGTGGTGATGGTCCTGGCCCCGGTGCCGGACGAGGGGCGGCGGCGGGCCGTCGAGCAGGTGGCGACGGGGCTACGGTTCGGCTGAGCCGCCGCCCCTCAGCGGCCCGCGCGGTGGGCCGTCCAGGCGGCGATGAGGGCGTCGTTGAGCTCGAACATGGCCTTCTCCTCGACCGGTTCGGCATGGTCGAAGCCCAGCAGGTGCAACAGGCCGTGCACCAGCAGGTAGTCGGCCTCGGCCTCCGGCGTCCGGCCGCCCTCGGCGGCCTGGCGGGCGGTGACCGCCGGGCAGAGCACGATGTCGCCGAGGAGGCCCTGCGGCGGCTCCTCGTCGTCGGCGGGGGGACGCAGCTCGTCCATCGGGAAGCTGAGGACGTCGGTGGGGCCGGGCAGGCCCATGAACCGCTGGTGGTAGTCGGCCATCGTGTCCTCGTCGACCAGCAGGATCGACAGTTCGGCCTGCGGGTGGATCCGCAACTCCTGGAGGCAGAACCGGCCGAGCGCGATCAGCCGCTGCTCGTCGACCTCGACGCCGGACTCGTTGTTGAGATCGATCATGCGTGGCCCCTCTCCTGCGGGCGGCGAACCTCGGGCAGCACCGACTCGTACCGATCGTAGGCGGCGACGATTCGGCCGACGAGCCGGTGCCGCACCACGTCGTGGCTGGTCAGCCGGCAGAACGCGATGTCCTCGACGCCGTCCAGGATGTGCGGCACCTCGCGCAGGCCCGACTTCATGCCGCTGGGCAGGTCGACCTGGGTGACGTCGCCGGTGACCACCATCTTGGAGTTGAACCCCAGCCGGGTCAGGAACATCTTCATCTGTTCCATCGAGGTGTTCTGCGCCTCGTCGAGGATGATGAACGCGTCGTTGAGGGTGCGGCCGCGCATGTAGGCCAGGGGGGCGACCTCGATCGTGCCGGCCGTCAGCAGCCGGGGCACCGAATCGGGATCGACCATGTCGTGCAGGGCGTCGTACAGGGGGCGCAGGTACGGGTCGATCTTGTCGCTGAGGGTGCCGGGCAGGAAGCCCAGCCGCTCGCCGGCCTCGATGGCCGGGCGGGTCATGATGATGCGGTTGACCTGCTTGGCCTGCAGCGCCTGGACGGCCTTCGCCATCGCCAGGTAGGTCTTGCCGGTGCCGGCCGGGCCGATGCCGAAGACGACGGTGTGCGCATCGATCGCGTCGACGTAGCGCTTCTGGTTGAGCGTCTTGGGCCGGATCGTGCGGCCCCGGTTCGACAGGATGTTCTGCGTCAGCACCGTGGACGCCGGCTCGTCCTCGACGCCGGTCATCCGCACGACGCGCTCGACGGCGTCCGAGGTGAGTCCCTGGCCGGTGCGGACGATCGTCACCAGTTCGGTCAGCACGTCGGCGGCCCGCGCGACGCCGTGCGGATCGCCGGTGAGGGTCACCTCGTTGCCGCGGACGTGGATGTCGGCGTCCAGGTCGCGCTCCAGGATCCGCAGGAACTCGTCCCGGGGGCCCAACACGCCGACCATGCCGATCGAGGCCGGCACCGTGACGCGCCGGGTGGCGACGCCCTCTTCCGTGCTGTGAGTCAGTGGACTTCCCCTTCGGATTGGCTAGCCTGACCTCACCCAGTGTAGGCGCGCCGCCCGGCCCTGCCGCCTGGTGATCACGGGGGCCTTGGACGATGACAAGCGATCGAGCACGCCGCGCGCCGGCTCGCCTCCTCGCCGCGCTGGTGCTCGGGGCGCTGGCCGCCTGCACCGCCACCCCCGCGGGCCCGGCCAGTCCCCCCGCCGCGCCGGGACCGTCGGCGTCCCCCGTCGACAGGCAGCCCGAGGGCCGCGGCTGGGTGGCCGCCGAGAACGAGCGTCCGGGAACACCGGGGTGGGAGGCGGCCGAGGCGACCTACGCCGCCGACCGCGAACTCGCCGGCTACTTCGGCCAGGTGAGCGTGGAGCCGGGGGAACCGGCCACGCTGTACGCGACGTCGCGCGTGGGCGATTTCGACGTGATCGCCTATCGCCTCGGCTGGTACTCCGGCGCGGGGGCGCGCGAGGTCTGGCGGTCGCCCGTGCCCGTGACCGGGGTCGAGCAGGGACCGCCCCTGATGGCAGCCGATCGCACGATCACGACCGATTGGCGGCCCAGCGCCACGCTGCCCACCGTCGGTTGGCCCGAGGGCAGCTACCTGGTGGAACTGTCCGCCCAGGCCGGCCGTAAGACGCGCTATGTGCCGCTCACGGTCCGCTCACGCTCCAGCGCCGGACGCCTCGTGCTCATGTCGGCGGTGCTCAGCTACCAGGCGTACAACGCCTGGGGCGGCTACAGCCTGTACCTCGGGCCCGACGGCCGGTTCCGGTCGCGCAGCGCCCGGGTGAGCTTCGACCGTCCGTACGACCGCAACGGGGCGATGGAGGTCTTCAAGTGGGAGGTGCCGGTCGTCCAGCACGCCGAACGGCTCGGCCTGGACCTGGCCTACACGACCACGTGGGACGTCGCCCAGCGACCCGGCACCCTCGACGACGCTCGCGGGGTCGTCAGCGAAGGACACGACGAGTACTGGCCGGTGTCGCTCCGGGACGCCGTGGAGGCGGCCCGCGACGCCGGCGCCAACCTGGCTTTTCTGGGCGCCAACGCGCTCTACTGGCGCGTGCGCCTCGAGGAGGGCCCGCTGGGTCCCGGCCGCACGATGGTCGGTTTCAAGGATTCCGGGCAGGATCCGGTGCAGGGCCCCGAGACCACCACCCGGTGGCGCTCGCGGCCCTGGCCGCGTCCGGAGAACTCGCTCACCGGAATGCTGTACGAGTGCTACCCCGCCCGCGGCGCCCTGCGCGTCGAAGAAGGCGACTTCTTCCTGTTTCGCGGCACCGGGGCGGCCACCGGAGACGAGTTTCCCGGGCTGCTCGGCGACGAGATCGACCGTGCCTACCCCATCGCCGGCACCCCGCCGTCGCTGGAGGTGGTGGCCCACTCGAAGGTGCGCTGCGAGGATGTCGGCTGGACGTACGCGGACATGACCTACTACACGACGGCCTCGGGGGCAGGGGTGTTCGCCACCGGCACGATGATGTGGGTCAACGCGCTCGCTTCGCGCACCGCCGGCACCGGTCTCACGCCCGCTTCGGTGTCGTTCGCCCGCGGCGTGACCGACAACCTGCTGCGGGCGATGGCCGCCGGGCCGATGGGGATCGAGCACCCGGCCCGGCCGAACCTGGCCGCCCTCGAGGCCTCGCCATCCACCGCCCACGGCTCGGCGGGTGAGGTCGATCGGCCCGACACTGCGACCCCAGGCCCACGCTCCGCGCCCGTCTGAGCCGCCCTGCGCGCGGCGTCCCCGATCGCCAGCCCGCCGTTACTCGTCCTCGTCGTCCTCGGGCTCGATGATGTGCATGGCGGCCTCCTCGGCCGAGGCGGCACCGCCGTCGATGCCGACGTCGGTGCCGAAGACCTCGCCGTCGGAGCGGGCGTCCACCAGCCGGCCGGCGCGCCTGCCGCCCACCTCCCGGTCCTCGTTGTCGGGGTTCCAGGGGCCCTCCTCGCGGACGACCTCCGGCTCCTCCTGGGCGACCCGCTGCTCGAGGGTCTCCCCCTGGCGCATCTCGGCCGGGGTGTTGCCGAAGCCCTGCAGAGCCGACCAGTTCTCGGGGGCGGTGTAGCCCTCGTCGAGCACGTCGTCGACCCCGCGGTCGATCAGCGTGTCGTCGGGCTGCAACTGCTCGAGGAAGTCCTCGTCCTCCACGGGGCCACTGTCGCTCATCTCGGTCATGCCCCCTAGCCTGCCACGGGTCGGGGCCCGCGGCTACGATGGCCGCCCGTGACCCCCGGAACCAGCTCCGATTCCGGCGCCGTCCGGTTCGGCGGGGTCGGAGTCGGGCACTACGACGTGATCCTGGCCCTGTTCTGCGGGCTGCTGCTGATCTCGAACGTGGCCGCCACCAAGCTGATCGAGATCGGCGGCCTGCCGCTGGTGGGCTCGGTGATCACCGACGGCGGGGCCCTGCTGTTCCCGCTGACCTACGTCCTCGGCGACGTGCTCGCCGAGGTCTACGGGTTGCGGCGCACGCACCGCGCGATCGCGCTCGGGTTCGTCCTGGCGGCCCTCATGTCGCTCACGTTCCTGCTGGTGGACGCCGCGCCGCCGGCGTCCAGCTGGCCGTACGCCGACGCCTGGCACGCCGTCCTCGGGTTCGTGCCGCGGATCGTGCTGGCCAGCCTGGCCGGGTACGTGGCCGGACAGTTGCTCAACGCCCACGTGCTGGTGTGGCTCAAGCGGCGCACCCGGGGGCGCGGCCTGGGGGCCCGGCTGGTCACCTCGACGTTGGTCGGCGAACTCGCCGACACCGTGGTGTTCTGCCTGGTGGCGTTCGGGCCGGTGGCCGCGTTGCTCGACGGCTTCTCGCTCCCCTGGCCCGAACTGCTCAACTACATCGTGGTCGGCTGGCTGTTCAAGTGCCTCGTCGAGATCGCGTTGCTGCCGGTGACCTACCGGGTCATCGCCTGGGTCGGACGCCGCGAGCCCGGCTAGACCCGAATGACCCTGTCGTTCGCGGCGCGGTCGTGGAAGCCGCGGGTGTCGGGGCTCAGCGGCACGCTCAGCCAGCCCAGCATCAGCGGGACCGACATGAGCATCTGCACCACCCACCGGACGGCCGCTCGCGAGGTGCCGATCGGCTGACCGGTCTCGGCGTCCACGACCTTGGTGCGCATGATGCGCTTCCCGACCGTCTGGCCCTGCCCGTTCAGGTAGGCGAAGTAGACCAGCGACAGAACCAGCGTGAGCAGGGACGCGATCGTGCTCTGGCTCTGGATGGGCACGTCGCCGAAGTACGTGACCGGGCCGGGGAAGATGCCGTTGATGATGCCGTTGAAGATCGACAGCAGCACCGCGTCGATCAGGTACCCCGCGAGCCGGACGCCGGCGCCGGCCGTCGGGCCCACCGCGGGCACCTGGCCGGGCTGCCAGGGTCCGGGCTGCTGCCAGGGCGCGCCCGGCTCGACCCGCCCGGGCGGCGTCGGCGCGTTCGGACCGTACTGGGCGTAGGTGGGCTGCTGGTAGCCCTGCGGCGCCGCCGGAGGCTGGTAGCCCGGCGGCTGGTAGCCCGGCGGCTGGGCCAGCGGCGGCTGCTGGCCCCAGGGCTGCTGCTGGCCCCAGGGCTGCTGCGGCTGCGCCGGAGGCTGCCCGTAGTCGGGACGCCCCGCGGGCGGCTGATTGCCCTGCTGGGGGCCCCAGGCCGGGGGCTCGTAGGGCTGCTGGGGCTCGGTCATGGGGGGCTCCCTCCTCAACGGGCGGTCACGGGCCAGCATGGCACGCCGGCGGCGCCGACGTTACCCCCGACCGGCGGCGCGTCCGGCGTCCGGCTCGTCGAGCAGAGCCAGGTCGGCCGGGACCACAACTCGCGCCGACAGCGCGTACTCCACCAGCCGCGCCTTGCGGTCCGAGGCCAGCCGCGAGGGGCCGCCGTGCAGTCCCCGGACCCCGAGCGTCGACAGCCGGTCGCAGACGTTGTCCAGCTTCCGGTTGAACCGGGTCAACGGCCACCCCAAGCGGGCCGCGGCCGCCGCGGACGTCGGGATGGAACTCGGGCCCCGGTTGCCGCGCCGGAGGGCGTCCTCGCACAGCGCCACGATCAGCAGCTTCTGGGCGGGGGTGAGGCTGAGCCGGCCGATCGTGGCCGACCCGTCCCCGGCGGGGACCTGGAGCACGGGCTGGAAGGGCGATTCGGCGAGGTGCAGGTCCACCTCGTAGGTGGTCGCGCCGGCGGTGAACCAGACGATCGTGTGCTCGAAGACCAGCGGGAGGGCCGCGCCCGGCGCCAGCCAGGCCTGCAGCGTGCCGGCGGCGTCCGTGACCGTCGCGGTGAGCCGCCCGCCGACGTTGGCCAGCCACCACAGCCCACCCGACGCGCTGAGCGCCAGGAACCGCCGGTGCAGGAACCCGTTGTCGGCGTCGAGGACGAGGTCGGCCTCACGCCCGAGCATGAACGTGCCGTCCGGAGCGGGGGTGTACACCTCGCCCACGAAATCGACGGTCAGCGCGGGGATCATCCGGCGCACCCCTCGTCGGAGAAACCGCCCCGCGGGACCCCGGCGGCGTCGAGCACCCGCACCCGGATGCACTGCCGCCCGTCGGCGGCCAGGTCGAGCCTCGCGTCGGCCCGCGGCACGACGCGGCCCCGCACGAGTACCTCGAAGGTGTCCCCCGCCCGCTGCGGGGCCCACGTCCAGGCGAACGTCACCCGGTCACCGGCGCGGCTCCCGGTGATCGAGATCGCCACCGTCGGCTCGGGCCGTGGCCCGCCGACCGCCAGCCACCCCGTCGCCACGAGCGCCGGCACCGCCAGGGCCGCCAGCACGGCCAGCCGTCGCGATCGTGGCCTCCGGCGTCGCGGCCGGCGCTCAGAACAGCGTGGCGGTGCTGCCCTGCTCGCGGTCGTAGTCGGGCACCTCTGCCAGGCCGGTGCGGGTGTCGGTCTGGGTCTCGAAGCAGAAGAAGCGG
>JAAYTZ010000058.1 GCA_012517965.1 Propionibacterium sp. | reverse complement strand
GCGACGACCGCCTGGCCGGCGCGCTGGCGGCGCTCGGCGACCGGGCGGTGGGGCTCGCCGCCGACCTGGCCGAGCCCACCACCGGCCGCCGGGCGGCCCACCTGGCCCTCGACACGTTCGGCCGGCTCGACGGCGCGTTCGTCAGCGTCGGCGGCCCGCCCACCGGCGCCGCGCTCGGCAACACCGACGACGAGTGGCGTGCGGCGTTCGACTCGGTGTTCCTGGCCGCCGTGCGGGTGACCAGGGCGGTCGTCGAGGTCGCCGGGGGTCCGGTCCGCCTCGCCTACGTGCTGTCCACGTCGGTGAAATCACCGATCCCCGGACTGGCCATCAGCAACGGGCTGCGCCCCGGCCTGGCCATGTGGATCAAGCAGCTCGCCGCCGAACTGGGGCCCCAGGGCTCGCGCGCGGTCGGGCTGCTGCCCGGCACGATCCGCACCGAACGGATCGGCGCGCTCTACGACACCCCCGAGAAGCAGGCGGCCAACGCCCGCTCGATCCCGCTGCGCCGCTTCGGCGAGCCGGCGGAGTTCGGCCGGGTCGCGGCCTTCTGCCTCTCGGACGCCGCGTCCTACCTGACCGGCTCCGTGATCGCCGTCGACGGCGGTCTGCTCCCGGCGCTGTGAGCCTGGACGCCGCCCGCGGCCTGCTGGCCTGCCCCCGCTGCGCCGGCCCGCTCACTCTGGACGGCGGCAGCGTCGGCTGCCCGGCCGGCCACCGGTTCGACGTCGCGCGGCAGGGGTACGTGAACCTGGCGAACGCCGCGCCACCCGCCAACGCCCACACCCCGGCGATGCTGGCCGCCCGGGACCGCTTCCTGGCCTCCGGCCTCTACGACCGCATCGCGGACGACGTCGCCGCCCGGGTGGCCGGCGCCGGGGCGGCCACCGTGGTCGAGGTCGGCGCGGGCACGGGCTTCTATCTCGGCCGGGTGCTGGACGCCGTGCAGGGAGCCCGGGGCGTGGCGCTCGACGTCTCCCCGGCCGCCGCACGCCGGGCGGCCCGCACCCACCCACGGGCGGCGGCCATCGTGGCCGACGTCTGGCAGCCGCTCCCCCTGCGGTCCGGACGCTTCGGCGCCGTGGTCTGCGTGTTCGCCCCCCGCAACATGCCCGAGTTCGCCCGGGTGCTGGCGGCCCACGGGCTGCTCGTCGTCGTGACGCCGACCGCCGCCCACCTGGACGCGCTGCGCGCCCGGCACGGCCTGCTCGGCATCGAGGACGACAAGGACGAACGTCTGCTGCGCTCGTCGTTGGGCCTGTTCGAGGCGATCGCCCGCAACCGGCTGGACTACCGGGTACGGGCGCCGGGCGCCGCCGTCCGCGACCTGATCGCGATGGGGCCGAACGCCTTCCACGGCGTGCCCGACGACGTCGAGGACGCCGAGATGCACGTCAGCGTCACGGTCTCGCTGTTCCGCAGGCCCGCGGGCTAGGACGCCGCCGCCACCAGGGCCGCCCCGTAGGCGCCGACCACCTGGGCGTCGACCCCACGGTCGGCGGGCACCAGGACCTCGCGGCCCGCCAGCCCCTCACGCATGAGCAGCACCATCGCGGGGTTCTTGGCGACACCCCCGGCGAACACCAGCGGGGAGCCGGTGCAGACGTTGCGGACCACGGTCAGCGTCCGGCGCGCGATGGACTCCAGGAGGCCGCGCGCGATCGCCCCGCGGTCGGCGCCGCGGTGCACGAGCCCGGTGACCTCGCTCTCGGCGAACACCGTGCACATCGAGCTGATCGCGACGCCGCGCGGGGCGGCGAGGGCCCGCTCGGCCAACTCCTCCAGCGTGAACCCCAGGGCGCGCGCCATGACCTCCAGGAACTTGCCGGTGCCCGCGGCGCACTTGTCGTTCATGTGGAAGTCGAGGACGCGCCCGTCGGCGGCCAGGGCGATCACCTTGGTGTCCTGGCCGCCGATGTCGAGCGCGCCGGCCGCCTCGGGGAAGAGGGCGTGGACGCCGGTGGCGTAGGCCTTGATCTCGGTCACCACGCCACACCCGAAGGCTTCCCGGGCGGTGTGGCGTCCGTAGCCGGTGGCCACGAGCACGTCGACCGGACGCCGATCGGCCAGCGTCCGGGCCGCCGCCGCCGGGTCGAAGCCCGAGTCGGCGACGGCGGAGTCGACGATCTCGCCGTCGGCCAGCCACACGGCGTCGGTGGTCCGGGAGCCGATGTCGAGTCCGAGGGCCAGCACGAGCGTCAGAGCATCTCGAGGAAGGCCTCGACCCGCGTCGACAACTGGCCCAGGTCCTCGGCCGAGTAGTCGGTCTGGATCGACAGCACCGGGAAGCCGGCCTCCCGCGCCGCCTTCTCCACGTTGAAGGTCTCGGCCTCGTACAGCGCGCAGAAGTTGAGCGCGTAGTCGATGATGCCGTCGGCCTTCAGGTCGCGCGCCATCCGCATGATGTCGTCGATCCGGCCGCGGTTCGGCGTGAAGCATGCGCAGTTGATGTCGAGGTACTTGGCGGCGATGGCGTCCAGCATCTCCTCGACGGTCTCGCCGGTCTCGGGCACGAGCTTGTCGTAGTAGCGCGACCCGGTGCACATCTCCTCGCCCACCACGACGCCCCCGGCCTTCTCGATGACGTCGTGCAGCTTCCAGTTGGGCAGCGCCATCGGCGTCCCCGTGATGAGGACCCGTGGCGCGTCGGCCGGCATCGCGCCGATGCCCTCGGCGACCCGGGCCTCCAGTTCGTCGGCGAGGGCGTTCATCGCCCCCGTGAACCGCGGCACGTCGTCGTAGAAGGCGACCTGGGTGGCGAGTAGGGCGTCCTTGCCGCTGATGGGGGCCGGTGTCGCGGCGCGGGCGGCGGCGATGCGCTGGAGGGCGCGGCGCTTGTCGTTGACCTCCTTGATGGCGGCGCGGAGGCTGTCGGCGGTGACCTGCTTCCCGGTCAGCTCCTCCAGCCGGGCCCGCAGATCGTCGAGTTCGCGGCGGAAGAACGCCAGATCCTGGGGCCGCTTCATCTGTGGCAACTCGAGCACGTGCACGTTGTGCAGGTCGGCGAGCGCCTCGTAGGCCTTCTTCTTGCCGTCGCAGGTCGTCTCGCCCACGACCAGGTCGCTCTCGGCGATGTAGGGGCACACGCGGGCGAGCTTGAACCCGACGAAGCTCTTGATGAGCGCGCAGGTGTTGCGGGGGATGATGCGCTCGGCCTCCTCGAGCCCGAACTCGGCGCCCGCGCACAGCCCCACCGACCAGCCACCAGCGGCGCGGATGATCTCCTCCGGCACATACAGGCAGAAGGTGCCGACCACCTTGCCCCCGGCGGCTCGGAAGTCGTGCAACTCCTTGATCCGGAGACCGTGCACCTCGCTCAGCACGAAGTCGAGGTAGGACATCGCCTGCGGGCGGTTGGTCTGGGTCAGGTAGGCGTCCGCGTAGAGCGAGCCCACCGCGGCCAGCAGGGCGTCGTGGCTGGGCAGGTCGAGGCCCAGTTCGTCCCACATCGGGTGGTAGTCGGTCGGTGTCGTCATCGGAGGCTCCTTCGGCTCGGCATCCCGACTACCTTACGGATCGCCAGCCCCCCCGTCTGCCAAACAAAGAACATTCGCGCGGATCGGCCGGGGCCCGACGCGGGGGGCTACGCCGTCCCCATCAGGGCCAGCAGGACGCCACCCGCCACGACCGAGGCCACCTGCCCCGCCGCGTTGGCCCCCATCGCGTGCATGAGCACGAAGTTGTCGAACGACTCCCGCGACGCCTCCTTCTGCACCACGCGCGCAGCCATCGGGAACGCGGAGATGCCCGCGGCGCCGATCAGCGGGTTGAACCTGCCGCCGCTGAGCACGTTGAGCAGCTTGCCGAACAGGACGCCGGCCGCGGTGTCGAGGACGAAGGCGATCAGGCCCAGCACCAGAATGAACAGGGTCTCCGGACGCAGGAACCTCTCCCCCACCATCGTCGAACCGATCGCGAGCCCCAGGAACAGGGTCACGACGTTGGCCAGCTCGTTGGACGCCGCGCCGGTCAGCCGTTCGACGACCTTCGACTCGCGCATCAGGTTGCCCAGCATCAGCATGCCGATCAGCGGGGTCGCAAACGGGACCAGGGTGCCGACGACGACCGTCACGATGATCGGGAAGAGGATGCGGGTGCGCTGGCTGATCGGCCGGGACGAGTACGGCATCCGGATCTGTCGCTCGGCCTTGGTGGTCAGCAGCCGCATGATCGGCGGCATGATGATCGGCACCAGCGACATGTAGCTGTAGGCCGCCACCGTGATGGGGGCCAGCAGTTCGGGGGCGAGCTTGTTGGAGACGTAGATCGAGGTGGGCCCGTCGATCGCACCGATGATGCCGATGGAGGCCGCCTGGTTCTGCGTGAACCCCAGCACGAGCGCCAGCATCAGGGTCAGGAAGATGCCGAACTGGCCCGCCGCCCCGAGCAGCACCATCTTCGGGTTCTCCAGCAGCGGCCCGAAGTCGGTCATCGCGCCGATGCCCACGAAGATCAGCAGCGGGAACAACTCGTTCTCCACGCCCATGCGGTAGAGGGTCGTCAGCGCGCCGTGTTCGGTGACGAGCGGCGACAGCGGCAGGTTCGCGAGCACGCCACCGGCGCCGATCGGCAGCAGCAACAGCGGTTCGTACTCCTTGGCGATCGCCAGCCAGACCAGCAGCAACCCGATCGCGACCATCGTCAGCGACTGCCAGGTGACGTTGCCGAGCCCCTGCAGGAGCAGCCGGACGGTGTCGCCGTTCATCCGCCCTCCTCGAACCGCAGCAGCGCCTCGCCGTACCTGACCTGCTGCCCTTCGACCGCGTAGACCTCCGCGACGACGCCGTCGCGGGGAGCCTTCAGCTCGTTCTTCATCTTCATGGCCTCGAGGATCATCACCGTCTGGCCGCGCGCCACCCGGTCACCGACCCGGATGCGCAGTTCCAGCAGCACCCCCGGCATGGGGGCGGTCATCCGATCGGCCCGCCCGCCGGACGCCGCCGGCCCGGACGCCACGGGCCCGGACGCCGCGGTCCCGGACGCCGCAGGCCCGGACGCCGCGGGCGGCGGCCCGG
>JAAYTZ010000057.1 GCA_012517965.1 Propionibacterium sp. | reverse complement strand
GGGCGCTCGCGGCGGCCCGGTCCGCGACGGCCCGCTGCTCGCGCGCCCGCGCCTCCGCCAGCGCGGCGGCGACCCGGGCGTGCTCCTCCTCGGCGGCCTCGAAGGCCGCGTCCAGCCCCTCCTCACCGGCGGTCAACCCGGCGACCTCGGTCTCGAGCTCCGCGAAGCGGCGCCGTGCGGCGTCCGCGCGGGACCGGGCCTCGTCGCGGGACGCCGCGAGGCGTCCGATCTCGCCGTCGGCGGCCTCCAGGCGCGACCGCAGGCTGTTCACCTCGCCCGTGAGCCGCGCCAGCCCCTCGCGGCGGTCCGCGATGGCCCGCACCTGGGCGGCGTAGCGGCTCTCGGCGGCGCGCTGCGCCTCCTCCGTGCCGGCGAGTTGGTCCGCGGCGACACGCAGCGCCTCGGCCCGCCGGGCGATGTCGGCGGCGAGGGCCGCCTCCTGGGCGCGAACCTCGGCGGCCTCCGCCTCCAGGGCCTCGGGGTCCCGGCCGCGGCGCTCCTCGGTGGCGGCGGCCTGCCCGGCGTTGCGGACCCGCTCCCGGGCGATCGTCAGCGTGGCCGCGGCCCGCTCCCGCAGGGCTGCCAGCGCGTACCAGGTCTCCTGCGCCCGCGCCAGCTCCGGCGCGGCGGCCCGCCCGGCCGCCTCCGCCTCGGCCTCGGCATCCCGGGCCCGCTCCAGGGCGGCCTCCAGCGCCAGCCGGCGCTGCCGCGCGGACGCCTCGGCCGCCAGGTCGGACTCCAACGCCAGCGAGGCCAGCACGTAGTCGTCGGCAAGGAGCCGCGCGCGGGCGTCCCGCAACTCGGCCTGCACGACGGCGGCGCGGCGCGCCACCTCGGCCTGGCGGCCCAGCGGCTTCAACTGCCGGCGGAGCTCGGCGAGCAGGTCGCTGAGCCGGTCCAGGTTGCCCTGCGTCGACTCCAGCTTGCGCAGCGCCTTCTCCTTGCGCTTGCGGTGCTTCAGGACGCCGGCCGCCTCCTCGATGAAGCCGCGCCGGGTCTCGGGGGTGGCCTGCAGGATGGCGTCCAGCTGGCCCTGGCCGACGATGACGTGCATCTCGCGGCCGATGCCGGAGTCACTGAGCAGCTCCTGGACGTCGAGCAGGCGAGCCGGGTGCCCGTTGATGGCGTACTCCGAGCCGCCGGCGCGGAACATCGTGCGGCTGATCGTCACCTCGGTGTAGTCGATCGGCAGCGCCCCGTCGGAGTTGTCGATGGTGAGGCTGACCTCCGCGCGGCCCAGCGGCGCCCGGGCGGCCGTGCCGGCGAAGATGACGTCCTCCATCTTGCCGCCGCGCAGCGTCTTGGCCCCCTGCTCGCCCATGACCCAACTCAGCGCGTCCACGACGTTCGACTTGCCGGAGCCGTTCGGGCCGACGATGGCGGTGATGCCCGGCTCGAACACCAGGGTCGTGGCCGACGCGAACGACTTGAAGCCGCGCAGCGTCAGGCTCTTGAGGTACACGCGATCACCCTAGACAGCCGGGCCGGAACGTCCCGCGAGGCTGTCGGCGTGCCGGTTGCGGACGGCACGGAAGGTCCACAGCTTGTTCACCACGAAGTTGATCGGCATGGTGATGCCGATCGTCAGCAGTTGCGCCCAGTACTCGCGCGACTGGAGGCCCGCGTTCTCGTGGAACCAGGGCTCCGGCAGGTAGGCGGGCGAGGTGGGATTGGTCAGGGCGACCTTGATGAAGATGCCCACGAACGCGGCGACCGCCCCCACCGTCAGGAACGGCCAGAACTCCTTCCAGAACGGCGCCTTCGCGCCGTGCCGGAACGTCCAGTGGCGGTTGAGGACGAAGTTGAACAGGTTCGCCACCAGGAAGGCCACGATCCACACCAGGGTGGAGAACCGGAAGTTGTAGGGCGTCCCGAACAGGGGGAACAGGACGTTCTGCGCGTTGACGGTGCCGCCGTTGGCCTTGTTCAGCACGACGGCCACGGCCATGTTGACCACGACGCCGGCCCCGCCCACCATGCCGAACTTGACGAACTGCCGGCCGACGTGGGCGTACCGGCGGGCGAAGGCGCCGGCGCTCATGCCGCACCCGCCCGGGCCGCCGGAACCGGGGGCTGGCAGGCCGGGCACCGGAACGAGGAGCGGTTCATGAAGCGGTCCCGCACCAGCGGCGTCCCGCAGCGGCGGCACGGCGCGTCGACGCGACCGTAGGCGTCCAGGGACCGGTCGAAGTACCCCGATTCGCCGTTGACGTTGACGTACAAGGCGTCGAAGGACGTGCCGCCGGCGGCCAGGGCCTCGGACATCACGTCCCGGGCGGCGAGCAGCAGGGCCCGCAGCCGGTCCGGCCCCAGGTCGGCGGCCGGGTGGTCGAAGTGGACGCCGGCGCGCCACAGCGCCTCGTCGGCGTAGATGTTGCCGATGCCGGACGTCACCGCCTGGTCGAGCAGGACCCGCTTGATCCCGCTGCGGCGTCGCGCGACGGTGGCCAGGAGGGCGTCCAGGTCGAGGTCCGGGTCGAGGAGGTCGCGCCCGAGGTGCGCGATCTCCGGCGGCAGGTCCGCGCCGCCGGGGCTGACCCACATCCCGCCGAACATCCGCTGGTCCACGAACCGCACCTGCCGCCCGTCGTCGAGATCGAAGAGGACGCGCGCGTGGCGGGGCGGGGCGGCGTCCGGCTCCGCCACCCGGAACTGCCCGCTCATGCCCAGGTGCGCCACCAGGGCGTCCCCACCGGACAGCGGCACCCACAGGTACTTGCCGCGCCGGCGCGGCGCGCCCAGCATGCGACCGGTGAGCGTGGCGGCGAAGTCCGCCGGCCCCCCGGGGTGCCGGCGCACCGGCCGCGGGTGCAACACGGTGACCGCCTCGACGCGCCGGCCGTCCACGACGACCGCCAGGCCACGCCGGACGGTCTCGACCTCGGGCAACTCGGGCATCAGGCCGGCACGGCGTCGGACGCCGTGGCCCCGTCGCCGTCCCCCGGCTCGGCCTCGGTGAGCGCCTCGTAGGCGAGGCGCGCGGCCCCCTGTTCGGCCTCCTTCTTCGACCGGCCGATGGCACCCGGGTAGAGGACGCCGCCGATCTCGGCCCGCGCCTCGAACCGCTTGTCGTGGTCGGGCCCCGACGCCTCGTGCACGTACGTCGGCGACGGCAGGCCCAGCGTCGAGCACAGGTCGTGGAGCGACATCTTCCACTCCAGGCCCGCACCGAGCTTGTCCGCTTCGAGCACCATCGCGTCGATGACCCGGTGCACGTAGGCCTCGGCGGCCGCGCGCCCGGCCGACAGGTAGATGGCGCCGATCAGCGCCTCCATCGTGTCGGCCAGGATCGAGTCCTTGTCCGCCCCGCCCGTGAGGGTCTCCCCCCGGCCCAGCCGGATCAGGGGCCCCAGCTCCAACTCGCGCGCCCGCGCCGCGAGCGCGGACGTGTTCACGACGGCCGCGCGCAGCTTGGCGAGGTGCCCCTCGGCGTGGTCGGGGTAGCTGCGGTAGAGGTGCTCGGTGACGACGAGCCCCAGCACCGAGTCCCCCAGGAACTCGAGCCGCTCGTTGTGCGGCGCCGGGGGGTGCTCGTACGCCCAGGAGCGGTGGGTCAGGGCAAGCTCGACGAGCTGGGGATCGATCTCGATCCCCAGCTCGGTCAGCAGTTGATGGACGCGGCGCTCCGCCGCCACCGTCACGGCTCGAGGATTTGCCGGCGTGCCGCGCGGGGGCCGTACTGCCCGCAGGCCGGGCAGGCGGTGTGCGGCAGGTGCTGCGCGCGGCAGGCCGCGTTGGCGCACGTCACCAGCGTGGGGGCGGACGTCTTCCACTGCGAACGGCGGGAACGCGTGTTGGAGCGGGACATCTTCCGCTTGGGAACGGCCACGTCAGTCTCTTTCTCACTCGGCGGCCCCGGTCGGGGCCCTCGTCAGTCTTCGGTCGCGTTCGTCCAGCCCGCCAGGCCGGCCCACCGCGGGTCGACCGCCTGCTCGTGCGTGTGGCTCGGATCGGCGTTGAGGTCGGCCCCACAGACCGGGCACAACCCCGCGCAGTCCTCGCGGCACAGCGGGATGAACGGCAGTTCGAGCACCACCGCGTCCCGGAGGACGGGTTCGAGGTCGACGAAATCGCCCTCGACGCGGCTGGCCTCGTCGTCCTCGGGCTCCTTGTCCGGGAAGAGGAACAGTTCTTGAACGTCGATCTCCTGTTCGCCGGAGACCGGGCTCAAGCACCGTGCGCATTCCCCGGCCAGCTGGAACCCAGCGACACCGGTGACCAGGATGCCCTCCACGACCGCCTCGAACCTGAGGTCGAGCCGGATGGGAGAGCCCGCGGGTACCCCGATCACGTCGTTGCCCATGCCGTCCGGTGCCGGCGTCTCGCGCTGCACCCGCTTCAGCCCACCCGCGTGCCGGCCCAGATCGTGGATCTCGAAGACCAGGCCGGAGCGGGGGTCGATCGCGCGATGCACTGCACACCCCTTCACCGTTGGCACGACAGCGTCATAACCGAAGATGAAGCCTACCAAGGGGCGGCGGGCACGCCAAAACCGGCCGGCCGGGACCCCGTCAGTCGGCGGGCGGCTCGTCGAGGCCCGACCGCTCCGACAAGCGACCCCGCAGGGTCTTGACCTGCGCGAGCGTCTTCGCCATGACGGCCTCCAGGGCCGCCATCCGCTGGTCGACATAGGTGTCCGCTTCGCGGCGCAGCGCCTCGGCCTCCTCCTCCGCGGCCCGGGTCAGCTCGGCGGCGCGCGCCACCGCCTCGGCGTGCACGGCGTCCTCGGCGACGAGGGCGTCCGCCCGCGCCCGGGCGTCCTCGAGGACCTGCTCGGCGGTCACGACCGCGGCCGCCACGGCGTCCGCGCCGGACCCGCGCCGCGCCTCCGCCAGCTCCTCGCGGAACGCCTCCGCGATCCGGTCGAGCTGGGCCAGCAACTCCGCGCGGTTGACGAGGCAGGACGCCGACATCGGCATCGACTTCGCCTGCTCCACCAACGACCGCACGGCCGCCAACTGGTCGGCTACCGGCTGGGTCATGACTGCTCCTTCGTCTGGGGGCCGACGGCCATTTTTGCACGGATGCGCTCCAGCACGGTCGCCGGCACGAACGACGACACGTCGCCGCCGAAGCGAGCCACCTCCCGGATCATCGTGGAGGACAGGTGCGCCCACCGGGCGGCCGTCGGCAGCAGCACCGTCTCGATTCCCGTCAGCGCGTGGTTCATCTGCGCCATCTGCAGCTCGAATTCGAAGTCGCCCGGGAACCGCAGGCCCTTGACGATCGCCGAGCACCCCTCGGCGCGGCACACGTCGACCAACAGCCCCTCGAAGCCCAGGACGCGCACCGTCGGCCACTGCGAGCACGACTCCGTGAGCATGGCCACCCGCTCGTCGGGGCTGAACAGGTAGTTCTTGGCGCTGTTGCGCCCGACGGCCACCACCACCTCGTCGAACAGGGTCACGGCGCGCCGCACGATGTCGAGATGCCCGTGCGTGACCGGGTCGAACGATCCGGGGCAGATCACCCTCATGAGGCCTCCGTGGCAGCGAAGTACAGGGTGGTCTCACCGTAGCGGCGCGACCAGGTCGACGGCAGCGACGGCGGCCAGCCGGGCGGCTCGTCCCGGGTGGCCCGTTCGGCGACCACCAGCCCGTCCGGGGCCAGCCAGCCACGCTTGAGCACCAGGGCGGCGACCCGCGCGACGGCGTCCGACCCCAGGGCGTAGGGGGGGTCGAGCCAGACGACGTCGAACGCGCGCGGCTCGGCGTCCGCGACGAACGACTCGACGGCCGCGGTGACGACGCGCACGTCGAGGCCCAACCGTTCGGCGTTGCGGCGGGCGACGGCCGCGGTCGCGGCGTCCCGCTCGACGGCCAGCACCGGGCCGGCGCCGCGGCTGGCTGCCTCGAGCGCCACCGCCCCCGAGCCGGCGTACAGGTCGAGGAAGGAGAAGCGGTCGAGCATGACGTCAGCCGGCTCGCCGGCCGTCCCCGCCCAGGCCGCGATCAGGTTGAACGCCGACTCACGCACCCGGTCCGAGGTCGGCCGGGTGCGGTCGTGGCCGGGCATCACCAGCCGCTGCCCGCCGCGGCTGCCGGCGACAATCCTGCTCATCGGCTCAGGTTATCGGGGCGCGCGGACCGACCCGCGAGCCCGCGTGGTAGAAACGACGCATGCGGGACTCCTTCAACCCGGTGACCAAGCTCACCGAAGAGCAGAGCTGGGCGGTGCTGGCGGGCTGCAAGCTGGGCCGGCTCGTGACCGTCGTCGACCGGCACCCGGAGATCTTCCCGGTCAACTTCATCGCGGACGGCCGCTCCCTGGTCTTCCGGACCGCCGAGGGCAGCAAGCTGTTCACCCTCACCATCAACGCCGGCGTGGCCTTCGAGGTCGACGGCTGGGACGGCACCGGCGGCTGGAGCGTGATCGCGCGGGGCAAGGCGACCGAGGTCCACGACTCCGCCGAGATCGCGCACCTCGAGACGCTGCCCCTGCGGCCCTGGGTGCCGACGGTCAAGGCGCACTGGGTACGGATCACGCCGGACGAGATCACCGGCCGCCAGTTCCGCTTCGGCCCCGAGCCCGAGCCGGGCTTCGAGACGACGACCGAGTAGCTAGCTGCGGTCGATCCAGTCACCGTCGGACAACTGCTCGGTGGCGGTGACGGCGTCGGCGAACCCCGGCGTCGCCCGGTCCGGGTCCGCCGCGACGGCCCGCTCCGCGATCCCCCGGGCCCGCAGGATCACCTCGCCGTGCTCCAGGACCCGCAGCAGCCGCAGCGACGACCGTCCCCCCGACTGCTCGGCGCCCAGAACGTCCCCCTCCCGTCGCTGGGCGAGGTCGAGTTCGGCCAACTCAAAGCCGTCGCGCGTGGCGGCCACGGCCCGCAGCCGCTCCCAACTGGTCGCGCCGGCCTCCGCGTGGCTGACCAGCAGGCACACCCCGGGATGCTCACCGCGGCCGATCCGGCCCCGCAGCTGATGCAACTGGGAGATCCCGAACCGGTCGGCGTCCCAGATCACCATCATCGCCGCGTTCGGGACGTCGACCCCGACCTCGATGACCGTCGTGGCGACCAGCACGTCGAGGGCGCCGCGGGCGAACTCGCCCATCACGCGGTCCTTGACGTCGGTGGGCAGCTGCCCGTGCAGCATCCCGACGCGCAGCCCCGCCAACTCGACCGCGGCGAGCCGCTCGTACAGCTCGGTGACGCCCACGTAGTGCCGGACCGTGCCGTCGACGAGCTTGTCGTCCGACGAGTCGATGCGCGGCGCCACCACGAACACCTGCCGCCCCTGCGCCACCTCCTCCCGGACACGCTCCCACGCCCGGTCGACCCAGGCCGGATGCCGCAGGCCGTCGACGACCGTGGTCTGCACCTCGGCGCGCCCGCCGGGCAGCTCGGCCAGCGTCGACACCTCGAGATCGCCGAAGACCGTCATGGCCACCGAGCGCGGGATCGGGGTCGCGGTCAGCACCAGCAGGTGCGGCCGGCCCGCGGCGCGGTCGGTGAGCGTGGCCCGCTGCTCGACCCCGAAACGGTGCTGCTCGTCGACGACGACCAAGCCGAGGTCGGCGAACTGCACCCGCTCGTTCAGCAGCGCGTGGGTGCCGATCACGACCCCCGCCTCACCCGAAGCCACCTTGAGCAGGGCGTTGCGCTTGGCGACCGCGGACATCGACCCCGAGACCACGACGACGGCGGTCGCGTCCTCGGCCGCCCCCAACGTGCGCCCGGCCCCCAGGTCACCGAGCAGCTCGGTGATGGTCCGGTAATGCTGATGGGCCAGCACCTCGGTGGGCGCCAGCAGGGCGGCCTGGCCGCCGGCGTCCACGACCGCGAGCATCGCCCGCAGCGCGACCAGCGTCTTGCCCGATCCGACCTCGCCCTGGAGCAGCCGCTGCATCGGCTGCGCGCGGGCGAGGTCGGCGAAGATCTCCTCGCTGACCGCGCGCTGACCGGCCGTCAGCTCGAACGGCAGCCGCGCGTCGAAGGCCGCCAGCAGGCCATCCGGACGCCGCGGGCGCGGCCCCGCCGACTGCCGGGCGTTGTCGGCCCGCCGGTACGCCATCGTCAACTGCGCCGCGAAGGCCTCGTCGAACAGCAACCGGTCGTTGCCCCGCTCGACCTCCCGCAGCGAGCCGGGCCGGTGGACGTACCCGAAGGCGTCCAACAGGTCGCACACCCCGGCCTCCCGCCGCACCCACTCCGGCCACGGGTCCTCGACACCGGCCACCGTCTCCAGCGCGATCCGGGCGCACTCGGCGATCGTCCAGGTCGGCAGCTTCGCCGTGGCCGGATACAGCCCGACCAGCCCGGACCGGGACAGCTCGGCGATCCGCTCGTCCTCCTCCGACGTGCCGACGACCCGGCCCGTCTCGTCGAGCATCACGAACTTCGGGTGGGTCATCTGCAGCTGGTCGCGGAAGCTGCCCACCTTGCCGACGAAGATGCCCCGGACGCCCTTCGCCAGCTGCTGCGCCCACCAGTCGCACAGGTGCTGGCGGCCGAAGAACGTCGCGGTCAGGAAGCCGTGGCCGTCGGTGAGGCGTGCCTCCAGCCGGACCGACGGCCGTCCCTGGCGGCCGGACCGCGCCGTCCTGATCTCCGCCCCCAGCACACGGGCCATCACGGCGACGAACTCGCCCTCCTCCAGCGTCGACAGATCGGTCAGCTCGGTGCCGGCGAGGTACCGCCGGGGCAGATGGCGCAGCAGGTCCCCGACGGTGTGGATGCGCAACTGCTCGAACGGCTTGGCCGTCTTCGCCCCGAGGGTGTGGGACAGCGGGGCGTTCAGCCGGCGGAACATCTCGGTGCGCCAGGGCGACAGGTCGGCGTCCTCGACGAGCCTCAGGGCGGGTCTCACGGGGGTGAGCCTAGGCCCAGGCCCGCGGCCGAGGCGTCCGTGACCGTCGTCAACGCGCACGACCCGACGCTCTTCCCGGGGGGCTGAGAAACGAAAAGACCCGCCGGGGCGGGTCTGATCGGGGACGACGGGCGGGGTCAGCGGGTGACCTTGCCGGCCTTGAGGCACGAGGTGCAGACGTGCAGCCGCTTGGGCGTGCCGTTCACCACGGCCTTGACGCGCTGGATGTTCGGATCCCAGCGACGGTTCGTCTTCTTCTTCGACCAAGGCACGTTGTGCCCGAAGCTCGGGCCCTTGGCGCAGATGTCGCACACGGCAGCCACTGGACTCTCCTTGTTTCTCACGATGCCGGCCCAGGGGGCCTCAGGACGGTCCTCACGAAAAGGAACCAACCGATGATAACCCACCCGCCCCGGCCCGCGAAAATCGGCGGCGTCAGGTGGCGATGACCACCGGCACGATCATCGGACGCCTCCTGAACGTCTTGTTCACCCAGCGGCCGATCCGCCGCCGGATCAGTTGCTGCAGCTCGTAGGTGTCCTCGGCGCCGTCGGCCAGGGCCGCCCGGATGGCCTCGGCCAGTTCGGCCGTGATCTCGTCGAAGGCGTCCTCGCCCCCGAAGACGCCCCGGGCGGTGATCTGCGGCTCGGTGACCAGTTCCATCGAGTGGAAGTTCACCGCCGCGATGACCGAGATGAAACCCTCCTCGCCCAGGATGCGCCGCTGGTCGAGCTCGGCGTCCCCGACCTCGCCGATGGTGGTCCCGTCCACGAAGATGTAGCCGGCCTCGACCTTGCCCACGACGCGCGCCCGGCCGGCCCGCAGGTCGACGACCCCGCCGTCCTCGATGACGAGCACGTTGCGGGGGTCGACGCCCGTCGCGATCGCCAGCTCGGCGTTGGCGCGCAGCTGGCGCAGCTCGCCGTGCACCGGCAGGACGTGGCGGGGCCGGACGATGTTGTAGACGTAGAGCAGCTCCCCCGCGCAGGCGTGGCCGGTGACGTGCACCAGCGCGTTGCCCTTGTGGACGACCTGGACGCCGCTGCGGGTCAGCCCGTTGATCACGCGCGACACCGAGTTCTCGTTGCCGGGGATCAGCGAGGACGCCAGCAGCACGACGTCGCCCTCCTGGGCCTTGATGACGGGGTGCTCGCGGCTGGCGATGCGCGACAGCGCGCTGAGCGGCTCGCCCTGCGACCCGGTCGACACGATGACGACCCGGTCGTCCGGGTAGTCGTCGAGCTCGTCGAGGGCGATGAGCGTGCCGCCCGGCACCTTGAGGTAGCCGAGTTCGGCGGCGATCGTCATGTTGCGGACCATCGACCGTCCCACGTAGCAGACCTTGCGGCCCGCGCGGTGCGCCTCGTCGAGCACCTGCTGGACGCGGTGCACGTGCGAGCTGAAGCAGGCGACGATGATCTTGCTTGGCGCCTTGGCGAACACGCGCTCCAGGGCCGGGTGGACGTCGATCTCGCTCGTGGTGAAGCCCGGCACCTCGGCGTTGGTCGAGTCGATGAGGAGCAGGTCGACGCCCTCCTCACCCACGCGGGCGAAGCCGCGCAGATCGGTGAGCCGGCCGTCGAGGGGCAGTTGGTCCATCTTGAAGTCGCCCGAGTGCAGCACGGTGCCCGCGGCGGTGCGCAGGACGAGCGCGACGGCGTCCGGGATCGAGTGGTTGACGGGCAGGAACTCGAGGTCGAACGCGCCGACCCGGGTGCGCTCGCCGTCGCCGACGACCCGCAGGTCGACCTGGCGCAGGCGGTGCTCCTTCAACTTCTCCCGGAGCAGCGCCAGCGTGAGCCGGGTGCCGAAGACGGGGATGTCGGGCCGGCGGCGCAGCAGGTAGGGGACGGCGCCGATGTGGTCCTCGTGGCCGTGGGTCAACACGAGGGCGTCCACGTCGTCGAGCCGCTCGGCGATGACGTGCAGGCCGGGCAGCAGCATGTCGACACCGGGGTGGGCCTCGTCGGGGAACAGGACGCCGCAGTCGACGAGCAGGAGGCGTCCGTCGAGCTCGAAGACCGTCGCGTTGCGGCCCACGTCGCCGAGACCGCCGAGCGGGGTCAGGCGCAGGGTGCCGGGTTCGAGGGCGGGCGGGGTCCGGAGATTCTCACGCACGCCCCCACCCTAACGGCGCCGCACCCCGGCACCCGCGTCGCGGGGCCGGCCCGGCCGCCCGGGTAGCATCGCCGCCAACCGCTCGACCGAGGAGACCGCGTGACCGATCCGACCGTCCGGCTCGCCCTGCCCGGCGAGGCCGAGCAGATCGCCGCCCTGCAGCGGCGCGGCTGGACCCAGACGCTGCCCCCCGGCCTGGCCGCGGCCGTGCTCGGCTCGGTGAGCCTCGCCGCGATGACGGACGCCTGGCGGCGGGCCATCCTCGCCCCGCCGCTGGCGGAGTACCGGGTGCTCGTCGCGGTCGGCTCGGGGCGGCTCGCGGGCTTCGCCGCCATCGGCCCGGCGGACGACCCGGACGCCGTCGCCGGACGGGACGCCACCATCGGCGAGTTCGTGATCGACCCGCGCGCCCAGCGGCAGGGGCATGGGTCGCGGCTGCTCAACGCCGCGGTGGACACCCTGCGCGCCGACCGCTTCGTCCGAGCGACCTGGTGGCTGCGGACCACCGACGACGCCCTCCGGGCCTTCGTCCTGTCGTCGGGCTGGGCCGCCGACGGCGCCCACCGGGAGGTGGCCGCCGAGGACGGCGCGGAGACCGTCCGGCTGGTCCGGCTGCACACCGCGCTGTGAGCGGGCGGGTTGGGAAACCGGCCCCGACCTGCGATAGTTGAATCATGAACGATCTGGCCCCTGCGGAACACGTCCGGAGCGGCGTCTACTCCACCCCCGGGCGCGCGTACGTCCGGGACCAGCGCTACATCACGACCCGGATCGTGCGGTCCCCCGCCGCCGGCTCGGGCGACTGGCCGGTCGAGGCCGGCCGCTATCGGCTGGTCGCCGCCCGCGCCTGCCCGTGGGCCAACCGGGCCCTGATCGTCCGCCGGCTGCTCGGGCTGGAGGCGGCCATCGGCGTGGGCCTGCCCGGGCCGACCCACGACGCCGACTCGTGGACGTTCGACCTCGACCCCGGCGGCGTCGACCCCGTGCTGGGCATCGCCCGGCTCAAGGACGCCTACGAGGCCCGCTTCCCCGGCTATCCGCGGGGCATCACGGTGCCCGCCCTGGTGGACGTGCCGACCGGACAGGTCGTGACGAACGACTTCGACCAGATCACGCGCGATCTCGCCTCCGAGTGGGTCGACTTCCACCGGCCGGGCGCCCCCGACCTGTGGCCGCCGGACGTGCGCGACGAGATGGAGGACGTCATGCGCCGGGTCTTCACCGACGTCAACAACGGCGTGTACCGCTGCGGCTTCGCCGGCTCCCAGGAGGCTTACGACGCCGCCCACGAGCGGCTGTGGGCGGCGCTGGACTGGCTGGAGGAGCGCCTGGCTCACCGGCGGTTCCTGATGGGCGATGCGATCACCGAGGCCGACGTCCGCCTGTTCACCACGCTGGTCCGCTTCGACCCCGTCTACCACGGCCACTTCAAGTGCAACAGGTCGAAGCTCAGCGAGCTCCCGAACCTGTGGGGCTACGCCCGGGACCTGTTCCAGACCCCGGGGTTCGGCGACACCGTCGACTTCGAGCAGATCAAGCGGCACTACTACGTCGTGCACACCGACCTCAACCCGCTGTCGATCGTGCCCGGCGGGCCGGACCTCTCGGGCTGGCTCACCCCGCACGGGCGCGAGGCCCTCGGCGGGCGTCCGTTCGGCGACGGGACGCCGCCGACCCCGCCGGCGCCGACCGAGGTGCCCCCGCACACGATCCTGCCCGGGCTGCGCTGAGGCCGGACGCCGTGGGCGGCGGTTCGGCCCGGATCACGCGAGGCCGAGCAGCCCCTCGATGCCGAACGTGAACCCGGTCAGGGAGCCGATGCCGCGGACCGCGGCCAGGACGCCCGGCATGTAGGCCGAGCGGGCGAACCCGTTCTCGGTGATGACGAGCTGCTCGCCCTCGTTGCCGAGCCGGACCTCCTGGTTGGCGAACAGGCCGCGCTGGCGGACGGCGTGCACGTGGACGCCGTCGATGCTGGCGCCGCGCGCCCCGAGCGGGTCGGTCTCGGTGGCGTCCGGGCTCGGCGCCACCCCGGCGGCCGCCCGGGCGGCGGCGATGCGGCGCGCGGTGGTCACGGCGGTGCCGGACGGGGCGTCCACCTTGTCGGGGTGGTGGAACTCGATGATCTCCACCGACTCGAAGTAGGGGGCCGCCAGTTCGGCGAACCGCATCATCAGGATCGACCCGATGGAGAAGTTCGACGCGATGAGCACCCGCGACGGGCGCCCCTCGAGCCAGCCGCGGACCGTGGCCAGCCGTTCCTCGTCGTACCCGGTGGTCCCGACGACGACGTCGAGGCCGTTCTCGATGCACCACTGGACGTTCGCCATCGTCGCCCGGGGCACCGTGAACTCGACGATCACGTCGGCGGCCTGGAGCGGGGCGTAGTCGTCCCCGGCGTCCACCGCGGCGACCAGGTCGAGGTCCGGGGCGGCCTCCACCGCCCTGCACACCTCGACGCCCATGCGTCCCTTGCACCCGATGACACCGACCTTGATCATGGCGGTCATCCTAGGGGCCAGCGACAGCGCGGCCGCCTGGCCCCACGCGGGGACCGGGCGGCCGGCGTCCGAGGGGATCAGGCCTCCGCGGGGGCCTCCTTGACCTCCTCGACGGGCATCAGCGACAGCTTGCCCTTGTCGTCGATGTCGGAGATCTCGACCTGGATCTTCTGGCCGACGCTCAGGACGTCCTCGACGTTCTCGACGCGGGAGCCCTTGTTCAGGCCGCGCAGCTTCGAGATGTGCAGCAGGCCGTCCTTGCCGGGCAGCAGGGACACGAACGCGCCGAACGGCATGATCTTGACGACCGTGCCGAGGTACCGTTCGCCCTTCTCCGGCATCGTCGGGTTGGCGATGCCGTTGATGATCTGCCGGGCGGCCTCGGCGGCCTCGCTGTTGTCGGCGCCGATGTAGATCGTGCCGTCGTCCTCGATGCTGATGTTGGCGCCCGTGTCGTCCTGGATCTGGTTGATCATCTTGCCCTTGGGGCCGATGACCTCGCCGATCTTGTCGACCGGGATGTGGATCGTGATGATCCGCGGCGCGTACGGGCTCAGCTCGTCGGGGGCGTCGATGGCCTCGGCCATCACCTCGAGCAGCGTGAGACGGGCCTCCTTCGCCTGGAGCAGCGCCCCGGCCAGCACCTCGGCCGGGATGCCGTCGAGCTTGGTGTCCAACTGGAGGGCGGTCACGAAGTCCCGGGTGCCGGCGACCTTGAAGTCCATGTCGCCGAGGGCGTCCTCGGCGCCCAGGATGTCGGTGAGCGCGACGTAGCGCATCTCCCCGTCGATCTCCTCGCTCATCAGGCCCATCGCGATGCCGGCGACCGGCGCCTTCAGCGGGACGCCGGCGTTCAGCAGCGACAGGGACGACGCGCAGACCGAGCCCATCGACGTCGACCCGTTCGAGCCGAGGGCCTCGGACACCTGACGGATCGCGTAGGGGAACTCGTCGCGGGTCGGCAGCACCGGGATGAGCGCCCGCTCGGCGAGCGCCCCGTGGCCGATCTCGCGGCGCTTGGGCGAGCCCACCCGGCCCGTCTCGCCGGTGGAGTACGGCGGGAAGTTGTAGTTGTGCATGTAGCGCTTGGTGGTCTCCGGCGCCAGCGTGTCGAGCTTCTGCTCCATGTCGAGCATGTTCAGCGTGGAGACGCCCAGGATCTGGGTCTCGCCGCGCTGGAACAGCGCCGAGCCGTGCACCCGCGGCAGCACGCCGACCTCGGCCGACAGCGTGCGGATGTCCCGGACGCCGCGGCCGTCGATGCGCACCTGCTCGGTGAGCACCTTGCGGCGCACGATCTTCTTGGTGAGCGCGCGGTAGGCGCCGGTGATCTCCTTCTCGCGGCCCTCGAACTGAGCGTCGAGCTCGGAGTGCAGGGTGCCCAGCAGCTCCTCGGTGGTCGTCTCCCGCTCGACCTTGCCGGCGATGCTCATCACCTGGGCCAGGCGCTCGGACGCCGCGGCCTCGACGGCGGCGTACACGTCGGCCTCGTAGTCGCGGAAGACCGGGAACTCGGCGATCGGCTTGGGCGACTGCGTGGCGAGTTCGGCCTGGGCGTCGCACAGCGCCTTGATGAACGGCTTCGCGGCCTCGAGTCCGGACGCCACGACCTCCTCGGTCGGCGCGGTGCGGCCGGAGCGGACGAGGTCCCAGGTGTGCGCGGTGGACTCGGCCTCGACCATCATGATCGCCACGTCGCCGTCGGGCAGGACGCGCCCGGCGACGGCCATCTCGAAGGTCGCGTCCTTCGCCTGTTCGACCGTCGGGAAGCCGACCCACTGGTCGCCGATCAGGGCGACGCGGACGCCGCCCACCGGGCCGCTGAACGGCAGGCCGGCCAGCGTGGTGGACGCCGAGCCGGCGTTGATCGCCAGCACGTCGTAGCGGACGTTCGGGTTGAGCGCCATCACCGTGATGACGACCTGAACCTCGTTGCGCAGACCCTTGATGAAGCACGGGCGCAGCGGGCGGTCGGTGAGGCGGGCGGCGAGGATCGCGCCCTCGCTGGGCCGGCCCTCGCGGCGGAAGAACGAGCCGGGGATGCGGCCCGCGGCGTACATGCGCTCCTCGACGTCGACCGTCAGCGGGAAGAAGTCGATCGCGTCGCGGGGGTTCTTGGCGGCGGTGGTGGCGGACAGCAGCATCGTGTCGCCGTCGAGGTAGACGGCGGCCGAGCCGGACGCCTGCCGGGCCAGCAGGCCCGTCTCGAAGCGCACGACGTGCGTGCCGTACTTGCCGTTGTCGATGACCGCTTCGGTGAAACGGACGTCGGGTCCCTCCATGGCCATGGAGACATTCCTTTCTGGACTGCCCCCGGGCCCGCGTCGTGGCTGTCGGTCTTCGATCGAGGCCCTCGGGGGCGCTTCGCTCCCGGAGGCCACCACCGAGGACCGCCCAGCGAACGGGTCCGGCGGGCGAGGTGTGGTGCGGTGGGTGGATGGTGGGGACCGGGGACAACCCCCGGACGTGCAGCAAGGGAGTGGCCTGTTCGGCCACTCCCTTACCGGAGGCGGTGGATCACCGGCGCAGCCCCAGGCGGGCGATCAGCGCGCGGTAGTGCTCGACGTCCTGCTTCGCCACGTAGTTGAGCAGGCGGCGGCGCTGGCCGACCAGGATCATGAGCCCGCGGCGGCTGTGGTGGTCGCCCTTGTGCTCCTTGAGGTGCTCGGTCAGGTGCGCGATGCGCTTGGTGAGGAGCGCGATCTGAACGTCGGGAGAACCGGTGTCCCCGGGGGTGGTCGCGTACTCTTCGATTATCTTCTTCTTCGTGGCGGCGTCCATGAAGGAGGCACTCCTCTCGGTTTCCCGTTGCGCGGCGCTCCCCCTCGATGACGGGGAAGCTCTTGGGCGTCCGCGGCCGTTCAGACGGCGATCACCCAGCCTACCGGGCCCGGGGCGTCCGGCGCGAATCGGCCGGGGGGCCGCTGCGGGCCGGCGGGCGGCCCCCGCCGCGATGCGGCCGGAGCCACCACGGCGTCCGCAATGTTGCTCTACTTTAGAGATACCCAGACAAAAGTCAGCAACAGAGGAGTCGCCATGGCGATAGTGATCGGAGTGCCACGCAACGCCGATCCGTCGGAGACGAGGACGCCCATCGTCCCCGACGTCGTGAAGAAACTGAAGGCCCAGGGCGCCGAGTTCGTCGTCGAACGCGGCGCGACCGACGGCGCCTACATCATCCCGGACGCCCTCGGCGAGGTGCGCTGGGTGGACAGCACCGCCGAGGTCATCGACGCGGCGGACGTCGTGTGGACGATCGGGAACCTCAGCCCGGACGCCGAGAGCCGCCTCCGCCCCGGCCAGGTCCTCATGGGCCTGCTGGCGCCGTACTCCAGCCGCGACCATGCCGCCGAGCTGGCCAACCGCGGCGTCACCGCGTTCGCGCTGGAACTCCTCCCCCGCATCTCCCGCGCCCAGAGCATGGACATCCTGTCGAGCCAGGGCTCGGTGTCGGGCTACCAGTGCGTGCTCATCGCCGCCGCGCGTGCCCCCAAGTTCTTCCCGATGCTCACCTACGCCGCCGGCTCCATCCGGCCGTCGCGGGTCCTGATCATCGGCGTCGGCGTCGCCGGCCTGCAGGCCATCGCCACCGCGAAGCGGCTCGGCGCGATCGTCGAGGCCTACGACGTGCGTCCCGAGACCCGCGAGCAGGTCGAGTCGCTGGGCGCGAAGTTCGTCGACACCGGCGTCTCCGCCGCCGGCTCCGGCGGGTACGCCCGCGAACTGACCGACGAGGAGAAGGCGCTGCAGGCCGAGAAGCTGGCCAAGGCCGTCTCCAACGCCGACGTCCTCATCACCACCGCGGCCGTGCCCGGCAAGAAGGCCCCCGTGATCATCACGCGGGCCATGGTCGAGGGCATGAAGCCCGGCGCGATCGTCGTCGACATGGCCGCCGAGGGCGGCGGCAACGTCGAGGGCACCGTGGCCGGCGCGGAGGTCGTGATCGGCGGCGCCACCGTGATCGGCCCCGTCAACCTGCCCGCACGGATGCCGGTGCACGCCTCCGAGATGTTCAGCAAGAACCTGCTGAACTTCACCGCGCCGATGGTCGTCGACGGCAACCTCGCCATCGACTGGAACGACGAGGTCATCGCCGGCACAGCGTTCACCCACGCCGGCGCGATCGCCCACCCCATGGTCGCCAAGATCCTCGGCTTCGCCGCCGAGGCGCCCACCGCACCCCAGCCCACCGCGCCCGAACCCGCGGCGGCGCCCGAGGCGTCCGCCACCGAGTCCCAGGAGAACCAGGCATGACCGACCTGCTCTACGTCTACATCTTCGTGCTGGCGGCCTTCGTCGGCTACGAGGTGATCTCTCGGGTCCCCGTGATCCTGCACACGCCGCTGATGTCCGGCTCCAACTTCGTGCACGGCGTCGTGCTCGTGGGCGCCATGTTCGCCCTCGGCCACGCCACCAGCCCGCTGCAGCAGGTGCTGGGCTTCCTCGCGGTGCTGCTGGGCGCCGCCAACGCGGCCGGCGGCTACTTCGTGACCGACCGCATGCTCGGCATGTTCAGCTCGAAGAAGAAGGAGATCGCCGCGAAGCCCGAGGGTGGTGCCCGGTGAACGCCGTCGAGTTCCTGATCAACGCGGCCTACCTGGTGGTCGCGGCCCTGTTCATCCTCGGCCTGAAGGCGATGAGCTCGCCGGTGACCGCCAAGCGCGGCATCCAGTGGGCCGGCATCGGCATGGTGCTCGCCACCGTGGCCACGTTCTTCGTCCCCGGCATGGACGGGACGAACATGATCCTGATGGTCATCGCCATGGCCATCGGCGGCGGCGTCGCCTGGTACGCCGCCATCAAGGTGAAGATGACCGACATGCCGCAGATGGTCGCCATCTACAACGGCATGGGCGGCGGCGCCGCCGGCCTCATCGCGGCCATCGAGTTCGCGGGCGGCCAGGTGCACAACCCGATCGTGGCGATCATGGCCGTCCTCGGCGCCCTCATCGGCTCGGTCGCCTTCTCCGGCTCCATCATCGCGTTCCTGAAGCTCCAGGGCATCATGAACAAGACGCTGAAGCTGCCGATGGGCAACATGGCCAACCTGATCCTGTTCGCCGCCACGGTGCTGCTCGGCATCCTCGTGGTCACCACCCAGCACCCGCTGTTCATCGTGCTGTTCTTCATCGCGGCCGCCGCCCTCGGCGTCCTCATCGTGTCGCCCATCGGCGGCGCGGACATGCCCGTGGTGATCTCGCTGCTGAACGCCTTCACGGGCCTCGCGGTGGGCTTCGAGGGCTACGTGCTCGGCAACCCGGCCCTCATCATCGCCGGCATCGTGGTCGGCGCCGCCGGCTCGCTGCTGACCATGCTGATGGCCAAGGCCATGAACCGGCCGATCCGGAACGTCATCTTCACCCCGATCACCGGCGAGGTCCTGGAGGGCCACCAGATCGAGGGCACCATGAAGGAGATGTCGTCGATGGACGCCGCCGCCTCGCTGCGGTACGCCCAGAAGGTCATCATCGTCCCCGGCTACGGCATGGCGGTGGCGGGCGCCCAGCACAAGATCTGGGAGCTCACCAAGCTGCTGCAGAACGAGGGCATCGTGGTGAAGTTCGCGATCCACCCGGTGGCGGGCCGCATGCCCGGCCACATGAACGTCCTGCTGGCCGAGGCCGGCGTCCCCTACGACGACATCTTCGACCTCGACGAGATCAACGACGAGTTCCCGGACGCCGACGTCGCCCTGGTCATCGGCGCGAACGACACGGTCAACCCGGTCGCCCGCACCGACAAGTCCAGCCCGATCTACGGCATGCCGATCCTGGACGCCGACAAGGCCAAGGAGGCCATCGTCATCAAGCGCGGCAAGGGCGCGGGCTACTCCGGCATCCAGAACGCCCTGTTCTTCGCCGAGAACACCAAGATGCTGTACGGCTCCGCCCAGCAGGCCGTCGCCGACATCATCACCAACCTCAAGACGCTGCTCTGAGCAGCGAACCGGCGCCTGAGCGAGGCGGCCCGTCCCGACCCTGGGGCGGGCCGCCTCGGCGTCCGACGGGTTCCCGCCGACCGGCACGGAGTGGACTGGTCCGCCCCCACCGGCAAGACTGGAGGCGTTCCCGAACGTCCCGAACGATGGAGACCAGCGCATGACCGCCAGCAACGTCGAGGTGCGCCTCTGCACGCCCGCCGACCTTCCCCTGCTGTCCGCCCGCGAGCCCGGGGCCACCCGCGCCCCCGAGTATCTCGAGCTGGCGGCCCGGGGCAACTTCTTCTTCGTCGCCGCCTTCGCGCCCGACGAGGTGGCCGGCTACGTCGCCCTCGACTGCCGTCCCGAAACCGAACTGGCCCCCGAGATGCGCACACTCTGGGTCTACCCCGAGTACCGCAGGCGCGGCCTCGGCGTCCGGCTGTCGAAGGCCATCGAGGAGATCGCCGCCGCGCAGGGCTACACCGAGGTGCGGCTGGGCGTCGACCCCGAGAACCCGGCCGCCATCCCGATGTACATCAGCCTGGACTACACCCCCACCGGGGACCACCGCACGGTGGTCGAGGACGGCGTCGAACAGCGCGAGGCGATCTACCGCAAGTCCCTCACGATCGGGCGTTAGGACGCCGCCCCCGGAAGCCGGCCGCAGCCGGTCGGCCGCGTCGGGCGAGCCACGCCCGGCGTCGGCGCTAGCCTGGGCACGGGGGTGCCCAGCGTCGAGGGCCCTCGCGATCGGGAGGTGACCGTGACCGCAGAGGCGAACCCGCGTTCCGACTGGGCCACGATTCCGAACTACATCACCGCCGCCCGGCTGCTGCTGTTCGTGCCGCTGGTCGTCGGCGTCCTGGCGTCCCGGCAGTACCCGCTGGCCGCGACGATCCTGCTCGTCCTCTTCGGCGCCACCGACTGGATCGACGGCTACCTGGCGCGCCGCCTGCACCAGGTCAGCCGCCTCGGGGAGATCCTCGACCCGCTCGCGGACCGCGCCGGCGAGATGTCGATCTACGCCACGCTGCTGGCCGTCGGCCTGCTGCCCTGGTGGGTGCTCGCCGTAACCGTCGTCATGGACCTGCTGCTGTTCGCCGTGGTGGCCGTCCGGATGCGCCGGGTGGGACCCGTGGCCGTCACCTGGCTCGGCAAGACCCGGACCGCCGTCCAGATGACCGCACTGCCCCTGCTGACGCTGAGCCAGGTGGACGCGGCCACGGGCCCCACGATCCTGACCGTCGCGATCGCCCTGCTGGCCCTCGGGGCCGTGCTGCACATCGCGGCCGGGGTGGGCTACGCCATCGCCCTCCTGCGGCACTAGTCGGCCGGCTGCACCGCCACCGCGTCCAGCACGCGCTCCCCGCCGCGCCACGACAGCACCAGCGGGAAGTGGGTGCCGGTGTCGTGCCACAGCGTCAGCAGCACCCGCTCGCGGGCGACCGCCACCGCCACCGTCGCCGCGTCGGAGCGTCCGACGGTGCGCGCCAGGATCGCCGTGCCGTCGGCGAACTCCAGCACGAACTGCCCCGGGATGCCGGTCCCGCCCAGCACCCGCGCCAGCGGCACCCGCCGGTTCCGCAGCGCATCCAGGGCGCTCGTCAGGCGAGCGGCCACCTCGCGATGCCGCTCGGCGGCGAGGGCCGCGCCGACGGCGTCCAGTTCGGCGACGTCCTCCGGGCGCAACCGCAGGCGCGCACCGGCCCGCGGTCGGACCAACCGGACGCCGAGGACGACGCTGACCACCAGCGCCGCCACCAGGACCGCCACCACCTCCACGGTGCCCATTGTGCGGTCTGGCGCCGACAGGGCGGACCCCGGACGTCAGTCTTTCGGCGCGAGCCCCAGCAGGGCCCGGCAGCGGACCACGTCGTCGTCCATCTGGGCGATGAGCCCCTCGACGCCGCTGAACCGGATCTGGCCGCGGATGCGGGCCACGAAGTCCACCGCGATGGGGGCGCCGTAGAGCTCGAGGTCGGTGCGGTCCAGGACGTAGGCCTCGACACGCCGGTCGATGCCGTCGAACGTCGGGTTGGTGCCCACGGAGACGGCGGACGGCCACCGCTCGGCTCGGGCCCCGGCCGGCAGGGGCCGGCCGTGGGCGTCCCGGCCGTCGAGCCGGGTCACCCAGCCGGCGTACACGCCGTCGAGCGGGCAGGCGAGTTCCGGCGGGACCGGCAGGTTCGCGGTGGGGAAGCCCAGGACCCGGCCGCGGCGGTCGCCCGTCTTCACGACGCCGGTGAACCGGAACGGCCGGCCCAGGTGCTGGGCGGCCCGCTGCACGTCGCCGGCGGCCAGGGCCTGGCGGATCAGGGTCGAGCAGGTCTCCTCGTCGTCGTGGGCGACCAGCTTGAGGGCGGTCACCTCGAAGCGCCCCTCCCCCAGCCGGCGGAGGGTCTCGACCGAGCCCGCCGCCTGGTGACCGAAGCGGAAGTTCTCCCCCACCACGACGCGGCGCGGCGCCAGCGGCTCGATCACGTGGGCGATGAACTGCTCGGGCGACATCCGCGCGAAGTCGCGGGTGAACTCGACGACGTGGACGTCGTCGGCGCCGGCCTGGCGGAGCAACTCGACCCGCTCGTCGAGCCGGCTCAGCAGCATGGGCCCGCCGCCGGGACGCACGACCGACAACGGGTGCGGCCAGAAGGTGACCACGATCAGCGGCAGCCCCGGCTCGGCGGCCCGCGCCGCCCGCAGGACCTCCCGGTGCCCGGGGTGCACGCCGTCGAAGTTGCCGATGACGACGACAGTCTGGCTCACTCTCACCCCGATCCCGTGCGTGGCGGCACGCCTGCAGCACCCTACCAAGCCGGCCCGGCGACGCGTCCGCTCAGGCCGGGGCCAGCACGGCGACGGGGACGCTGCCGTTGCCCGCAGGACGGTACAACGCCAGCAGGCGGCCGCCGTGCAGCACCGCGGTCGGGTCCGCCGGCACCGGCAGCGACAGCGGGCGGCCATACCCGACGTCGCGGGCGGCAGCGGCGTCCACGTCGAGGCAGGGGAAGCTGCGCCGGGCCAGGTCGGCCAGGCCCAGCAGTGCCGGGGCGGCGGCCGCACCGGCGGCGTCCGGGGGCGGGGCGGACCAGGTGGCGTCGGCGAGGGTGAAGCCGCCGACGCGCGTGCGCCGCAGCGAGGTGAGGTGGCCGCCGACGCCGAGGGCGGCGCCGAGATCGCGCGCCAGCGCCCGGACGTACGTGCCCGTGCTGCAGTCGACGACCACGTCCACGTCGACGACGGCGACCCCGTCCGCCTCCCCCCGCCGGACGGCGAGGATCTGGAACCGGGACACCGTGACGGGCCGGGCGCGCAACGCGACGTCCTCGCCGCCGCGGACCAGGGCGTACGCGCGGCGTCCGTCGACCTTGATCGCCGACATCGCCGACGGCACCTGGTCGATGTCGCCGGTGAGGCCGGCGACGGCGCCCGGCAGGGCGTCCAGGTCGAGGCCGGACGCCCCCGGCGCCGCCGTGACCGCCCCCTCCGCGTCGTCGGTGACCGTCGCGACCCCCAGCCGGATCGTCGCCTCGTAGGTCTTGTCGGCGAGCGCCAGGTGGCCGAGCAGCCGGGTGCCGGCGCCGACGCCCAACAGCAGCAGGCCCGTCGCCATCGGATCCAGGGTGCCGGCGTGCCCGATCTTCTTGGTGCCCAGCGCGCGACGCGCCCGGGCCACCACCTGGTGCGACGTGATGCCGGCCGGCTTGTCGACGACCAGGAACCCGGAGACGGCCTCCGGCGACCGGGCGGCGGTCACGCCTGCGGCGCCCCGGGCGCGGGCTCGGTGGGCTCGGCGGGCTCGGCGGGCTCGTCCTCGTCGTCGTGCGGCTTCTTGTACGGGTCGGCGTCCCCGGCGTAGGTCGCCCCGGCGGCCCGGGCGGCCACCTCGGCGTCCAGGTCGCGGGCCTTGGCCAGGACGGCCTCGATCTCCGCGGCGGCCTCGGGCACGGCGTCCAGCACGAACGCGATGGACGGGGTGAACTTCATGCCGAGCTGCTTGCCGACGAAGGAGCGGATCATGCCGCGCGCCGCCTCCAGCGCCGCCGCGGTGTCGGCCCGATCCTGCTCGCCGCCCAGCACCGTGTAGAACACGGTCGCCTCCCGGCCGTCACCGGTCATCCGGACATCGGTGACGGTGACGAACCCGAGCCGCGGATCCTTGAGCCTCCGCTCGAGGTAGCTCGCGACCAGCACCTTGATCTGCTCGCCCACCTTGATGTAGCGGGGATTCCCCATGTCTTGTGGCCTTTCTGTCATCTGGTCGCGTGCAAGTCCGGAAGCCGCCAACGTAACGCACGGAGGCGGGGCCGGAGCGGGACGCCCGGTCAGGGTGCGGTCGGGCATCCGAGGACAGAGTCCCGGCGAGGAACTCGCCGGGACTCTCCGCAGGGGGCGGGACCGGGCGTCCCGCGGAGGACCCGTGCCCCCACTGCGTCGTGCGGCAGCGCTCAGTCGCGCGGCTTCTCGACCATCTCGTACGTCTCGATGACGTCGCCCACCTGGATGTCGTTGTAGTGGTGGAGCGTGATGCCACACTCGTACCCCTCGCGGACGTCGGTGACGTCGTCCTTCTCGCGGCGCAGCGAGTTGATCGACGTCTCCGCCACCACGACCCCGTCGCGCACGAGGCGCGCCTTGGCGTTGCGGCGGATGTGCCCGCTCATCACCAGACAGCCGGCGATGTTGCCGAACTTGGAGCTGCGGAACACCTCGCGGATCTCCGCGGTGCCCTGCGTCTTCTCCTCGAAGATCGGCTTGAGCATGCCCTTGAGCGCCGCCTCCACGTCGTCGATCGCCGCGTAGATGACCGAGTAGTAGCGGATGTCGACACCCTCGGCGTCCGCGAGCTGCGTGGCCTTGCCCTGCGGCCGGACGTTGAACCCGATGATGACGGCATCGGACGCCGCCGCGAGCATGACGTTGGTCTCGGTGATGGCACCGACCCCGCGGTCGATGACCCGCAGCGACACCTCGTCGTCGACCTGGATCTGCAGCAGCGAGTCCTCCAGCGCCTCCACGGCACCGGCGGAGTCGCCCTTGAGGATGAGGTTGAGCTCCTGCTTCTCGCCGGCCTCCATCTCCTTGAACAGGTCCTCCAGGGAACGCCGCTTGGTGGTGCGCGCCAGCAGCGCCGCGCGCTGCAGCGCCTGCCGCTTGTCGGCGATCTGGCGGGCCATGCGGTCGTCGTCGACGACGAGGAAGTTGTCGCCGGCGCCCGGAACCGACGTCAGGCCGAGCACCTGGACCGGCATGGAGGGCGGCGCCGAGTCGACGTTCTCCCCCTTGTCGTTGATCAGGGCCCGAACGCGACCGTGGGCCGAGCCGGCCACGATCGAGTCACCGGTGCGCAGCGTGCCGCGGTGGACCAGGACGGTGGCCACCGGCCCGCGGCCCTTGTCGAGGTGCGCCTCGATCGCGACGCCCTCGGCCGGCATGTCGGGATTCGCCCGCAGGTCGAGGGACGCGTCGGCCGTGAGGACGATGGCCTCCAGGAGTTCGTCGAGGCCGAGCCGGGTGACGGCCGAGACGTCGACGAACATCGAGTCGCCGCCGTACTCCTCGGGCATCAGGCCGTACTCGGACAGCTGACCGCGAACCTTGGTGGGGTCGGCCTCGGGCTTGTCCATCTTGTTGACCGCGACCACGATCGGCACGTCGGCCGCCCGGGCGTGGTTGAGGGCCTCGATCGTCTGCGGCATCACGCCGTCGTCGGCCGCCACCACGAGAACGGCGATGTCGGTCGACTTGGCGCCCCGGGCCCGCATGGCCGTGAACGCCTCGTGGCCGGGGGTGTCGATGAACGTGATCTTGCGGGGGCGCCCGTCCACCTCGGTCTCGACCTGGTAGGCGCCGATGGCCTGCGTGATGCCGCCGGCCTCCTTCGCCACCACGTTGGTGTGGCGGATCGCGTCCAACAGCTTGGTCTTGCCGTGGTCGACGTGGCCCATGACGGTGACGACCGGCGGGCGCGGCTCGAGGTCCTCCTCGTCGCCCACGTTCTCACCGAAGGTGACGCCGAAGCTCGACAGCAGTTCGCGGTCCTCGTCCTCGGGCGAGACCACCTCGATGTCGTAGTTGAGCTCGGCCCCCAGGACCTGGAGGGTCTCGTCGGCCACCGACTGGGTCGCGTTGACCATCTCGCCCAGGTTGAAGAGCACCTGAACCAGGGACGCCGGCTCGACGCCGATCTTCTCGGCCAGGTCGGTCAGGGAGGCGCCACGCCGGAGCCGGATCGTCTCGCCGTTGCCCGACCGGATGCGCACGCCGCCGATCGTCGGCGCCTCCATCTGGTCGAACTCCTGCCTGCGCTGCTTCTTGCTCTTGCGGCCCCGCTTGCCGGCTCCGCCCGCACGCCCGAAGGCGCCCTGGGTGCCGGACCCGCCGCGGCCGCCGCGGCCACCACGGCCACCGCCGATCGGACCGGCGCTCATCGGAGCGCCGGGGCGACCGGGGCCGCCGCCGGGACGCCCGCGAGCCGGAGCACCGGCGGCCCGCCCGGGCGCGCCGGGCCGCGTCGCGCCGAGTTGATCGCTCTGCCGCCGCGGCATCATGGCCGGGTTCGGGCGCGGCATGCCGGCGACACCGCCCGCAGGGCGAGGAGCGCCGGGGACGCCGGGACGGGGGACCGGGCGAGGACCGCCGGGGCGGACCTCGCCGGCGCGCGGCGGCTGGCCCTCCGGCCTCGGCCGACGGACGCCCATGCCCTGGCTGGCCGCGAACGGGTTGTTCCCGGGCCGGGGTGCTCCGGGGCGCCGGGGGGCCCCGGGGACGGGGGCGCCGGGCCGCGGAGCGGCGCCACCCGGACGGGGACCGGGGGCGGGCTGGGCCGGACGCGGCCCCGGGACGACCGGACGCGGGCCGGGCGCGGCCTGGGCC
>JAAYTZ010000056.1 GCA_012517965.1 Propionibacterium sp. | reverse complement strand
CGAAGATGGCGCCGACCGGGATGAGCCAGACCCGGCGACGGCTACCAGTGTTGCCGACGTTCACTGTGTCATCACGGCTACGCCGTGGGCATCCTGATCGCCGTCGCCGGACTCGCGGGGTTGGCGCCTCCTGACGGAGAAGGCCGGACACTCTGGTGGATCACTGGAATCAATCAGAGCGCAGGACCATCGGCCACGCTTGCTTCTGAGCCGCCTCCCCTCTGAGCTTCATTCACTACGCGGGTTTGGCCGCGGGCAGTGTGTACGCACCATCCAAGACCGATTTGCCCGGGCGGTAGATACGCATCAGGAAGTTCCATCCTTCCGTGGTATCCAGCCTGTTCGGCCTATCGCCGCAGGTCTCCGCGGATCCGAAATACACCGTGAAAGTGCCGTCTGCGTTCAGCTTGACATTGGAGGAGTTGACGATGTTGTTGTCGCTCTTCATGAAGCCATCGTTGCCGTAGACGGTGATGGACCAGAAGGCGTCGTTTTCGGGAACCAGATAGGTTGCCTGATGACAGACCGTGTGATCATGGCCGCCGCTGTAATTCAGATACGTAGCGTCCCACTCTGGGAAAAGTCCCCACGCTGCGGCCGCCGCAATATGGCGGATATGTTCATCCACCCGGCCCCGGGGTCCCATCATCCCCTTCCAACTGCCATACTGGGTTGAGTCCTTTTCATATTGGTCCGTAAGAGCTTTCAGGGACTGTAGGTCCCATGTGAACTCCGGCAGCGGCTCGGCGCTGTTGGCCTGGATGATGAACTGATCCTGCATCTCGTTGATCAGGGCGACTTCATCCTCGTCGTTCGGGTCGAAAACCTGAATCCGCACCCCGATCCCCAGGTACTGAGTGTCCCGGGGCAGCTGGTGTGTGCCGGTGCTGTAGATGACGGATGGGCAGTAGTGATCGTTGTCGACGAGATAGACCGACACATACCGGTATTCCGGGACTTCAGGGACGGTGATGGTGGCACCCTTCGAGGTGTCCACCACGGCCATCGAGTAGAGCGTGTCCCGGTTCATGCGCACGACATTCTGTTGATCGAGGGGGGTGGGACGGCGGAAATGATAGAACCGATTCACGCCGCCCGCCATCTGGGCGACCACCCCAAACTGCCGGTCAGTTTCGGCCCGTATATAGGACTCGGCCGTCACGAGGGTCGTTTCCATGTCCATCCTTTCTATGAACGGGTTAGATGAGAAAAGCTACAGCCGCCACCTGCATGGGCCGCGATCGGTGGGAGCTTGGTACCACACTGGATTCACGCCTCTCTTCGCTGCGCCCACGCGACTCCTCAGCGATGGCGCGGGTGCGGACGACAACGCCTAAGCTAAGTTGACCCATGCGCGACCCGCACCAGCGCAGCAGAACACGTTTCAGCCCCTAAAGCTTTTCAATGGCTGGCGGGAGCCATGTTCCATTGACGAGCTGCTCGTCGGGCCAGTAGGCACGTATCGTCGTCGCGAATTCCCCGGCTGGCGCGGGCAACCAGTTGGAGACGAGATCATCAGAGGGCCTGTCCCTTTGAATGTAGATCGTCAGTGATCCGTCGGCCGCGAATTGCAGCGTCTTGTTCTTGGTGCCGAGCGAATAGCGTTTCAGATCGTCCACGTTGAAGAAGTGCTCGTCGTCATACATGGTGAGCGACCAGAACCCGCGAACTGGCGGCAGCGCGCCCTTACCGAAAGTGAGTTTGTAGCGGTTTGCGCCGCTGAGCCGCTCGCCAGCTGCGTCGCGATATTGGTAGAAGTAGACGGTCTCCTCGTTGATGTTGACGAAGATGTTCGACTTGGCCATGGCCAGCCGGGTGAGGTAGTCGGTGCCGAAGGCCGCGCCGTTGAAACCGCGCGTCCAGTTGCCGGGCAGCAGCACGCCGACATTGCTGAAGTAGAACAACTCATCCACCAGCTCTGTTTCGGTCCGCGTTGCCGCCGCGACCATGGCCGCCTTCACGGCGGTGTCGGTCGCCGCCGCGGCGAGCAGCGCCCGCATCTGCGCATAGAGCGCCTCTTCGCCGGGCAGCGGCGGTACCTCGTCCAGCACCGCACCGAGTTGGTCGAAGAACGTCGTCGGCTCGACCCATTTCATCTCGCCACGCCCCCCGGGAGGCGCGGGCACGCTGGGAATGTTCTTCCAGTCGGTGAGCTTCATGTGCCCGTCGAACTCGGCGAGAGGATAGATGGTGATCTGGCTGATGACTCGCTGGATCGCCTCGCGGTCCTGCGCCGTGTCATCCATGAAGACGCGCGGGATGATCGCCCCCATGGAGGTAGCGAGCCTGAAGACGCCTGCGATGCCGGCTGGGACCTCGCCGCTCCACCCCGCATCCGCGATGAGATAGAAGCCGGGCGCGGTGCCGTATTGCCGACCGATTTTGGCAACCTCGTCGGTGCGTTGGTCATACAGCGCATACACCCAGAAGCGGTCGCCGAAATCCGGGACCTGCATGACGACGGGGGACTCTCCGGGCGAGACGATTCCGAATCCGTAGACCACGTCCTGATTGGGATGGGCAATGACGCGCTGGAGCGGGTCCACATAGTCCGAATACATGCCGAGATGGTTCGGCGGCGCCATCGGCGCGCCACCGATGTAGGACACGGTCGGGACTTTGCGGAAGGCCTCGCGGCGATTGTGCATGTTGACCAGCGGCCAGCCCCAGACATACGCCATGCTGGCGACCACGCCGGCATAGGCAGGAGGCATGACTGTCCCCGGCTGCGGGCCGGTGGGCGGATCCTCAGCCCCGCGCGGAGACATGGCTGACTCAGGGGGGTTTGTCATTTCGTTGCTCCTTGGTTGATCCCTGGAGATCGTTGGGCGTGAAGGCGTAGGCCGACCGCCGACGGCGGCGGCCTCGGTGAGGATCTGCGTCGGGCGCGCGTCGGGTGCGAAGGGCTTGCCCTGATCGCCGCCGAACACGATGACACACCCCCCTTGATGCTTCAGGTGCGTGGAGCGGGCCACCCAGCCCCTGAGGGCTCGCCAGGGCGAGGTGGGAAGACGCTCGACCAGTGCTCACGCATGCTGACGACGGTCCAGCCCTGGCGGCGTCCGACGTCGACGATCGGTTGGGTGGACGCCTGGGCCGTGGCCGCCTTGCTTTCATAGGCGAACTCGCGCTCGGCGTCGTCGTGGACGATCAGCAGGCCCAGCGCCGGGCCCGGCGTCGCCAGGGCCCACTCGATCATCTCCAGATCGCCGGCCGAGTTACCGGCGGCGAAGACCGGGCGCCGCCCCAGGTGCTGCTGGATGCTCAGCACCTTGGCCGGCCCCTCGTTGCCGTCCCCGGAGATGCGCCCCGTCCGGCGGAGCGCGGGCGCACCGGCGTGCCTGAGGTACTCGTACTCGATGAGCGTGCCCACCACCCCTTCAGGCGGGACGCCGTACAGCTGCTGGCTGACCGCCCGGACGAACTCGGTGCCTCCGCCGGTGACGACGAACGTGGCGAAGCCGTACGCCCGCAGCGCGTCCAGGAGTTCGAGCATCGGCTGGTAGATCGCCTGCGCGAAGGGGCGTCCGAGCGTCGGATGCTGTTCCTCCAGCAGGAAGCGGGCGGACCGTGCCGCGAACTCCTCCGGCGTCAAACCGGCGCACAACTCGGCGAGAGCGAGCGCGATGCGCAGCAGACCGAGATCGGCGAGTGCCGCGTGATCCTGGCGCAGCAGCGCACCGTACTCGGCCCGCCCGGCCAGTGCCGGGTCGGTGACCGCGGCCTTCCGCAACTCGTGCAGGAAGAACTCGAGCTGGAAGTAGGCCGGCTTCTCGGCCCACAGAGTGCCGTCGTTGTCGAAGACCGCGACCCGCTCCGACGGCGGCAGCGACTCGCTCGCCGCGAGGAAGGCCAGCAGCTCGTCCAGCACCCCTGAGGGACGCCAGGACGGCAGCAGCGAACGCGATGGCTCGGTGTAAGCGGTAGACACGCGAATCCCCCCTTCGCGTCGGCGTCCGGAACGGCCCGCGCCGACCCCACAAGGCTGCCCGGACGCCGTCGGGCGCACATCACCCCGGTGGGGTGAGGCGGCGTCCACTTCGGCTACGCGGAGGGGTCCTGCTCGCCGTCGACGTACAGCCAGCGGCCGCCACGCCGCTCGAACCTGGACCGTTCGTGCAAGCTGCCGGGTCGGCGTCCGTTCCGGTACCGGGCCACAAACTCGACGATCCCGTCCTGGTCGTGCTCGGTACCGTCGACGACGTCGAGGATCTCCAGACCGGTCCAGCCCAACCCACCAAGGGCGACGCGTTCTGGACGCGTGCGGGGGTGCCAGGTGCGCCAGAGGTAGTCGTCCAGAGCCAGCGCGAAGGCCGAGTACCGCGACCGCATCAGCGCCTCGGCCGTCGGCGCCGGGACGCGGCCCTCATGGAGGGGTTCGCAACACTCGCCGTACAGCCCGCCCCCGCACGGGCACGCCCTCGAACCGGTCACCAAGGCGATCTCCTGGTGGCCACCGTCACAGGAAGTCCTCGGGATCGAACTCGTCGATGGGGATGATCCGCACCCGCGGCAGTCGCTCGTTGAACGCACCGACCGTCGACTCGAGGTCGAAGAACTGGACGCCGCGGTCCCGCAGGTCGCGGAGGCCTCCGCTCAGGAACTCCTCGAAGCCGACCAGCCCCACCCGCCGCCCGTCGAGCAGCGGCTCCAGAGCGGCCACGAAGTCCCGGTCGTGCGACGCCAGCACGACATCGGCCGCCCGCGAGCGCAGCGCGCCCAACGTGCGCTGGATGGCGATGTCGACGACCTTCTGGTCCGGCGCACCCGACAGCGGGATGGGCCGGTAGCCGATCGCCATCAGCGCCTGCACGAACGGCTTGGGGATCTCGCCATCACTGGCCGCGAGGAAGAACAGCCCCGACACCTGCTGACCCCAGGCCTCCTGCAGGTACTTCAGCAGCCGCTCCCAGCGAGGGCGCTCCGAGGGGTTCGGGCGCCGCTGCAGGATGGACGTGCCCAGCGTCGCGTCGATGTTCTCCCCATCGACCAACACGTAGGTGATGCGCCCGTTCTCCATGCCGCCCCCCGCTGCGATCCGGGCGGCGTCGCCGCCGCCCGCCCCTGTGCGGAGTCACCCTACCCTGGCCCGCTCCGGCCGCCGACTGGCCCGCGACCTGCCGGACGCCGCCGCGCCACGAGTTTCGCCCCCTCCTGCACCCACAACACCACGGACGCCAGCGCGACGCACACCGCCCACTGCCCCGGGGTCAGCGGGGCCGTCCCGAACGCCGCCTGCAACCAGGGCACCTCGACGACGGCCACCTGGGCCACGACCCCGAACCCGACCGCGACCCACAGCCACCGGTTCGTGAACAGGCCCGTGGCGGCGCTGGCGGTCGCCGAGCGGGCACAGAAGGCGTTGAACAACTGGGCCAGCACCAACGTCGTGAAGCCCGCCGTGCGGGCCACGGCCACACTCTCGGACCCCTCGATCAGCCCCCCGGGGAGGTGCAGGTCGAGCGCCAGCAGCGACACCGCCCCCATCACCAGTCCCACCCAGCCGATCGACAGCCAGGTCGCCCGGTCGAGCAGCCGCGCGTCCCGACGCCGCGGCGGGCGGACCATGACGTCGTCGATCTCCGGGTCGACGCCCATCGCCAGCGCCGGCCCGGAATCGGTGATCAGGTTGATCCACAGGATCTGGGTCGCCAGCAGCGGCACCACGAACGCGCCGTCCGGGCCGGTCAGGCCCAGCACCCCCACCCCCAGGACCACCCCGAGGAAGATCGTGACCACCTCGCCGAGGTTCGACGACAGCAGGTACCGCAGGAACTTGGCGATGTTGGCGTAGATCACCCGTCCCTGCCGCACCGCCGCCACGATCGTCGCGAAATTGTCGTCGCCCAGCACCATGTCGGCCGCCTGCTTGGCCACCTCGGTGCCGGTGACCCCCATCGCCACGCCGATGTCGGACGCCTTCAGCGCCGGCGCGTCGTTGACCCCGTCCCCGGTCATCGCGACGGTGTGCCCGCGCGCCTGCAGCGCGTCCACGATGCGCAGTTTGTGGCGCGGCGCCACCCGCGCGAACACGTTCACCTCGTGCACGGCGTCGGCCAACGCCGCCGCGTCGAGGGCGTCCAGCTCGGCGCCGGTGAGCGCGCGCCCCTCGGCGCCCGTGATGCCGAGGTCGGTGCCGATGCGGCGGGCCGCCACCGGGTGGTCGCCGGTGATCATGATCGGCCGGATGCCGGCCCGGCGCGCCTGCGCCACGGCCAGCCGGGCCTCCTCGCGCGGCGGGTCGATGATGCCCACCACCCCCAGGAAGGTGAGGTCGTGCTCCAGGGCCGGGTCGGGACGGTCGGGCGCGACCGGCGTGCCCGGGGCGAGGGTCCGCTCGGCCACGCCGAGCGTGCGGTACCCCTGGCTCGACAGGTCCTCGATGACGGCCTCGATCGCGGCGCGCGCGGGGGCGTCCAGGGCGACGTCGGCGCCCCCCACCCGCCGGCGCGTGCAGCGGGTCAGCAGGATGTCGGGGGCACCCTTGCTGATGAGGCGGACCGCGCCGCCGGCGCGGACCAGCACCGACATCAGCTTGCGCTCCGAGGTGAACGGCACCTCCCACACCCGGTCGCCGGACGCCGCCTCCTCCGTCACCCCGCCCAGCTTGTGCTGGGCGACCAGGAACGCCGCCTCGGTCGGGTCGCCCTGAACGGTCCAGCTACCGCCCTCGCGCGCCAGGTGCGCGTTGTTGGCCAGGACCCCGCCCACCAGCAGCGCCCGGGCTTCGGCGAGCGCCGCAGCGGAGTCGGTCGCGGCGCGCACCGCGGCCGCCCCCTCGGGGACGAACCCCGTCCCGGACAGCTCGACGGTTCCGGACGCCGTCACGATCGTCCGCAGCGTCATCTCGTTGCGGGTGAGCGTGCCGGTCTTGTCCGAGCAGATGACGGACGCCGACCCGAGCGTCTCCACCGAGTGCAGGTCCTTGACGATGGCCTGCTGCCGGGCCAGCGCGGACGCCCCCATCGCCAGGACCAGCGACAGGATGGCGACCAGCCCCTCCGGCACCGCGGCAACCGCCAGCGAGACCCCGGTCAGCAGAATCGTCACGGCGTCCGACCGGGTGCTCGCCCCGGTGACCAGGGCGAGCGCCAGCATCACCACCGCCGCGATGCCGAGCACCAGCAGCCCCAGCGTCCGGGAGATCCGGGCGAGCTCGGTCTTCAGCGGCGACGGCTCCTCCTCGGCCTCGGTCAGCAACTGGGCGACGGCGCCCACCTCGGTGGCCCGCCCGGTGACGACGACGACGGCCCGCCCGGTCCCCTCGACCACCGCGGTGCCCTTGAACACCATGTTGGCGCGGTCGCCCACCGGCGTCGGCCCCGGCAGCGGCGCCGGGTCCTTCACGACCGCCACCGATTCCCCGGTCAGCGCCGCCTCGTGCACCTTCAGCCCCGTCGCGCTGAGCAGGCGGGCGTCCGCCCCGACGGCGTCCCCGGCGGCCAGCAGCAGCAGGTCGCCCGGCACCAACGCGGCGCTCGGCACGGTGACCCGCCGGCCGTCCCGGAGCACGGTGGCGCTGGCGGTCGTCAGCCGGGTCAGGGCGGCGATGGCGTCCGCGGCCTTCTGCTCCTGCACGACGCCGATGGCGGCGTTGGCCACCAGGATCGCCGCGATGACGAGGGCGTCCACCGGGAGCCCCCGGGCGCCCTCGACCAGCCACGCGACCGCCGAGACGACGATCGCGGCCAACAGCAGGTAGACCAGCGGGTCCCGGAACTGCGCCGCGATCCGGCGCCACAGCGGCACCGGCGGCGCGGAGCGCACCTCGTTGGGACCGTGTTCCTCCAGCCGGCGGGCGGCCTCGTCGCTGTCCAGGCCCCGATCCGCCCGCCCGCCCCAGGCCGCGAGCACGTCCGCCTGGTCGAGCTCGTGGGGAGCCCCACCAGCGACCTCTCGTGCTGCGTCCATGACCCCTCCGGCAAGCGGCGGCGGCGGCTTCCACCCAGCACCCTACCCTCGCCCAGGACCGGGACCGCCCGTTCGCGGCCCGCGCAGCGCGACCGGGTCTGGTGCGGCCGGGAGGGCTCCGGCGAGGATGAGGGCATGGCTGAGAACACCAATCCCGAGGTCGGGCGGTACGTCCGCACCGGCGACCTCAACACGAACTACCACGACGTGGGCAGCGGGGCTCCGCTGCTGTTGATCCACGGCTCGGGCCCGGGCGTGAGCGCGTTCGCGAACTGGCGCCTCGTGATGCCGCTGCTGGCCGAGCGCGTCCGCGTGCTGGCCCCGGACATGGCGGGGTTCGGCTACACCGAGATCCCCGACGGCCAGGAGTTCAGCCGCGAGGTCTGGCTGCGGCAACTCGTCGACTTCCTGGACGCCGTCGGCGTCGACAAGGTGTCGGTCGTCGGCAACAGCTTCGGCGGCTCGATGGCACTGGCCCTGGCGATCCACCACCCGGAGCGGGTCGAGAAGGTCATCCTGATGGGCGCCGTCGGCGTCCCGTTCGAGATCACCAAGGGCCTGGACGACGTGTGGGGCTACGAGCCGTCCCCCGAACTCATGGGACGCCTCATGCGCGAGACATTCGCCTACGACGCCTCGATGATCACCGAGGAGATGGTGCAGGGCCGGTACACGGCCTCGCTGCGCACCCAGGACTCCTTCGGCCGGATGTTCCCGGCCCCGCGGCAGCGGTGGGTGGACTCGATGGCCTTCAGCGAGGCCGAGGTCCGCGGCATCACCGCCCCCACGCTGCTGGTGCACGGCCGCGACGACCAGGTCATCCCGCTGAGCACGTCGCTGACCATGCTGGAGTGGATCGACGACGCCCAACTGCACGTCTTCGGCCGCTGCGGCCACTGGACCCAGATCGAGTACGCCAAGCCCTTCGCCCGCCTGGTCCTCGACTTCCTGACCCACGACGCCCACGAGTAGCTCGACTATCGTCGGGGCATGAACCTCGAGCGTTCGATCCCCCCGCATCCGCACGAGCACCTGCCCGCCGCCCCCGCCTCGCTGCGGGTGACGAGCGAGGACTTCGTCGACGGGCAGCCGCTGCCCCGGTCCGCCGGCCTCCGCTTCGGGAACATCTCCCCCCAGCTGTCCTGGAGCGGGGCGCCGGCGGCCACCCGGTCGTTCCTGCTGCTCTGCCACGATCCGGACGCCCCCGTGATCGGCGGCTTCCACCACTGGGCGGTGGCCGGCATCCCCGCGGACGTGACGTCGCTGGAGCGCGGCGCCGGCACCCGCGGACGCCCCATCGCCGACGGGGCCGCGGTCACGCTCGTCAACGACTACGGGACCCGCGACTTCGGCGGCTGCGCCCCGCCGCGGGGCGACCGGCCGCACCGCTACGTGTTCACGGTCCTCGCCCTCGACACCGACGAGCCGGTCGACCCCGCGACCTCCATCGCCGCGGCGCAGTTCGGGGCCCTGGCGCACGTGCTGGCCCGCGGGTCGATCACCGGTCTGTTCGCGCAGTGACGCCCGCGGGCCTGCCCCGGCCCTACCGGGCGGCGGAGTCCGCCGCCGCCCCCTGCTTGCCCGCGAGCGGCCACAGCCCGAAGAAGTCGCCGTAGAAGGCGAGGAACGGGAAGGTGACCGCCAGCAGCGCGTTGGCGAGCCAGACCTCGGCCGCGAACCCGCCCTCCGACCCGGCCGGCAGCGGCGCGCTGAGCAGCGGCATCAGGGCTTGGTAGCCCAGGGCCAGGACGCTGCCGAGCAGGAACGCGAGCACGATGCCGACCAGCCCCTTCACCGGCTGGGCCCCCTTGGGCAGGAGCGAGCCGCCCAGCATGTTGAGCAGCAGGATGGTGCCGAAGATGAACGGGATCGGCACCCGCACCATGAAGGTCGGCGCGGCCAGTCCGGCCACCGCCGTCCCCAGCCAGAACAGCGCCAGGCCGATCACGAGGCTGACCACCAGCCAGACGACGCCGAGCAGGGGCTGCTTGCGCAGCGCCGGCACCGAGCTGAGCGGCCACAGGTCCAGCAGCAGGAACGCGAACATCACGACCAGCGTCGTCACCATCACGACCACGACGTCCCAGGCGTTGAACAGGCCGCCCGGATCGAGGGCGGCCGAATGCCAGGGGGCCGCCGACGCGAACGAGAAGTTGAAGAACACCTGGTAGATGATCGCGTTGATCACGTAGGCGCTCACGAGCAGCGCGATGCCGCCGAGCAACCGGTTGCGGATCAGCGTGAACGGCCAGCCACCGAACATGATCGCCATCAGGAAGGTGGTGACGACAGAGGTGATGATCGTCATCACCGCCATCGGGGTCGGCGGGGTGACGCCGCCACCGCGCGTCACCCAGTGCACGACCGCCACCACCGCGGCGACGACGGCCGCGATGGCCAGGTAGGCGAGGCCGCGGGCCGGCTGCGGCAGCCCGGCCAGCGCGCGGGGCTCCTGCCCCTGCCAGAACGCGCCCACCACGATCGCGAACGGAATGGCGCCCATGAGCGCGTAGGACGCCCAGCCCATGAACAGGTCGACCCCGAGGAGTCGCACCACCACCAGCGACAGCAGCACGATGATCGTGCTGGCCGCGACACCCAGAACCGGTTGCTTCACATGTCCCCCAGGATCGGTCGGAAAGGTTCGGCCAGTCTGCGGGGAGTCGCGTCGGCGGGCCAGCGCCGTTCCGCCTGGGGACGGCCGATCCGGACCCGCGGCGTCCGCCTTACCAGGCGACCGCGATGTACTTGCTCTCCAGGTACTCCAGCAGACCCTCGTGGCCGCCCTCGCGCCCGAGACCGGACTCCTTCCAGCCGCCGAACGGCGCGGCCGGATCGGACACCTTGCCGCGGTTGATGCCGACCATGCCGGTCTCCAGCCGGTCGGCGATGCCGAGGGCGGCGCGGTGGTCCCGCGACATGACGTACGCGACGAGCCCGACCTCGACCGCGTTGGCCCGCTCGACGACCTCGTCGACGTCGGTGAACGTCGCCACCGGCGCGATGGGGCCGAAGATCTCGTCGGTGAGGCACCGGCACCCCTCCGAGACGTTCCGCAGGAGCGTCGGCTGCAGGAAGTGGCCGGGCAGGTCCGGCGCGTTCCCGCCCAGGGCCACCCGCGCGCCCCGGTCGGTGGCATCCGCGATCATCTCCAGCATCCCGTCGCGCTCGGCACGGCTGACCACGGCCCCCAGGTCGACGCCGGGCTGCAGCCCGTGCCCGACCGTCACCCGCGCCATGGCCTCGGCGAACCGACGGCTGAACTCGGCCTCGACCGACTCGTGGACGTAGAAGCGGTTCGCCGCGGTGCACGACTGGCCGCCGTTGCGCAGCTTGGCGACCATCGCGGCGTCGACGGCGACGTCGAGGTCGGCGTCCGCGCAGACGATGAACGGCGCGTTGCCGCCCAGTTCCATCGACGTGCGCAGCACGCGGCCGGCGGCCTGCGCCAGCAGGGCCTTCCCGACGTCGGTCGACCCCGTGAACGACACCTTCCGGACGCGCCGGTCGGCCATCATGGCGGCCGTCGCCGCGGACGCCGAGCGCGGCACGACGACGTTGACCACGCCGGGCGGCAGGCCGGCGTCCTCGAAGACCTGCGCCAGCGCGAGCGCCGTCAGCGGGGTCAGCTTGGCGGGCTTGAGCACCGTCGTGCAGCCGGCCGCCAGCGCCGGGCCGATCTTCCGGGTCGCCATGGCCAGCGGGAAGTTCCACGGCGTCACGAGGAGCGAGACCCCCACCGGCTGCAGCTGGGTCAGGATGCGGTAGTCGCCGCTGGGAGCCGTCACCACCGAGCCGGACGCCCGGCAGGCCTCCTCCGAGAACCAGCGCAGGAACTCGGCGCCGTAGGCCACCTCGCCCCGGCTCTCCACCAGCGCCTTGCCCGACTCCAGGGTGATCAGGCGGGCGAAGTCCTCGCCCTGCTCCACGAGCAGAACGAACGCCCGCCGCAGGATCTCCGCGCGCTCCCGCGGGGCGGTCGCCGCCCACCGCTCAGCGGCCTCCCCGGCCGCGGCCACGGCGTCCAGACAGTCCTGTTCGGTGCTGGCGGCGACCTCGGCGACGACCGTGCCGGAGCCCGGGTCCTCGACCTCGAGCCGGCCGCCGTCGGCGGCGTCCCGCCACTGCCCGTCGATGTAGTGCCGGCCCCGCAGGGCCACGTCGTAGGCCCGCCCCATGGTGCGCCCCTTCCGGTCCTATGAACGAACAAAAAGGCGATCCCCGCCCGGGGGGATAGGGCGGGGATCGCAGGACCAAAGGTAGCCCACCGGCGGCGCCGCACAACGGACCCGCCGGAGAAAAAAGCAGGAATCAGGCGGTGGGCCCCTCGGCCGACTGTGCCGCCTGCCCGCCGGCCTTGGCCTCGGCCACCTGACGGCCGAGTTCCTCGGTCGAAACGGCGGCGATCAACTGGTCGAGGCCCGCGGCGTTGATCGCCCCGGCGTTGCGGTACACCAACACACCGTCCCGGAACGCCATGAGCGTCGGGATCGCCTGGATGTCGAGCGCCGCGGACAGCTCCTGCTGATCCTCGGTGTCGACCTTCGCGAAGGTCACCTCGGGGTGCTTCTCGGACGCCGCCTCGAACACCGGCGCGAACATGCGGCAGGGTCCGCACCAGGACGCCCAGAAGTCGATCAGCACGATGCCGTCGCGGGAGATGGTGTCGGAGAAGGTCTCCCGGGTGAGCTGGACGGTGGCCATCGGTGGTGAATCCTCTCTTGCCTGAACGGCGGGACAGTACAGAGGTCTGAACGTCTCCCGACACGCAGGCTATTCCACGGCCGGACGCCGCAGCCCCGGCGTCCGCTCAGCCGACCGTCGCGGAGATGTCCGCGCCGATGCTGCGGATGAGCCGGCCCGGCCCGATCGTGCGGCCGGCGACGGCCGACACCAGGGCGGACATGCCGGGCAACGCCTCGTCCGGCTCGGGAGCCCCGAGGACCCCGCCCCGCAGGAGCGGGTTCGCCCCGTCGGGCCACGGCGCGGCCAGCTTCTCCCAGGTGCGCAGCCAGGCGGTCGAGATCTCCGAGATCGACGGCACGCCGAAGAAGTGCCCCACGGGGGCGTGGTGCCGGAGCGCCACGATGGGCGAGTTCTGGTAGATGAGCGCGAGCCGCACGCGGGCGTCCAGGTCACGGCGCTCCTCGAGCGTGCCCCGGACGGCCCACGCGCACGGCTCCGGGCAGGTCACGCCGATGTCGGGCCGCTCGCCGGCGCCGATGGTGGCGTGGTTCATCGCGCAGATCGCGAGGGCCGCCCCCTGCCGGCTGTGGAACCGGTCGAGGTAGGCGGTGAAGCCGGCCTGGTCGCCCTGGGCCGCATTCAGCGCCCGGCGGCAGGAGGCCCGCAGCGCGGAGCCGTGCGGACAGGCCGGATCGTCGGTGCCCCAGCGCTCCCCCACGAGGCCGCCGAGGCACAGCGGGTCGCCGGCGTGCCCCAGGGTCGACTCCCAGGCCAGTTGCGGCAGGTACTCCCCGATCAGGTGCGCGGTGACCACGACCTGAAGCGGCTCGGCCCGGTGGGACCGCAGGTCCAGGACCTCCAGCATCAGCGCGTACAGCGGGTGAAGCGAACCGAGCGCGCCCCGGTTCGGCTGGCGCGGCTCCTTCGGGAAACACGCCGCAGCCAGTTCGTCGGCCCAGTGCGACCCCGCGAACCCGGACGCGATCTCGCCGTAGTCCTCGGCGTCCAGGTCGAGCACCCGCTTGGCGGCCACGGCCAGCGAGCGAGCCCGCACGAGGTCGTGGGCGTCGGCCCCGGCACGGATGGCCGCGTCCAGCAGCGCCGCCACCGCGTCGTACCAGTGGCCGTCGAGCAACGGCTGCAGGCTGCTCCGGTCCATCACCGGGCCAGGAAGACGTGGTCGGCGACCGCGCGTTCCACGGTGCAGCCCTCGGCCGCCCCCGGCGCGGTCAGGCGCAGGCGATCCCCGTCCAGCGCCGCCTCGACGTCCGCCCCGGGCACCACGCCGGCCGCGCCGAGCAGACCCAGCAGCTCGACGTCGGCCTGGACGTGCTCGGTGAGCATGACGACCCGGCCCCGGACGGACGCCCCCGCCGGCTGGCTCGCCAGCAGGATGGCCAGGGACGGCAGCCGGCTCTCCGGCACCTCGTCTCCGCCCAACTCGCCCAGGGCGGGGATCCGGTTGCCGTAGGGGGACGCCGTCGGGCGGTGCAGCACCTCGACGAGCCGGCGCTCGACCGCCTCGGAGATCACGTGCTCCCAGCGGCAGGCCTCCTGGTGGACCTGCTCGAACGGCAGCCCGATCACGTCGGTCAGCAGCCGCTCGGCCAGCCGGTGCTTGCGCATCACCCGCACGGCCGACGCCAGCCCGGCCGGGGTCAGTTCGATCTGGCGATCGTCGGCCACCGTCAGCAAGCCGTCGCGCTCCATGCGGGCCACGGTCTGCGACACGGTCGGGCCCGACTGGCCCAGCCGCTCGGCGATGCGGGCGCGCAGCGGCGGCACGCCCTCCTCGCCCAGCTCGTAGATCGTGCGCAGGTACATCTCGGTGGTGTCGATCAGGTCACTCACGGAATCTCCGCTCTCGTCGGCCCCAGCTTAGGACGGGGACGCGCCGGCGCCCGTGCCGGTCCGCCCCCGTCACCGGGGCAGGCCCCACACCAGCGCCACCAGCAGCATCAGCAGCAGGGCGCCGGTCACGATGAGGCGCCGGGCGCGGGTCGTCACCGCGTCACCCTAACCGAGGGCGCCCCGCCGGCCCGCGAGGCGTCCGAGTATCGTCGGGAGGCATGGGTGAACTGCGCCTGACGGCGATCGGGATCGGCGAACTGCGGGCGCTGTTCTCCGGATCGCCGGCGATCGAGGAGCACCTGCGCAGCGTGGCCGCCCACGCCTGGCCGCCCGAGCCGCCGCCCACCCGGTCGCCGCTGCTGGGCAAGATCGGCCCGCTCACCCGCCTGCCCCCGGACGCCCCCGTGGTCCGCCCCGGCGTGCCGACCGCCGCGGACATCCACGACCTGGCCCGGGGCCGGTTCATCAAACCCGACCGGCTCACCGCCGCCTGGGCGCTGGTGCGCGTCTGGCTGGACGCCTGCGGCTGGCCCACCCTGTCCCTCGCCCTCGACGAACCGGCGATCAACGACCTCGACTTCGAACTCGCCACCGGTGGGGTCGAGACCCGGTACGCGCTCCGCCGGCTGCTCAACGACAAGCTGGCCCTGCCGCTGCGCAACGCGCCCGGCCAGGTGACCGGCTACGTGCCCTTCGACCACGCCCGCGCGCTGCGCGAGGCGTGGCGTCCCGCCCTGGCGACCCTGTCCCCCCACAACGCGACGACCGCCCAGCACATCGTGGGCTGGCTGGGCGGCCTGGAGTCGTGGGCCGACTACGCGCACCGGGCGGGCCTACGGGCCCCCGACCTGATCGCCTCCTTCACGACCGTCAGTCGAAGATCGTGATCTCGTCCAGCGAGAGGGTGTCCCAGACCGGCCGCGGCAACTCGACGCCCGCCGCGGACTCGACGACGTCGCTGTGCGCGCCGCACCCGTGGTCCACGGCCACCACCCGACCATCCTGCGGGGCGTACTCGTTCGCACAGACACCGAACTGGCGCCCGAGGCGTCCGGCTAACCGCACGAAGTAGGCGCACTCGACGCAGTGGCCCGGCGCCTGCCGGGTCATCGCGTTGTCGGGGCCGCCCTCGCCGAGCAGCCAGCGCTCCACGGCCTCGTCCTGCCCGAAGACCGACAGCACCCGTTCCCGGCCCAGGCCCAACTCGGCCACGACGGCGCGGATCTGGCTCCACTCCGCCGGGTCGGCGTCCCGCGCCTGCTCCCCGCCGGTGAACCCCGCCTCGAGCCGCGGATCGGCGTCCGCGGTGGGCATGAGGACGCCCGGGCCCACGTCGCCCGGCTGGATCCGCTCCGCCCACGGCACCCAGGGCGGCGCGAGCAGCGCGCCCTCGCCGGGCACCATGCACACCTCGTTGACCGTGACCACCTTGGCGCGGGCCGCCCGCGCGACGGTGACCGACCAGCGCCAGCCCACGTAGCCGGGGTGGTCCACGGCGAAGTAGTGCGTGGCGACGCGGGTGTCCTCGGCCACCACCCCGAGGTGCTCGCCGACCGTCATCACGCCGCAGCGCCGCTCGGCGGCCGCCCGGGCCACGTCGACGGCGTCCGCACAGGCCGCGTCCAGTTCGGGGGCGCGGCGGGCCAACGCTGCCGCCACCTCAGAGCTCCAGCTCGTCGGCGACGGCCCGCAGCACCTTGGCGGTCTTGGCGGCGTGCCCGGCGTCGGGATGGCGTCCGTGCCGGTAGCCGTTGCCGATCTGGTCGAGCATCTTGATCAGGTCCTCCACGATCACGGCCATGGTCTCCGGCGACTTGCGCTGCGCCTTGGACAGCGACGGCGGCGCCTCGAGCACCTTCACCGACAGCGCCTGCTCGCCCCGCTTGCCGGCCACCACCCCGAACTCGACGCGCTGGCCACGCTTCAGGGCGGCGACGCCCGCCGGCAGCGCGGAGGCTCGGACGAACACCTCGTCGTCCGACCCGTCCTTGCTCAAGAAGCCAAAGCCCTTCTCGGCGTCGTAGAAACGCACGCGGCCAGTCGGCATGGTCCACTCCCCATCAGTACGGTGACTGTCCTCCAGACTATCGGGCCCGCCCGAGTGCCGAGGCCCACGGACACCGGGGTCGCCGACGGCCATCCGGGGGGCGCTGGTTACCATGGCGTCATGGCCGACTGGACCGACGGGCCCGAGTACGCCCCCCGGGAGCGGCCGGACGCCTTCACGGCCCCGGCCGCCGAACCGCTCGCGCCCGCCCCGCCCGCCCCGCGTCCGGCCGCCACGACGCCCGCCGCGGCCGGGGTCCCCACCTTCGGCGCCCCTGCGG
>JAAYTZ010000055.1 GCA_012517965.1 Propionibacterium sp. | reverse complement strand
GGTGCAGGGCACCCCACTCACGAAGGTGAATTGAAACCGGCTCGATGAGCTGGGCGGGCGTGTAGGTGTCCAGGTGCAGGGCACCCCACTCACGAAGGTGAATTGAAACCGTGTCGAGATCGCGACCCTTGACGCCAGCGGTGCAGGGCACCCCACTCACGAAGGTGAATTGAAACCATGAGGGAGCCGCAGCCGCGGCCCATGGTGACAAGGTGCAGGGCAACCCACTCACGAAGGTGAGTTGAAACCACTCGAAGGACCCCCCTGTTCCCCGCATTGGTGCAGGGCACCCCACTCACAAAGGTGAATTGAAGCTGGGCACTATTGCTGCAGTTCCTGGTCAGTTTTGCGGGTTGCACGGCGCCTCATTCACGAAGGTGAGTTGAATGCCAGACTGGGAGGACGCCTGCGAACTTCGACAACGACTCGGAAACAAGGCGGTCGCCTCATCGTCGTGAACTCGGTCCAATCATCGCTTTCCACCCAGACGCAACCGAAAGGGTTCTCACACCATGATGCGGCGCGACATTTTCATCTCCCGGGCCACGGAGGATTCCTGGCTGGCGCAGTTGATCCTGCACGACCTGGAGGATGAGGGCCTGGTGTGCTGGGACGCCTCCCGCGACATTCCCGAAGGTCGCCCGTGGCCCGAGGAGATCAGCCAGGCGATCGCGGCGTCCTCGGTGGTGATCGTGCTGGTGACCCCGTTCGCGAACGAGTCCGACCACGTTGCCACCGAGTTGTCACTGGCCCAACGCCACCGGCGAACCATCGTGCCCATCCTCGTCAACGGGTGTGAACCCGGAAGCCGGCACGAGTACGTGCTGCAGCGGCCCCAGTGGCACACCCTTGAGGTGCGTTCCGAAGACCCCGACCTGTCCGACCTGGGCCCGGTGCTCTTCAACGTGTTGTCCGAGTGCGGGGCCACGCTGGTCTCCCCCGCCGGCGCGCTCACCGCCGCCGATCTCGCCCACCTCGACCCCACCGCACTCGACTTCAAACGGACGCCGACCGACGGCGTCCGGACCCTCGTCGCGACCGCAAACTCCCGCAAGGTCCCCGCGCACCATCAAGCCGCCGGCCTCCTCCTGGAACAACTGCCGGCGCTCCGTGACCTGCACCTCGTCGTGGGAGCCCCCTCCGCCTGGGACGGCCCCACCGACTACGCCCGTGGGGCGGCCGATGGGGCCGTGCTCGCGGAGCGCCTCCGAGAGCATGCGGCCGAACTCGGGCACCCCGTCACGGTCCACGAGCCCTACGTCCTCACCGCCGTCCAGGTCGTCCGCCGCGAGCAGATCGGCCTGCGAAAACTGCTGCGCGGCATCGACCGCGGCCCCCAGACCCGCGTCGACATCACCGGCGGCACCGTGCCGATGTCCCTGGCGCTCAAACGCGCGGCCGAAGCCACCGGGCACCGGGTCACCTACACCCTGTCCCGCAGCGACACGCCACCCCCTCCCCCCGCCGCCCCGATCGAGAGCCGGCAAGCCATCTTCGGCGGCTGGTTCGACGTGACCGACTCGTTCGTCTTCAACCGTTACATCGAACGGCCGCCGCAGGGCTGACCGATAGGCTCCAGGGGGTCGCACCACCAGGGGGGAACCAGGATGACCGAGGCTCAGCTCAATCAGGACGTCGTCAACAAGGTGCAGGACATGCTCCTGGCCATCGCCCAGGGGGTCACCCTGGTGCAGAAGGGGGTGTTCTCGGTCCGCAGCGGGTCCGCGCGCGCGTTCGTCGAGGTCCGCACCCGCGACACGTTCTCGTGGGTCCGGATCGCCATCCCGCTGCTGCGCGGCGTCCCGGCGTCGCCGGAGTTGGCCGACTACGTCGCCCACGACGACAGCTACATCTTCGGTCACCTGTACCTCGACAAGTGGGACGACGGCACCGCCGTCTTCTTCGTCCACTCGCTGCTCGCCGACTACCTCGACGAGGCCGAACTCGGCCACGCCCTCGGCGGCATGATGGGCGTCGCCGACGACCTCGACGACGAGCTCAAGACCCGCTTCGGCGGCGAGCGCTTCCACGAGGACGACTGACCCGTGAACTCCGCCGACAGCAGCCGCCTACTCGCGCTCACGGCGTCCGAGGTCAAGAGACTGGGCGGCAGCGGGCCCACGCTGGTGCACCTGGCCGAGGTCCTCCGTCAACACTGGCCGGACGCCTTCGCCGGCACCTTCACCGACGACGACAAGGCTCGACTCGCCGCCCTGATCCGCCGTAAGGCCTGGGTGGGCAACGGCGAGTCGGTCAGCCTGCTCGTGGGCAACGCCGAGAACGTCGCCGCCCTGGCCGCCGCGGTCCGCGCCGCGCTCGCCGAGAGCCTCACCCACGCCGTCCCCGCCCCCACCGGCGAGCCCGAGCAGAGCGCCACCCCCGGGCCCGCCCCGGCGACCGGCCGCCGCTCCTACGGCCTGGACGCCCCCGCTCCCGTCACGCTCCGATCAGTGTCCCGTCAGTTTGGGTTGCGTCACGTGTTCGGAGATCCGGCGGGCCAGCTGGGTGTCGCGGTCGGCGGCCACGTGTTGGTAGCGCATGGCCATGTTGGGAGTGGTGTGGCCGATCCGAGCTTGGAGTTCGGCGATGGTGGCGCCGAACTGGGCGGCCATGGTGGCGCTGGTGTGCCGTAGGCCGTGGATGGTCAGCCCGGGCATGTTGATGGCGGCCTTGCCCAGGTCGTGGGCGTCGCGCAGCACGCTGTCGTAGAGGGGGGAGACGCCGTCGCCGGCGGGGAACAGCAGTGCGGTGGGTGGGCGTTCGGGTTGTTGCGCCTGCCAGGTTCTCAACGCGGGCAGCAGGTGTGGGGGGATGGCGACGCTGCGGAGGCCGGCGCGGGTCTTGGGGGTGGTGAGCAGCAGTTGTCCTTTGAGCCGGACGACGGCTTGGCGGACGTGCACGACGCCGCGGTCGAGGTCGAGGTCCTGGACGCGGAGGCCGCGGGCTTCGCCGGAACGGAGTCCGCACCAGGCGGCCAGCAGTAGCAGCACGCGTCGTTTGGCCGGGACGGCGTCGAGGTAGCGGTTGAGTTGGTCGATCGAGAGGATCTCGATCTCTTTGGCGGGGTGTTTCTGGCTGCCGGCGCGGACGCGGCAGGGGTTGCGGGTGATGAGGTCGTCGTCGACGGCGTCTTTGAAGATCGACTTGAGCAGGCTGTAGGCGTTGGCCTGCTGGGTGGGGGTGGCGTCGAGGCTGCTGTACCAGCGAGCGATGTCGGTGGGGCTGATGCTGTCGAGGGTGCGGTCGCCGAGGGTGGGCAGGATCGCCAGCCGGAGCAGCTTCTCGTACAGGGCGAGGGTGGTGGGCCGGAGCCGACGCCGGCCGATGACGTCGTGGGCGTACTGGCGCAGGGTGAGGCCCACGTCCGGGACGGCGGCGGTGGCCGCCGTGAGAGGGGTGGGGGGCTGCCAGTCGCCGCGGCTGAGGGCCCGTTCCTGCTCGGCGAGCCAGAACTCGGCGTCGATCCGGGCCACGAACGTCTGGGGGGCCGAGATCCGCTCCCCACCCGGGATTCGCAGCCGGGCGCGGTACCGGCCGCTGGGGAGCTTCGAGATCTCCCCGAAGGTCCGCTTGCGTCCGGGGCGGGGGCTGGCCATGTGACTTCCTTTCCTTTTACGCCGGGGGACGGTCAGCGGCGGGCGATGCTGGGCAGTGGGCGGAACAGTCCGTCGACGTCTTCGGGGCGGACCCGCAGGATGCGGCGTCCGACGGTGAAGGCCGCCAGTTCGCCGGAGGCGATCCGACGGCGGAGGGTCCAGGTGCTGATGCCGGTGCGTTCGGCGGCCTGGGTGAGGGTCTCGAACTGCTGCGGGGTGATGGTCATCGTGGGCTCCTTCCTGCTCTTCAGCAGGCCACCGGACCCCCAGGTTGCGGACAACCCGTGGGAGGCCTCTACCGTCCATGCTCGACAGCGGGGGTAGTCCCTCTCCCCAGTCGGGTTACTTCGGCTCCCCACCGAGCAGCGAGCGGGGGGTGGCTGCGGAGGCGCCGGCGCGTGGGGCAAGCGTGGGGCACACGTGGGGCACGAGCCTCGTCCGATGCCCCGATCCGCCCACGAGAGCAACGAACGGCCGGAGGGTGAATCTAGCCGAGAACCCGGTGAAACCCGTGACCAGACGGCTATTGAAGGGTCCTGACAAGGTAAAAGCCCCGCGTCTCCGTCCGGAGACACAGGGCTTTGAAAAGTGCGCGAGAGAGGAGTTGAAGCTCTCGTTTGTCAACCGATAATGACCCCCTGACAAGGACTTATGGAGATTGATTGCCACTTCGTCACCTTGCCGTGGGGAATGCGTGGGGAATGGTTCTGAACCTCAGACGCGCGCGGAACACGCGTCCAGGCTGCCTTCAGCATAGGCCGACGGCCGAGCGTCGCAGCCCCCACCCACCCGGCGGCGTCCACCGCAGGGCGGCCAGCAGAGCCGCGCCGACGAGGCGGGTTCTGGAAGAGTCCCTGCAGGGCGTCCGCGAGGCTTCGCGCAACCACGCTCGTGACTGCGACAGACTCTCGTGCAGGACCTTCCACCGCCTCGGCGACCCCGCAGGACGGCGTGCCGGCGTTTACGGAGAACGCCTTGGACGTAGGCGCGCTGGAGCCACGATCCCGTCCTGGGAGTGAGGAGGCGCGGCTCCGATTCATGGGTCTCCTTGCGGCGGCGAGCGAACACGACATCCGTCCTAACGGGTGCCGAGTCTTCCCCGCGGACAGGTGCGCCTCGAAGACACCGGGACACCGGGGGCTACGGATTTCTCCGTCCGCCGAAATTGGCAGCCGGACGTCAACGCCTGCGGACCGGAACGTGACCACGCATGATGGCAAGAGGACGCCTGAGTGTCCAGATGTTAGGTGTCTAGGTGTCGAGTTGTTAGATAGAACCCCGTCCGAATGTTAGGGTGAATGGGTGGAATATCGGCGCAGGATCGTGGATGACACCCTCGACGACCTCTTCCCCCACCTGGCGGCCATCGCCCTCGAGGGAGCCAAAGGCGTGGGCAAGACCGCGACCGCCACCCAGCGGGTCGCCACGGTGTTGTCGCTGAACAACCCCAACGAGCGAACGGCCGTGTCCAGCCATCTGGATCTGGTCAGCGACATCCCCGGCCCCGTTCTCATCGACGAGTGGCAACTCGAACCCGACGTATGGGACCGGGTACGGCGGGCAGTCGACGACGACCCCACCGGAGGCCGGTTCCTGCTGGCCGGGTCGGCGGGGGTGGCTCCCGGGGTGCGGGTGCACTCCGGGGCGGGGCGGATCGTGAGCCTGACGATGCGGCCGCTGGCGTTCAGTGAACGGGGCCTGGCCGAACCGTCCATATCGCTGCGGGACATGCTCGCCGGGACCCACCCTCCGATCACCGGGACCTCCCCCATCGACCTGCCCGGCTACACCGACGAAGTCCTCCGCTCGGGGTTCCCCGGGATCCGTGACCTGCCCGAACGGGCCCGCCAGGTGCAACTCGACAGCTACCTCACCCGCATCGTCGAGCGAGAACTGCCCGACAGCGGGGTGAACGTGCGGCGTCCCGCAGCGCTCCGAGCGTGGCTGGCCGCGTATGCTGCCGCCACGGCGACCGACGCCGCCTTCGCCACGATCCTGGCGGCCGCCACACCGGGCGAGGGCGACAAGCCGGCCCGGCAGACCGCCGACATCTACCGCCAGCACCTCCAACGGATCTTCCTGCTCGACCCGATCGAGGCGTGGACGCCGGCGTTCGCCCCGCTGAAGCGACTCACCCACTCCCCCAAGCACCACCTGGTTGACCCCGCCCTGGCCGCCCGCCTCGTCGGCGTCGGCAAGACAGGACTCCTCCGAGGACAAGGAAACCGCGTCCACGCAGCCACCGGCACCTGGCTCGGGGCACTGTTCGAGTCATTGGCCGCCCAATCGGTTCGCGTCTACGCCGAAGCAGCCGACGCCCACATCGGACACCTACGCACCAAGAACACCGACCACGAAATCGACCTCATCGTCGAAACGGCCGACCGCTCCACCGTTGGGATCGAGGTCAAACTCACCGACACCATCAGACCCGCCGACGTCGAGCACCTGAACTGGCTTGGCGAACAACTCGGCGACCGCCTCGTCGACCGCATGATCATCTACACCGGCAAACACGCCTACCGCCGCCCCGACGGCATCGCCGTCGTCCCCCTCGCACTCCTCGGACCCTGAATCACCCGGCACACTGAACCGCATCACCCAAACCGGTTCCCGGCCTTGATCCATCCCCGGTTGCTGGGCCGTGGTGGCCGGCACCGGGGTGGATCAGGGAAGATCATCTGAGGAAGATGGCCCTCGGAAATTCTGGGCCAAGGACTCCACGTGGGAAATGTGGAGGGTGGCGCTGTCGCCGGGCTGGCCATCGAGCTGAGGGATTGGTGCACCCATGAATGCGTGACGCTGCCATCGGTACTCCTCGCCCTACACGACAACGACGCTCGCCGATGGGAACCCCGCCGGCTCCGGCACCGGTCTACACCATCCGCGCCCGGCTCGTCCGCGGCGCACGGCAGACCCGGCTGCGGTACGCCACCCACCACCCCTGGGCCGGACTACTCGCCGGCGCCCTCACGACACTCGCTGTCCCTCGACACCAGCTGACCCCACGCGACGAACCCATCTTCACAAGCCGCAGCAGTCCCGTTCGACGAACATCTGACCGCGGGTGTCCGCAGCGTTCGGTGTTTCGTCTCGTCGGAGCGAAAACCATCGGGATGACCGAGCCGACCAAGTCGGTCACGGCCTGCCGCCCCTTGACGACCAGCTGCGGCCAACGCGATGGGTCGACCCCCCCGGAGGATCTCGGGCGGGTTCGCCGGATCGCCGGTCGCTGCGGCGGCACCGAGGTCACGGGCCCGGCAGAACGTCAGGATGGAGGGGCCGTCCAGGACCGTCCCGGGGCTGATCGTCGGTTCCATGGGTGCGACACGTGCCGACGAGGGCTCCCGAACGGCTGCGGCTCTGGGCTCCACCGGTGCGGGCGCCAGCGGAGCGTCGGGTGGGTGAGAGGGGCGGAGCATCTGGGGATCGGCCAGATACTCGAGTGAGAGCGAACCCGCGAAGCCCGCACGGGGACCTGTCGGCGGCGGATGAGATTGTGCTCCTGGGCGCCCGCATCCTGGACCCTGCCGTGGGACGATGTCCGTGGCTTCGACGTCGGCGACGGCCTGCAGGAGGGGGGTCAGGGTTCGAATCCCCTCGGCTGCACCGTGTCGGCCCGCCGCCTCGTTGAGAGATCGACAGCCACCATGTCCGAGGAGGTGCCATGCCGCTCGCTCGCCCCCCAGAAGACGCCGGGGTGCCAGGACGCCACCGTGGGCGTCCCCGGCGCCGCCGGGGGTGGGCGACCCTCGGCTGGGGTTTGGTCGCGGCGGGTGCCCTGCTCCTCACGCTGGGAGCCGCACCGGGGGTGCAGCTGGTGCACCCGGGGCTGGCGGCGGCTGCGGCGTTCGTCCCCTACGGCACGGTGGTCTGGCTCGCGGCCTCGGCGGCGCTGGTGCTGGCCGGCGGGACGCTGCGGCGGGTCGCCGCGCTGGGGGCCCTCGTCGCCGTGGGCGTCCATGCGCTCTGGACTGTCCCCTACTGGCCGCGTCCCGCTCCACCGCCGCGACCGGCGCAGGTCACGGTGTTCACGGCGAACCTGTACTACGGACGCGCCGACGTCGACGCGCTGGCCTCTGTGGTGGCCCGGCACGACCCCGACGTGGTGGTGCTGCAGGAGGTGCCGCAGCCGACCCTCGCCCGGCTTCGCGTCAGCAGCATTGCCACCGGTCGTCCGCACGTGATGAGCGCGGGCCAGGCGCCGTGGGGCGCGGAGGGGTCGGCGATCTTCTCCCGGTTCCCGCTCGAGCCGCTCGCCTCCTCGGCGGGCGCGGCCGGACGCGGTGCGCGGTTCGTCGTGCGGGTGCCGGGTCCGGGTAGACCGTTCACCCTCGTGGCGGTGCACACGACGAACCCGCTCCGGGACGCCGCCGCCTGGCGCGCCGATCTGGACGCCGTGGGCGACGTCGCAGCGGGCTGGACGGCTGGGCCGATCGTCGTGGCGGGCGACTTCAACGCGACCCTCGAGCACGAGCCCCTGCGCCGACTGCTCGCGGATGCAGTCCTCGCCGATGCAGCGGTGCAGGCGGGGGCCGGTTGGCTGCCGACCTTCCCCGCGCGCCGTGGGTTACCGTTGGTGGGGCTGGACCACATCCTGGTGGGCGGCGGCGTGCAGGCGCACGCAGTCTGGTCGGTGAAGGTGGACGGCAGCGACCACCGGGGCCTGGTGGCCCGCATCAGCATGCCGTGAGGGGCGAGGGGGTGGACGCGTGATCGTCACGTTCGTGTGCACCGCGAACATCTGCCGCTCGGCGTACGCGGAGGTCACGGCCCGCCATCGGCTCGCCGAGGCGGGCGCAGCCGGGGTGAGCGTGCTCAGCGCGGGCACGTGGGGTTTGACCGGCCGGCCCATGTGCCCTGAGATGGCGGTCGAGGCCGAGCGCCGGGGGGCATCGACGGCCTCGTTCCGGGCGTCGCGGCTCGACCGGGAGCTCGTGGACCGTTCCGATCTGCTGCTCACCGCGGAGGCGGCCCACCGCCAGTTCCTGCTCGACGATTGGCCCCGGGCGGTGCGTCGGGTGGCGACGCTGCGCCAGTTCGCCCGGACGCTGGCGGGCGCCGACCCGGGCCTCTCCCTGGCCGACCTGGTGGCGGACACACGGGTGGGACGCGCCAGCCGCGCGGACACCGACGTGACCGACCCGTTCGGACGCGGACCCGCGGCGGCCGCTGCGTGCGCGGCGGAGCTCGACGCACTCCTCGACGTGATCGTGCCCCGCCTGGCAGGGCTGGCCCTGCACTGAAGTGCGCCCTGACTCAATCCCCTATCGCCGCGCGCGTCGGCAGTTTGTGAAGAGGCCCTCTCCCGCCACCCACGACCAGAGAGACCTCACCAGACGGCACGCTAGCGATCGTCGTCCGTGGAGGCCGGGGATGTTTTCGCACCCGAGACCGGGACAATACGGATCCTTTACACCGGCGCAGAACCATCCCCTGGTCGCGACCGGCGACCCAACGCGACCCGCGACGACGGACCCTGCGCGGGTGGGTTACCGTTGTTCGGCCCGGGTCACCCTGCCCTGAGGCGAAGGAGGTCGGACGCGTGCGCTACCGGGTTCCCGACGACGTGGCCTGGGTGGCGGGGGCCGAGATCCTGAACGCCGACCCCCACCTCTACGTGATGGTGGTGCCGGACGGCACGCCCGTCGTGCTGGACGCCGTGGGCTCGTTGATCTGGCAGGCCGCCGGCTCCGGGTTGGACGCCGTGGCCGAGGTGGCGACGGCGACCGGCGAGCCGGCCGAGTCGATCCGCGCGAGCGTCGAGGGGTTCCTGTCGGACCTCGTCGCGCACGGGCTGCTGGAGACGGATACCTGAGCGCCGGACACACGCACTCCGCCCCACGCCGGTTGCTACCCTGAGTCGTCCTGTTGTCGAGCCCCGAAGGAACGATGCCGACCCCTGCCACAGAACGCGGCTTCTGGGCGCGCGTCTTCAAGCCGATCCCCGATCCGCCCGGCACGCGACGCGACATTCAGGGCATCCGGGCGCTCGCAGTGCTGGCGGTGCTCGTCAACCACACCCTGGGCACTCCGACGGGCGGGTTCGCCGGGGTTGACGTCTTCTTCGTGGTCTCGGGTTTCCTGATCACCGGCATTTTGCTGCGCGAGTACGAGAAGACAGGCTCTATCAGCGCCGCCAGGTTCTACAAACGGCGCATCAAACGGATCCTGCCGGCGTCCACGCTCGTGATCGTGGTCACGGTCGGCGTGTCGGCGCTCCTGTTCCTCCGGTCCCGCACGGTCGAGGTGGCCACCGACGGGCTCTGGTCCCTGCTGTTCGCCGCCAACTGGCGGTTCGCGTTCAGCGGCACCGACTACTTCGCGCAAGGCTCCGGCGTGTCGCCGTTGCAGCACTACTGGTCGCTGGCGGTCGAGGAGCAGTTCTACTTCGTCTGGCCGTGGTTGCTGCTGGCACTCCTGCTGCTGATCCACCGGGGCCTGCACTCCCGACCGCTCACCACACGCAAGGTCGCCACCGTCCTGATCGGCCTGGTCATCGTCACGTCGCTGGCCTGGGCGTGGTTCGAGACCCGCGCAAACCCCACGGTCGCCTACTTCTCCACCTGGACCCGCGCGTGGGAGCTCGGCGTGGGGGCCATCCTGGCCACGACCGCCTCATGGTGGGCCCGACTTCCGGACGCCATCCGCCCGGTTCTTTCCTGGTTCGGGTTGGTGGGTGCGGTGGCATCCATGGCCCTCATCACGGAGACGTCCCCGTTCCCCTTCCCGTGGGCGGTCCTCCCGGTGGGTTTCAGTGCGCTCATGTTGGTGGCGGGGATCGGCCGTGAACCTCGCCACGTCCCGCTGCTGACCAACCGGGTGTCCCAGTTCTTCGGCGAAATCAGCTACTCCCTCTACCTGTGGCACTTTCCCGTGGCGATCTTCGGCGCGGCCTTGCTGCCCTCGCACTGGGTCGTCAAGGTCGGCCTGATGGGCATCGGGGTCATCTTCGCGACAGGCAGCTTCTTCCTGTTCGAGGGCCCGCTTCACCGGTCGCCGTGGTTGTCAGGCCAGAAGGGGGACGCTCAGCGCGCCGATTGGGCCCGGTGGCGCCACGACTTCCGCCCGTCGGTCCGGTTCTTCGCGCCACTCACGGCGGTGGGGGTGTTGGCGTCGCTGATCGGGTGCTGGGCGGTCGTCCGGATCAGCACCGGCACCACCCAGGTGGGGGGCGACGTGTCGCGCCTTCCCGACATCCGGGTTGCTGGGCCGGCGGGCGCCGCCCTGCAGGCGCAGCTGAGGGACGCCGTGGCCGCGACCACCTGGCCGACCCTGGCCCCCTCACTGGACGACGCGTTCGCGGACCGCTCCCCCGCCGAAGCGGACGGCTGCCTGCAGGCCACCGTGCTGGACCCTGCCGGGTGCATCTACGGGTCTGGGCCCAAACGCGCACTTCTGGTCGGCGACTCGTACGCGACGGCGTCGCTGCCCATGGTGCGGGCGGCGCTCGAACCTGCCGGTTACTCGGTGCAGGTGTACTGCTGGTATTCGTGCGCTGTCAGCACCGCTCCGCTCGCCTGGCCGTCGCAGCCTCGCTATGAGCGCGACTGCGCCCAGGCCCACTCGGCGCTGCCGGGGTTGGTGGAGCAGGTCAAGCCCGACCTGTTGCTCATCCTCGACTCCGAGGTCGCGTGGGAGGGTGTCGCCAAGGGCGCGCCCGGGGACGCGGCGCCCGCCTGGAGCGCCGGCCGCGACGCCATGCTGAGACAGCTGACCCCTCACGCCGCGCGCACCGAGCTACTGACGGCCAACCCGGTGGGACGCGACATCAACCGCTGTGCGACCCTGTTCAGTGGGCCCCGGGACTGCGAGGCACTGATTTCGCATACCTTCGTCGAGAAGTACCTCGCGGACGCGGACGTCGCAGCTCGGCTGGGCGTCGGGTTCGTCGACACGCGCTCGTTGTTCAGCGTGGACGGCACCGTGCCGGCCTTTGCGGGCGGTGCCACGCAGCGGTTCGACAACGGCCACCTGACCGCCACCTACGGACGCGTCGCCGCGGCCGGCCTGAGAGAGGAGCTACTCGCTTGACCGAACGCTTCAGGGAGTTGGACGGCCTGCGCGGCCTTGCGGCGGTGGCGGTCGTGCTGAGCCACCTCACGACCGGCTACGACTCGAAGTACCCGGACGCCCCCCGCACCCCGTTCGATGCCGGCTGGGGGGCGTACGGCGTCCAGTTGTTCTTCATGATCTCGGGGTTCGTGATCCTGATGACCGCGCAGCGGGCGCGGCGTCCGAGTGACTTCGTGGTGTCGCGCCTCTCCCGGTTGTACCCCGCCTACTGGATCGCGCTGACGATGTCGATCATCCTGTCGGTCGCGTTCGCGGTGCCGCACACCGACATCGGCTGGACGAACCGGCTGCTGAACTACGTGATGGTGCAGCGCTGGTTCCTGGTGCCGAACGTCGACGAGGTCTACTGGACTCTGGCGATCGAGATGCAGTTCTACGTGCTGATGTTCCTGCTGCTGGTCGCCACCCGCTGCCGGGTGACGCCACGGGTCGTCGCGTGGGCATCCGGCGTCTGGGTCGCGGTCGCCCTCGCGGTGGCGGTCTGGGCGGGCCCGGCCAGCCGCGGCATCAACCCGCAGTACGTCGACACTCCGGTCAAGGTGGTGCTGAACGTGGTGCTCGCCGAGTGGGCGCCGCTGTTCGCGGCGGGCATGCTCGCCTACCTGGCGCGCAGCGACCGCAGGTTCTGGCTGCCCGCGGTCGGCACGGGCCTGCTGGGCGCGCTGGCCGCTGGCATCCTGCACGACTGGGCCCAGGCGGCGATCGTCGCCGGCGTGGTGCTGGGGTTCTTCGCGGTCGCCTCCCGGCGCACGACCCCGGTGCTGCTGCTGCCGCCGCTGCAGTGGTACGGCAAGATCAGCTACTCGCTGTACATCGGGCACCTGATCCCCAGCACGATCGCGATGCACCTGCTGATCCCGCTCGTGGGCCGGTGGGCGGCCACGGGGATCACGTTCGTGGTCGTCACCCTGATCGCCTGGGGCCTGCACCGGTTGGGGGAGGACTATCTCTCGCGGCGGTTCAAGAACGTCCTCAAGGGGTGGCAGAAGACCGTCACCGCCCGGTAGCCGATGGATCACACGTAGTCACGGATCAGGCCTTGCCCGGGCGCGGGCCGATGGTGTCGGCCCGAGGAGTTGACAATCGCTGCCGCAGCCACCTCTGCGCTGGGGCCTCGATCACGTGGTGCGCGCCGGACGCGACACCAAGCACGATGAACAACGTCATGGCCACGCCGGCCGCCCATGCGCCCATCCCCCCCCCCGAAGGATGCCTGCAGGGCGTGGATCAACGGCTGGTGGAACAGGTAGAAGGCGTAGCTGATGGTGCCGCCGTGCACGAGCGGCCGGGCGCTCAGCAGGCGCGCAAGCGGAGCGTGGGGTGCTGCGGCCAGCGACCAGATCAGGGCGGCGGACGGGATCAGGTAGCCGATGTCCCAGGAGATGATCGAGAACAGCATGCGATCCGAGCTCATCAGCGCCACCAACGCGGCGGCTGACAGCCACTGAACTGCGCTTGCCCAGCGTTGGCTGCCGCTGTTCTTGACGATCAGCGCAATGACGATCCCGACGGTGAAGTCCGGGATGCGAGTGAGCGGGGTGCGGTAGAGCCAACGGTGGGCTGAAGCGGGATCTGCCCAAGGCAGCAGGTTGGTCCGCGCGAGGTAGAGAGAGCCTGTCACCAGGGTGAGCAGGATGACGGCGCCGACTCCGACCCACAGCCAGGCTCGTCGTGGGATCCGGAGGACGGCCCACAGCAGGAGTGGGAAGAGCGCGTAGAGGAAGAACTCGACGCCGATCGACCATCCGGGCCCGTTGAGGCCGAAGGCGACATCCAGGGCGGGGCTCCACGTTTGGAGTGCCAAGACATGCAGCCCGGTCCACCAGGGCAGGCGGCCGAGTGTCGGGAGAGCGGCGAACGCGAGTGCGGCGAGGTAGAGGGGGTAGATGCGAGCGATGCGCGCAGCGACGAAGTCCCGGATTCCCTCGGCCGTCGGGGTGCCGAGTCGCTCGGCGTATGTCCATGCGAGGACGAACCCCCGAGAGGGTGAAGAACAGGGTCACGCCGTTGTACCCGGAGGCCATGAAGACGCGGATGGGCTCGGGCAGCCCCGGGGGTTTGGGCAGATGCGAGGCGAAGACTGCCAGGGCTGCGAAGATCCGCAAGCCAGTCAGTGAGTCGATTCTTCGCACGCCGGGTACTGTACCGCCACTTGGCCGCACCCCTGCTTGCCCGCAGCGGCCGTGGGCCTGGACGCCGGCCCGCAGCACGCCACCAGCGTCCGAGGCTTCCAGCCCTTGGCTCGTGATGCCCAGCCGGTGACGTATCAAGTAGCGTGACGGCGCTGGAGACAAGGGAGGCGCCCATGACATCGGACGGGGTCGCACACATCGCGGGGCCGGGCCACCGCGGCATGGACCTCCCCCGCCTGACGAGTTTGCGCGCGTTCGCAGCCCTGGCCGTGTTCCTGTTCCACCTCGCACGCCACATCGAGGGGGCGCCACTGCGCCTGACGTTCGCCGAGGGGTACGTCGGTGTGGCGTTCTTCTACGTCCTCTCCGGCTTCGTGCTCACCTGGTCCACCCGCCCCTCGCTGCCGGCGCGCGTCTACGTGCGGCGCTTCGCCCGGGTGTACCCCAGCCACTTCGTCATGCTGGTCGTCGCCCTTCTGCTTCCCCGGCTGGTGATGCCGGTGACGCCGGAGGCGCTGATCGTCAACGTCCTCCTCGTCCAAGCGTGGTTCCCCCAGTGGGAGATCGCCTTCGGCATCAACTCCGTCAGTTGGTCGCTGAGCGTGGAGTTCTTCTTCTACCTGTGCGCCCCCTTCCTCATCCGACTCGGGGCTCGCTGGCCGATGCGCCGGGGGGGTTGACGGCCATCACCCCGGGGTATCGGGCGCACACGGACGCGTAGCAGGAGTCACGGACGCACGCAAAGCCGCCCCGTCGCATACTCCTCGCAACGGTAACTGCGCAAGATCGCGTCCACCCGATCGACGTAGCTGTTCCAGTCCGGTTCGCCCGCCTGGTGCACCACGCTGGGGGCGACGAGAATCGCATCGGCAGTGGGCAGGCAGGCTGCGATGCCGTCGAGCCACTCGGGCGGGTCGAAGTCGTACTGCTGGAATGCGGGGCACGCGAGGCTGAGGTTCCTCAGCCCAAGGGCGTGTCCGCGATCATCGTTGGAGCCCACTCGGGCGTACGAACTCACCCCGTCGCGTGTCGCCAGTTCTGCGCTGAGGGGCTGAACAGTACGGAGGTCGTTCAGGCGCGTCCACGGCGAGGACGCGGCGTCCTGCAGTTTCCCGAGGGAGACGCCGCCGAGCAGGATCGTCGCGACGAGCATCGCGGCGACGCTCCGGGCCGTGGGCTGGAGGGGGGCAGCCAGAGCGAGCGCGAGCGCGCCACCGATCAGCAGGATCTGGGTGTGATGCGTCCACAGGCCGGTCAGCGCAACGATGACGACTCCACCGATGCCGCCGGCGAGGGTCCCCCACCCCAGGGCACGGTCTCCCTCTCGTTCACGCCTGAACCGGGTGTTCCATACCACCAGCAGGGTCAGCACCACTGGCACTGACCAGGTGGAGGGGCCCATGAACGTCCGGGCCAGCTTCGACAGGACGCCCCCACCGGTGCCGGTATGTGCCACATTCCAGTACAGGGCCACGAACCAGGGCAGCAGTTCGCCTCTGGCCGCCAGCACCGCGGAGAACGTGACCACGGCCAGGAGCGCACCCAGGCACCAGCGCCAGAAGCCGCGCAGGTCCCGTCGGACAAGCAGAACGGTCAAGCCGATGAGCCCCGCCACCGGGAGCGCCAAGATCTTCACGAACAGGCTCGACGCCATTAGGAAGCCACCGGCCATGGGCTTGCCACGGAGAAGGCAGGCCGTCGCCGCCAGCGTCACCGCCGTCCCGGGTAAGTGGCTGTACCCCGCCACCGTGACGCCGCCTGTGAGCAGCAGAGGGGTAAGGCCCGCACCGACGAGAAGGGCTGCGCGTTGCGTGGCGCCGCGCCAGCGGACGATCGCGTGCACCGCCCAACCGGCAAGTGCGATCCACACCAACTCGACCATGAGATCAAAGGCGGGGTCCACGAGCCGCCCCAACGCGAGGGCGTAGTAGAAGATCGGTTCCTTGTTGTCCCAGACGCCCGAATAGAGCAGGTCTCCTGCCACGAGGCGTTCAGCGACGGACGCGAAGATGCCGTGGTCCTCACGGACGCTCGGAATTGCCAGGTTGACCGAGGCCACAACACCGAGGGTGATCACAGTGCCGATCACCCAGCGATTCGCCGGGGGTGGAGCGGTGTTCCCGCTCAAGCGAGTTGGCGATCCCGACTGAGCATGAGACATGTCGCCCGCAACCATGGCCGGAGACTACGGCGCCGAGACCCGGCATTGCGAACCGCTCGACCCCGCTACGCTCGTCCGGTGTCTCCCACCGGCGAGAATGGCCCTGACCTGAGTGTCGTCATCTGCGTCTTGAACGGCGAGTCCGTCATCGGCAGTCAGTTGGCGGCGTTGGCGCACCAGCAGGCTGATTTCTCGTGGGAAGTTCTGGTCGTCGACAACGGCTGTACCGACGGCACCCTGGGGGTCGTTGACGGCTGGAGGCAGCGATTCCCTGTGCCGTTGCGTGTGGTGGAGGCGTCGGATCGGCGCGGCATCGGGCACGCCCGCAACGCCGGGGCCCAGGCCGCCCGGGGCGTGGGGCTGGCGTACTGCGACTGTGACGACGTGGTGCAACCGGGGTGGCTGTCCGCGGCCCGGGATGCGCTCGGGCAGTGGGAGGTGGCCGCGGGCGTCAACCAGGAACTGACTGACCCGCTTGATCCTCAAGCGGCCGTGTTGAACCCCTGGGTGTTGCGGGGCTCGGCGGCCCTGCAAGGCTGCAACTTCGCCATCCGGCGCGAGACCCTGGTCACGGTTGGCGGGTTCGACGAGGCGATGCCTCCGTACGGCAATGACGACAGCGAACTCGCGCTCCGATTGCGGAAGGCGGGGGTCAGCATGGGTGCAGCCCCGGCCATGCGCATCTGGTTCCGGCGCACCACGGGTCTTCGTGCACGTCTTCGCAAGGTCTATCAGGCCGGGCTGTCGGAGGTGATCGTGTGGCACCGGCATCGGGACCTGTTCGGCGACCGGCTCAGCCTACGGCGACTCGTCCTGGACGTCGTGGGGTGGCCGGTCCAAGCCGTCCGTGATCGTCGTGCCATGTCCCGGGAGACCTTGGCGCGTCAGTCGGTCGTCCGGGTCGCGCGTCTCGTGGGCTACCTCACGTTGGTGCGCACCGGGCGGGCAGGCGGGCCGCAGTTGATGACCAGGGACGCTGACGCAGCGTCGTGACCGCCGGCGGCGTTGGTCTCGACCACCTTGGGCATCGGGCCGCACGTAGCGCGCGATCCAGTATCGTTCGCCCGGCAACGGACAGAAGCAGGGGGGTACCGGTGACGTCGGACGGGGTCGCGCACGTTCCCGGGGTGAGCGGCCGCGGCCAGGACCTCCCCCGCCTGACGAGTTTGCGGGCGTTCGCAGCCCTGGCCGTGTTCCTGTTCCACCTCGCACGCCACATCGAGTGGGCGCCACTGCGCCTGACGTTCGCCGAGGGGTACGTCGGTGTGGCGTTCTTCTACGTCCTCTCCGGCTTCGTGCTCACCTGGTCCACCCGCCCCTCGCTGCCTGCGCGCGAGTTCTACGTGCGGCGCTTCGCCCGGGTGTACCCCAGCCACTTCGTCATGCTGGTCGTCGCCCTTCTGCTTCCCCGGCTGGTGATGCCGGTGACGCCGGAGGCGCTGATCGCCAACGTCCTCCTCGTCCAAGCGTGGTTCCCCCAGTGGGAGATCGCCTTCGGCATCAACTCGGTCAGCTGGTCGCTGAGCGTGGAGTTCTTCTTCTACCTGTGCGCCCCCTTCCTCATCCGACTCGGGGATCGCTGGCCGATGCGCCGGCTCATCGTCGCGTTCGGGGGCTGGTTCGTCCTCATGTCGGCCGTGGCCGTCGCGATGGGGTTGGCCGGCAACGCCACCTCGGTCTACGCCTACACCAACCCTCTGATCCGGTCAGGGGAGTTCGTGCTGGGTTGTCTGGCGGCCGTGGCCGTGAGGCGGGGGCTGGTTCCCCGCATCCCCGTCACGCTGGGCGTGGGGGCGGTGGCGCTGACGTGGCTCCTCACGACCGGACGCTGGCTGCCGCAGTCCATCGCGGACGTCGTCTACGTCCCGGCGTTCCTCCTGCTCGTGCTCGCCGCCGCCACGACGGACCTCGCCGGACGCCCCGGCCTCCTGACCTCCCGCTTCCTGATCTACGCCGGCCAGGTGTCCTTCGGCTTCTATCTGGTCCACGAACCCCTCTGTGTCAACCTTAGATAAGGCACCAGGAAGGTCCTGATCAGTGCCGTGAAGGGGGCGGGGAGGAGTGATCCCTGATGACGGCAGCACTGACGATGGCTCGGCAGGTGGGGCAAGCTGGGCCTACGGGAGAGGT
>JAAYTZ010000054.1 GCA_012517965.1 Propionibacterium sp. | reverse complement strand
GGTATGACTACCTGACCCGGCAGGTGGCGGTGCAGGACTCCACCGAGAAGGGCCACGTCGGGTTGGCGTCCTACTACGCCCAACGCGGCGAGTCGCCGGGGGTGTGGCTGGGGTCCGGGATGGCCGGCCTGGAGGGCCTGGACGCCGGCGACGTGGTGACCGCGGAGCAGATGCAGGCCCTGTTCGGCGCCGGGATGCACCCGCTGGCCGCGCAGCGGATGGCCAACCTGCACGGTCCGGGGCTCACCGAGCACGACTACCTGGCGGTGGTCCGGCTGGGGTCGCCGTTCAAGATCCACGCCGGGGACGTGTCGGCGTTCCGGGTCGAGGTGGCCAAACGGCTGGCCGCGCACAACCTGTTGGAGGGGGCGCCGGCCCGCTCGGCGGTCGGAATCCAGGAGCGGGCCCGGATCCGCAGCGAGGTGGGCCGGGAGTTCTTCCGCGCCGAGTTCGGCCGCGACCCGGTCGACGCCCGCGAACTGGCCGGGTTGATCGCGAAGCTGTCGCGGCCGCAGACCACCGCGATCGCCGGCTTCGACCTCACCTTCTCCCCGGTCAAGTCCGTGTCGACCCTGTGGGCGCTCGCCGACCAGCCCACCGCCGCGGTCATCGAGCGCGCCCACCACGCCGCCGTCGCGGACGCCTTGTCGTTCCTCGAGTCCCACGCCCTGTTCACCCGGACCGGCGCCCAAGGCGTCCGGCAAGTCAACGTCCGCGGGCTGGTGGCGGAGGTGGGGGCGTCGTCGCGATTCGCGTGCCGGGGACCCGGATCTGCACTCCCATGTCGCGGTGGCGAACAAGGTGCAGACCCTGGACGGGCGCTGGTTGTCGATCGACGGCCGGGTGTTGTTCAAGGCCAAAGTGACCGCCTCAGAGACCTACAACACCGCCCTGGAACGGCACTTGGCGAACGCCCTCGGCGTCCAGTTCGTCGACCGCATCACCCAGGCCGGACGCCGTCCCGTCCGCGAGATCGACGGCGTCGACCCCGCCCTGACCCGGCGTTGGTCGGCCCGCCGCCGCTCCATCGAGCAGCGCCAGGCCGAGCTGGCCACCGCGTTCCAGGCCACCCACGGACGCCCGCCGACCCCGATCGAGACCCTGGCTCTGGCCCAGCAGGCCAACCTGGAAACCCGGCAGGACAAGCACGAACCCCGCACCCTGGCCGAGCAACGCGCCACCTGGCGGGCCCAAGCAGAACAGGTGCTGGGCGGCCCGGACGGCATCGCCCGGATGATCCACACCGCCCTACACCCGGCCCGCACCGCCTGCCCCGTCCTCGACGACGCCTGGCACACCACCATCGCGGCGTCCATCGTCGCCACCGTCGAGGCCAGCCGGGCGACCTGGCAGTCCTGGCACGTTCGTGCCGAAGCCCAGCGCCGGGCCCGCACCGACGGCGTCCCCACCGAACAACTGCAAGCGACGGTGGAGCGACTGGTGACCGTCGCCCTGGGCGTCCATTCGGTGCCGTTGGCCGTCCCGGACGACGGCATCCGCGAACCGGCCGTCTTGCGGCGGGTCGATGGGCAGTCGGTGTACAGCGTCGCCGGGGCCCAGTTGTTCACGTCGCGGCGCATCCTGGACGCCGAACAGCGGCTCGTCGCCGCCGCCGGCCGCCGCGACGGGAGGGTCGTCGACCCGGCCACCGTCGACGTCGCCCTGCTCGAGGTGGCCGCGAACGGGGTCGAGTTGAACGCCGGCCAGGCCGCCCTGGTGCGGGCGATGGCCGGCTCCGGGGCCCGGGTCCAGGTCGGGATCGCGCCGGCCGGCTCCGGGAAGACCACCGCGATGCGGGCCCTG
>JAAYTZ010000053.1 GCA_012517965.1 Propionibacterium sp. | reverse complement strand
GGTGCAGGGCACCCCACTCACGAAGGTGAATTGAAGCTTTCTCTGGCCCGCCATTCTCCTGAGTTTCAGGTGATGTAGGTCTCCATTCATGTTGTGGCTTGGGATCTTGTGCGCTCCCGGGGTGGCGTGTCGCGTAGTGGGGTGTATCGGGGTCGGGTAGGTTGGGGGTGTGATCGTCAGGTTGTTGAAGGGCCGTGACGGGATAGCCCGCGTCTACACCGTCGAGTCGTACCGCGACGAGCACGGCCGACCGCGTCAGCGGACGATCGCTTCTCATGGCCGACTCGACGTGTTGTTGGCCGCCGACCCGGGCGCGTTGGACAAGCTGCGACAGGAAGCGAAACGGTTGACCGCGCAGCGGCAGGCGAAACGCGGCACGATCAGCTACGACACCGCCCTGGCCTCCGATGGGGCGGCGGCGTTGAACCTCGGCTGGTGGCTGGCCGACGCCATGCTGGGACGGCTCGGTGTCGAACGGGCGGTGAAGACCGCCGGCCGGCGGGCCGGCTGGGGCGACGACGTGGCCCGGGTCCTGTCGTTCCTGGTGTGCTCGCGGGTGGTGTGGCCCTGCTCGAAGAAAGCCGCCGTGGAACGCGCCCCCGGGCTGTTGGGCGGCCCGGAGGTGGACCTGGCCAAGGTGTATCCGGCGCTGGACCACATCGCTGCCCTGACGGTGGCGTTGCAGCAGGCCGCCTCTACCGGGCTGGGCCGGTCGAAGACGTCCCTGGCAACGGTGGACTACGACGTGACGAACTACTTCTTCCACATCGACCACGAGGATGCTGACCCGCCGGGCAAGACCGCCGGCCGGGGGGCCGCGACCCGGCAGCGGGGCCATTCCAAAGAGAACCGGCCCGACCCGATCATCCAACTCGGCTTGTTCCTCGACACCGACGGGATCCCCGTGTCGTATCGGTTGTTCGACGGGAACGTGCCCGACACCAGCACCCTGCCGAACGTGTTGGCCGAGTTCAAGACCAGCTTCGCCTGCGACCGGATCGTGGTCGTCGCCGACAAGGCGATGAACACCAAACCGAACCTCGGGGCGCTGGCCCAGAACGGCGACGGCTGGATCGTGTCCGCCTCGGCCCGCACCGCCGACACCAAGCTCCGCAAGTGGCTGCTCGAGGCGGAAGGCTGGATCGGCGACGACCACGTCAAGACCAAATCGATGACCCTGACCCGCGGGGTGCCGGTCACCATGTTCGGCATCGACAACCTCCCCAAAGCCGTCCCCGAGAAGGTCGTGGCCCGCTGGTCAGCCGAATCCGCGGCCCGGGACCGCCACACCCGCGAGGAGATCCTCACCCGCGCCGAGGCGCTGGCCGCCGACATCGCCCGCTACCGGGCCTCCAACAAACGCGGCGTCAAGAAGTACATCACCGCCGAAGCCATCAACCCCGACACCGGCGAGATCACCACCAGCCGGGACACGACCCTGACCGTCGACCGAGCCAAAGCCGACGCCGAAGCCGTCTACGACGGCTTCCAGATCGTCCGGACCAGCGAAACCACCCTGACCGACGCTGAGGTCCTGGACCGCTACCACCAACTGTGGCGGATCGAGCAAACCTTCCGGGTGTCGAAAACCGACCTCCACACGCGACCCGTGTACGTCCGCACCCCCGCCCATATCGAGGCCCACTTCGCGGTCTGCTTCCTCGCCCTGCTCGTCACCCGCCTGTTGGAACGCTGGACCCGCCTCCCCGCCGGCCAACTCCTCGACGCGATCCGCCACCTCCAGGCGATCCCGGTCGGCGACGGCGTCTACCGGATCATCCGCCCCCACCCCTGGGACACCATCGATCAAGCCGTCGGCGTCAGCCTCGACCAATCCTGGGCCACCCTCACCGAACTCCGCGCCTGGCGACGCGACCTGAACCAAGCCGCCAAGACCGCGTGTGTCACTACGCGAACCAACCCCTGAAAACACCCCAAAACCCGTAGCCACACCACAAAACCGCGCTCAACACGCCTGAAACTCAGGACTCACGAAGGTGAATTGAAGCTTTCTCTGGCCCGCCATTCTTGACGAGCCAGCTTGGTGCAGGGCACCCCACTCACGAAGGTGAATTGAAACGTCTTGCTGCTCGGGTCGTACAGCAACATCACGACGGGCTCAGGTGCAGGGCACCCCACTCACGAAGGTGAATTGAAACGTCACGGCCGGGGCTGTCCCCATCACCTGGGTGGGTAGGTGCAGGGCACCCCACTCACGAAGGTGAATTGAAACGGCTTCTGCCTCACCGGGGGTTCGTAGCGCATGATGAAGGTGCAGGGCACCCCACTCACGAAGGTGAATTGAAACGTTGTTGTCGAATTTGTACGGGAAATCAAGCGGGTGCAGGGCACCCCACTCACGAAGGTGAATTGAAACCCATGCGACCCATCTCCTGAGTTTCAGGTGGCCGGGGGACGGATTTGTGCTCTGGCTTGCTGTTTCGGTCGGTTTTCAGGGGTTGTTGGGTGTAGTGAGTTGGGCGGTTTTGGCGGCGCGGGTGAGGTCGCGTTTCCAGGTGCGGAGTTCGGTGAGGGTGGCCCAGGATTGGTCCAGGGTGGTGCCGGTGGCTTGGTCGATGGTGTC
>JAAYTZ010000052.1 GCA_012517965.1 Propionibacterium sp. | reverse complement strand
GGCGGCGGCCCGCGCCTCGGCGGCTTCGGCCCGCCGGGCCGCGGCCGCGGCGCTCTCGTGCAGCGCCGACAGGCTCTCGGCGGCCACCGGGGTGGGCGTCAGGCCGCCGGCCAGCGCCAGCAGGCCTGCGGCGACTCCGACCCGCAGGCCGAGCTTCCGGGACTGGATGCGGGGGGAAGGTGCCTCATCCACGTCGGATTCCTCCGTCAGATTGTGCGGCCGGGCGGCCACGTCTTGGTCACACGCGCAGGTAGCGGCGTGTGGCGATCAACGTTGGAATCGTAGAGAGCACGACCGCCACAGCGACGACAGCCAGCGCGGTGAGTCCGATGTTTTCCCACCCGATCCAGCGGATCGTCTGGATCGCCGGCGCCGCGCGGCCGACGATCACGAACTGTTGGAGGCCCGCCAGGGTCGCCACCGCGAGCGCCGCCCCGGCCAGCGCCGCCACCAGCGACTCCAGCAGGAAGGGCAGGATGATGAACCAGTTGCTGGCGCCGACCAGCCGCATGATGCCCAACTCGCGGCGCCGGGAGAACGCCGCCATCCGGATGGTGTTGCCGATCTGCAGCGCCGCCGCCAGGAGGAGCAGCAGGGACGCGCCGACGGTCGCCAGCTGCGCGAGGTTCAGCCAGTCGAACAGCGGCTGGAGGATGCCGCGCAGGTCCTGCACCTTCTGGACCCCCGGCAGGCCCTTCGCCGCCGAGACCACCCCCTGGTACTCCTCCGGGTTCTTCAGCTTGACCCGGAAGTTGTCCTGCATGTCGGCCGCCGTCATCGAACCCAGGATCGCGGAGTCCTTGTAGGCCTCCTGGAACTGGACGAAGACCTCCTCCTTCGTCTCGTAGACGACGGTCGCGACCTCGGGGTTGCTCTCAAGCGTCTGCCGGATGGTGGCCTTCTGGGCCTCGGTGGCGTCGTTGCCCGGGTCGCAGTTCGGCCCCTGCGCGGCCGCGGTGCACAGGAAGACCGTCACCTCCACCTTGTCGTACCAGCGGCCTTTGATGAGGTCCACCTGCTGGGCCGACAACAGCCCGACGCCGAACAACGACAGCGAGACCCACATCGTCACGATCACCGCGATGGTCATCGTCACGTTGCGCCTCAGGCCCGACAGGGCCTCGGTCAGCGTGTGCCGCACGGCACTCCCCCTCCGCTCGGGTGGACGCCGAGGGCGTCCGGGTTCGTCTGGAACTCAGTAGCCATACACACCCTTGCTCTGGTCGCGGACGAGTTCGCCGTCGCTCAACTCGACGACCCGCTTGCGCATCTGGTCGACGATCGTCGAGTCGTGGGTGGCCATGATGACCGTGGTGCCGGTCTTGTTGATCCGGTCCAGCAGCTTCATGATGCCGACCGACGTCGTCGGGTCGAGGTTGCCGGTCGGCTCGTCGGCGATGAGGATCGGGGGGCGGTTCACGAACGCCCGGGCGAGCGCCACGCGCTGCTGCTCGCCGCCGGACAACTCGTCGGTGAGGCGTCCGGACTTGTCGCCGAGGCCGACCAGTTCCAGGGTCTCGGGCACGATCTGCCGGATCTCCCGGGCGGGTTTGCCGATGACCTGCAGCGCGAAGGCGACGTTCTCGTAGACGGTCTTGCCGGGGAGCAGCCGGAAGTCCTGGAAGACGGTGCCGATCTGGCGGCGCAGCCGCGGGATCCGCCACGCCGGCAGCCGCCCGAGGTCGTGCCCGGCGACGTAGATCGCGCCGGACGTCGGCCGGTACTCCCGCAGGATGAGCCGCAGGAACGTGGACTTGCCCGAGCCCGAGGAGCCGACGAGGAAGACGAACTCGCCGGCGTCGATGTCGAGACTGACGTCACGCAGGGCCGGGCGCGTCTGCCCGGCGTAGATCTTGGTGACGTTTTCGAATGTGATCACGATGCTTCCCTGCCGTCATCGACAGTTCCTGAGAATCCCTCAGGAAACTCTAGAGAGTGTGCCACGCCGGACGCCGCCGGCCGAATCTGCGGCACCCCGCGCGCTCAGGCGGACGCCGCCTCGGCCCGCCGGCGCCAGCGGATCCCGGCGTCGAGGAAGCCGTCGATGTCGCCGTCGAACACGGCGTCGGGGTTGCCGACCTCGTACTCGGTGCGCAGGTCCTTGACCATCTGGTAGGGGTTCAGCACGTACGAGCGCATCTGGTCGCCCCAGGACGCCTTCACGTCGCCGGCCAACTCCTTCTTGCGGGCGTCCTCCTCCTGCTTCTTGAGCAGCAGCAGCCTGGACTGCAGCACCCGCAGCGCGGCGGCGCGGTTCTGGATCTGCGACTTCTCGTCCTGCATCGACACCACCAGGCCGGTCGGCAGGTGGGTGATCCGGACCGCCGAGTCGGTGGTGTTGACCGACTGCCCGCCGGGGCCCGAACTCCGGAACACGTCGACACGAATGTCGGAGTCGGGGATCTCGATGTGGTCGGTCTCCTCGATCAGCGGGATCACCTCGACCGCCGCGAACGACGTCTGGCGGCGACCCTGGTTGTCGAAGGGGCTGATCCGCACCAGCCGATGGGTGCCGCCCTCGACCGACAGCGTGCCGTAGGCGAAGGGGGCGTTGACCTCGAACGTGACCGACTTCAGACCGGCCTCCTCGGCGTGGGACGTGTCGAGCACCTTGACCGGGTACCCGTGCCGCTCCGCCCAACGCAGGTACATGCGCAGCAGCATCTCGGCGAAGTCGGCGGCGTCCACCCCACCGGCACCCGAACGGATCGTCACGACGGCGTCCCGCTCGTCGTACTCGCCGCTCAGCAGGGTGCGGACCTCCAGGGCGGTGATCTCCTCGTGGAGGGCGGCCGCCTCGCGGTTGGCCTCGGCCAGCGTCGCGGCGTCGTCCTCCTCCTGGGCGAGGTCGACCAGGACCTCGAGGTCGTCCAACCGGGAGCGCAACTTGGTCACCCGGTCCACCTCGGCGTTCAGCCGCGACAGCCGGGACGTGACGCGCTGGGCGTTGGCCTGGTCGTCCCACAGGTCGGGGGCCGCGACCTGCTCGCCCAGGTCGGCGATCTCGGCGCGCAGCTTCGGCAGGTCGAGCACCGCCTCGATCGAGGAGAGGGTTCGACCGAGCGTCTCGATCTGGGTGCGAATGTCGTCGGCTGCCACGAGGGATCAGTCTACCCGCCACGGCCCCGTGCCCGGTCAGCGACGCCGCGTCACCGGCTCTGGGCCACCGCGCAGTCGTTGGCGACCAGGGTGGGCGCCGCCCCCTCGGCGACGACGATGCCGTACGGCACCCCCCGGCAGGTGCTGTGGCCGATGGCCCCGGACGCCGACGCGCCGACGATGATCGCGGCGCGCTCGCTGCCCGTCACGGACACCCGGTCGAGGGTCGCCGCCGAGTCGCCCTCCAGTTGGACGCCGACGGTGCCGCCGGTGATCGTCACGTCGACCACCGTGGGCCGCGCCGTGCCGGTCACCCCGACCCCGACGGTGTTGCCCGTGAACGTGGACGCCGACACCGAGCCGGCGGAGGCGTCCAGGAAGCAGAGGCCGCACGCCCCGTTGCCGCGGAACGTTCCGCCGACGACGCTCACGACATGACTGCCGGTGACGCCGATGCCGGCCCACGCGTTGTCGGCGAACTCGGCGTCGGTGACCTCCAGCGTGGTGCCACGTCCCGAACCGCCGGCCTCCGTCGCCGACATCAGGACGCCCGCGCCGCCGGCCGTGCCGCCGCGCGCCCCCCGGACGCCGACGCGGGTCAGCACGAGGGACGCCTCCGAGCCCGCCACCACCCCGGAGGCACCGGCGGTGCCGGTGAGCTCGAGGTCGAGGTCGCGCAGCTCGACGCGGCCGACCGCGAGGTCGAGGACGGCGGCGTCCGCGGCCGACGAGCGCAGGACGGTGCGGCCGCGGCCCAACCCCCTCAGGGTGACGGCGTCGAGCGCGACGAGCGGGACGGCGAGGTCGAACGTCCCCTCGCCCAGGTCGAGGGTGCCGCCGGCCGGGGTGGCCGCGAGCGCCAGCGCCAGGTCGTCGCCGGGCCGCAGCCGACCGGGGGTCGGAGTGGGGCGGGTGAGCAGGGTGGCGGTCAGCCGGGCCAGCACCGCGGCGGCGACGGGCCCGGACGCCTCGACCGCGGCCAGGCCTTGCGCGAGCCGGGCGTCGACGACGCCCGCCGGGCAGCCCAGCCGTTCCACCTCCGCCCGCGCGGCCTCGACGGTGGCGGCCAGGTCGGCGGGGGCCTCGGCGTCCGACGGGGCGGCGCTCGGTGCGGCGCTCGGTGCGGCACTCGGTGCGGCGACCCCGGTGGGGGTGGCGCCGGGGCTGGCCGGGGTCAGGAACGCGCCGTCGTAGGCGGCGACCGTGCGGGCGACGGCGGCCACGACGGTGTCGGCGACCGCCTCGCAGGCCGCGACGGGGTCGGTGGACGCCGAGGGGGCGGCGGTCGGCGACGGCGCGGCGGGAGCGCCGCAGGCGGCCAGCGTGCCCGCGAGCAGCGCCACGGCGAGCGCGCGGCCGGGGCGGAGGATCACCCGGTCAGCCTAGCGACCGGCGTGATGCGGACGCGGTCAGCACCGCCGGCGTCCAGTCGGCCAGGGCGAGGTCGGACGACCGGAGCCGCAGGCTCACGAACGTCGCGGGGCCGCCGCGGGCCAGCAACCCGACCCGGCCGTCGACGACCCCACCGTTGTAGCCGAAGCTGAGGGCCAGGGCTCCGTTGACCTGCAGGCTCGCGGAGGCGCCCTTGAGAGTGAGCACCAGCGTGTAGGTCGTCGTGGCCGACAGCGTCCAGGACACCGCGGCGTCGATGGTCCAGCGGCCGTCCACGACGTGCCCGAAGACCACGCGCCCGCCGGCCACGTCGATGGCGGCGAACTTGAACTCGTGGTCGGAGTAGGCGTCGAAGACGATGCCGGCGAGGAACGCCGTCCGGACCGACGCCGTGACCTCGACCCAGGACGTGGCCGCCGGCGTGACGCCCAGGTCGGCGACGGTGAGGGCGGGGGCGGTGGCGTCCGGGGTGCCGACGAGGCCCGCGGAGCCCGGCGTCCAGGTGCCGGCCAGGGACGCGAGGGGGGCGGTGCCGGCGGCCAGATCCCAGGTCTGGTCGAAGGTGACCTGCGGCGGGAGGACCTGCGCCCGGACGTTGTCGAACAGGCCGCGCGCCTTGTTCGAGCCGAGGCCGACCATGCCCTTGTTGAGCCCGGAGGGGACGCCGTCGACGAGGCGGGGCGCGAAGGTGTGGGTGAGCACCATGGCGCCGTTGACGCTGAGGGTCACGAACGTGCCGTTCACCGCCACCAGCAGGTCGTAGTAGACGCCGGCCTTGAGGCTGCGGGGGGTGGCCTGGACGTCGTAAACCCAGCCCGCGGCGTTCCGGTGGCCGATCACGAGTTTGCTGGTGGACACGTCGATGCCGGCGAACTTGAAGTCCTTGGGCCCGAAGTAGTCGAAGATTAGGAACGCGTTGGCCTTCCAGCCGCCGGTGGGCTTCTGGGCCGCGACGGAGGCGGCGAGTTCGAAGTAGATCGGCAGGTAGTCGTCGACGTAGAACACCGCGGCGGCGTCGCTGTCGGCGTCCACTGCCGTGACCTGCAGCGCTCCCCCGGTCACCGCGAAGTCGCCGGTGTCGACGAAGAACCCGTCCAGGCCGGACGCCGTCGCGAACGTCGCCGAACGCAGCACGTCGCGCTTGCCGCCGGGGACCGTGCCGGGCTGTGGGTCGCGGGGGCCGCCGGTCTGCTCGGACCAGGCGTCGTCCTTCTGCAGCACGATGCCGAGCTCGCCGAACGGCTCGCCGAGCCGGGCGGCGTCCGCGTCGTTGGGGCCGACGAGGGTGCGGTCGGCGCCCTGGGACCCGGCGAGCGCGAGCAGGAACTCCGGCAGCTGGGGCTGCAGGGTGCGCGACACCGTGGCGGCACCGAACGGGGAGAACGGGACGAGGTAGGAGTTGAACTCGCCGACCCAGTCGATGAGCCGGTCGCCGCCGGTGTTGCCCATCAGGATGTCGAGACCGGCGCCGCCGTAGGCGCGATCCTCGTAGGAGGCGTTGGTGTCGGGGGTGTCGTTCAGGCCGCCGTTGGTGGTGAGCAGGTCGTCGCCGTTCAGCAGGTCGTTGCCCCAGCCGCCCCACAGGGTGTCGCGTCCGGTGCCGCCGGTGATCCAGTCGTTGCCGTGGTCGCCGAGCAGGGCGTCGTCGCCGTCGGTGCGGGTGGTGGTGACGACGACGTCGAAACGACCCTCGGCGGCGTCGTGGTTGAGGAACCAGGCCAGACCGGTGCCGGTCTTGTCGAGGGTGCCGGTGCCGGTCAGCAGGATCGTGCGCCGCGGGTCGTACTCGTCGTAGAGGACGAACGCGCCGCGGGCCGGATCGTAGCCGAGCAGGGTGCCGTCGTTGACGGGCCGGTTCCAGCCGGTCTCCCGGACGCCTCCGGCGTACGTCGGCGCCCACGAGGTCGCCAGGGCCTCGGCGCCGCTGACCGCGTCGTCGCCGGCCCCGCCGTGCAGGAAGTCGTCGTCCCAGCCGCCGAACAGCACGTCGTTGGCGTACGCGGGGACGAACAGCGGGTCGGCCAGGTCGCCGTTGAGCGCGAACGGGGTGAGGTCGACGGCCTTGGTGAGGCGTCCGGTCGGGTAGATCGTCGCGGTCTGGATCTTGCCCGGGGTGGCGATCGACCGCTGCGCGTTGGCGACGCCGACGCCGCTGAGGGGCTCGGTCAGGCCGTTGCGGCTGGTCAGGATGCGGCCGTCGTCGCCGAGGACGCCGTCGGTGCCGGTGCCGCCGGAGAGCCAGTCGTGGCCCCAGCCGCCGATCAGGTCGTCGTCGCCTGCGTCGCCGAACACCACGTCGTTGCCGCCGCCGGCGTAGACGGTGTCGTCGCCGGACTCGCCGTGGACCTCGTCGGGGCCCCACACGTCGGCCGTCAGGGCCGCGTGGTCGGCGTCCGGGCCGCCGGGGGTGTAGTCGAGTAGGACGACCGCACGCACCAGGAGGCGGTTCGCCAGGCCCTCGCCGTAGGTGTCGTAGGTGAACGTGCGGTAGGTGGTGGTGCCGTTGACCGCGACGATCCGCAGGATGTTCCCGTTGTCGCCGACGATCGCGTCGGAGTCGCGGCCGTGCCCCGCGGTGTCGTCGTTGCGGCCGATGTCGGTGCCCGCGCCGCCGAAGATCAGGTCGCCGGCGTCGGGGCGCTGGGCCGTGGTGGTCAGCGAGAACAGGCCCGAGCTGCCGCCGATCAGGTCGTCGCGGCCGAGGTTGCCGACGATCACGTCGGCGCCGCCGCCGCCCTCGACGTAGTCGTCGCCGTCCGTAGCGGCCTCGACGGACGGGTCGACGACCAGCAGGCCGGTGTCGTCGCGGTGGGCCGCGACGGAGTCGTCGATGGAGCCGTCGCCGGAGATGGTGTCGTCGCCGAGCTGGCCGAAGATGATGTCGTCGCCCGCACCGCCGGCGAGCGTGTCGTCGCCGAAGGCGTTCGTCGCGGCGGTCTCCGTGGCGAGGTCGTGGTCGAGCAGGGTGATGCGGAAGTCGGTCCAGGCCGTCGCGCCGGCCGGGTCGAGCCGCCAGGTGCCGTCGACCAGCGCCGCCCCGCCGTTCGCGACCGAGGTGTCGTAGAGCTGCGCGCCCGTGAGCGTCCGGAACCGCGGGCTGGTGTGGTCGCCGTAGGACGCCGTGCGGTCGAGCCTCGCGTTGTCGCCGAAGACCAGGTCGCGCCCGGTGCCACCGTCGACGCGGTCGCCGGCCGCCCCGCCGATCAGGACGTCTTCGCCGCCCTCGCCGCGGATGGTGTCGCTGCCGCCGACCGCGTCGTCGGTCACCGCCAGCTCGACGACCCGCAACGCGCCCGCCCGGACGGCCCAGACCACGGACCCGTGGTCACCCAGCACGAGGTCGGCCGCGTCGCCGGTGCGGATGTCGTCGCCGGCCGCGCCGCCCACGACCACGTCGACGCCGGCGCCGCTGGTGATCGTGTCGGCGCCGCCGATGGTGGCCTCGCGGGTCTCGAGGCGTCCGGACGCCATCGGCAGGCTCCCCCAGTGCCGGGTCTCGGCGGGCACCGCGGTGAAGCGGCCGTTGTCGCCGAGCACGATGTTCCAGCCGTCGGACGCCGCGATCTCGTCGCCGTCGGTGCCGCCGACGATCACGTCGTCGCCGCGTCCGGTGGTCACGTCGTCGGCGCCGCCGTGGGCGAGGTCGGTCGACCAGACCCGGTCGAGGTCGGCGGGGTCGCCGTCGAGGAGCACGTAGTCGAGGAAGCCGTGGTCGGCCAGCACCAGGGCCGTGCCGTCGGCCGTGCCGTTCTCGCCGCGGTTGGTCACGATCGTGTCGCCGCCGGCGCCGCCGAGGACGATGTCCGGGCCGCCCGTGCCGGTGGTGACCTCGTCGTCGCCGCCGACGGTGGGGTCGAGGGTGACGACGAGGCCGACGAGGCGACCGGCCACGCCGTCGGTGGTGTCGCCGGGGCCGCCGTTGCCGGAGACCGCCACGGCCACCGCCTCGAGGGCCGCGATCTGCTCGGCGGTCAGTTCGGCGCCGCCGAGGCCGGCCAGCGGGACCGGGCCCGGGGTGAACCACAGCACCCGGCCGCGGTCGGCGATGACGAGGTCGCCGCCGGTGCCGCCGTGGAGCTGGTCCGCGCCCTGGCCGCCGACGATCACGAGCGGGCTGGTCGAGGCCTCGCCGTGGACGACGTCGTCGTCGGCGACGGCGCCGATCGGGCCGGTGGCCGGCATGGTGAACGTCTCGATGGTCTGCCGGGTGACCTCGACGACGACGTGCGCCGTCCGTGCGTCGCGCTGGGGGTCGGTGGCGAAGGTGAGGGTGTCGCCGGTGCGCGTGACCTCGGTCGGGGCCAGCAGGCGGCCGTTGACCCAGACCCGGTAGGCGACCCAGCCGGCAGGCAAGGTGAACGAGCCGGTCGCCTGCTCGGCCCAGGAGGTGAGGCGCAGCGTCACCGTGACGACGTCGCCGGGCCGCAGCGAGTCGAACAGGCCGACCATGTCGCGCCGCGAGGAGACGACGTAGTCTCCGGCGTCGATCGTCCACTGCGTGGTGCCGCGCGTGACGACGATCTGCTGGACGGCGTCCGGGACGACCGGCTCGTCGCCGTCGTCGAGATTCTCGGCGAGGTCGAGGACGTTGTCGTTGGGGCCCTGGGTGTTGAGGACGAGGAAGCCGTCCTGGCCGGCGGTCAGCGCCACGGTGACGCGGTCGTTGCCGAGGCCGGTGTTCAGCCAGGTGGTGGTGCGGACGCCGGCGCGCTCGTGGGCGCCGTCCACGGTGATGGTGTCGGCGAGGTCGCCGCTCCACAGCCGGACGCCGTCGGCGAGGGTGCCGGACGCCGACGTGCGGTAGCCGATGCCGGCCGGCGCCAGGCCGACGACGAAGATCTCGCCGTCGGCGTCCAGGGCGGCGTCGCGGGCGCGGGCGGCGGCCGCGTCGTCGGTGACGAGCACCGGGAGCGCCGTGGTGCCGTCGCCGACGAGGGCGTCCGCGTCGCTGATCAGCAGGGTGTGCCGCCCGTCGCCGAGGTCGAGGTTGAGGGTGCCCGCGATCGCGTCGAGGTCGCCCGGCAGGAACTCGGGGTGGGTCTGGGCCGAGGAGCCCGTGAGGCGCACGTCGGCCCGCGACGACACGTAGACGCGGTCGTCGCCGGCGCCGAACGCCACGTTGGTGACCGGCCGCGTACCGCGGATGTTGAGCACGTCGGCGCCCGCGCCGAGGGCCAGGTTGAGGGTCTCCAGGCCGTCGTAGTGGACGCCGTCGCGCCGGCTCCGGTCCGCCGCCGGCGCGGCGGCGCCGAGGGCGTCCAGCATGATGCGGACGGGGCGGGCGGGGTCGGCGTTGGTCTCGCCGCGGAAGCCGATCAGCAGGTCGGCGCCGGACTCCCACACGTAGACGCTCGCGGCGCACGCGGTGAGGCCGCCGGTGCCGCACGTCAGGGAGACGCCGGGGTTGGCGCCCGCGGTCTGCGGGAACAGCAGGTTCTGCAGGGCCGCGCGGATCGCCTCGGCGGTCTCGGTGGCGGCGAACGTGAGGGCGCCGATGCCGGTGGTGACGCCGTCGACCACCTGCGACAGCAGCAGGGTGAAGGCGCCGGAGACGGGCCGGGTGACCGAGAACAACTGGTCGAGCGGGCGGCCGAGGGCGTCCGGGGTGGTCCGGGCCACCAGGTCGAGGCCGGTCAGCGTGGTCTGGGTGAGCCAGCCCAGGTTCGGGTCGTCGGCCGGGTCGCCGGAGTCGTCGAGCGTCGCGACGTCGGTGCCTTCGCCGCCGTCGAGCACCAGCAGGGCGTCCAGGTCGTCGAGGGTGCGGGCGCTGTTGCCGATCGCGAAGGTGTCGGCGCCGGCCCGACCCAGCAGCCGGGTGTGCCCGGCGATCGTCCGGACCGTCAGCCGGTCGTCGCCGCGGCCGGCGTCGATCGTCGTGGTGCCGGCGTGGGTGGCCTCGACCGTGAAGGTGTCGGCGCCGTAGCCGAGCAGGACCGTCAGGTCCTCGAAGCCGTCGTACTCGATGCCACCGGCGCCCATGCCGAGTCCGGTGAGCCGGCCGGAGGTGAGGGTGCCGGTGTCGGCGGCCGGGCTGCCCTCGTTGTGGACGACGAGGCGGTCGACCTGGGCGGCCTCGATCGCGTCCGCGGTGACCGCGGACACCGGCAGCGGGTGGCCGGAGCGCTCGCCCGGCAGCATGATCGGCAGGTAGGCGGTCAGGGTGAGGTCGACCGGCGGGTGGTCGTCCTCGCCGCCGGCGACGAACAGCGGACCCTGGACGCCGGTGGTGCGGCGGGCGCGGTCCGGGAAGCTCTGCAGGTCGGAGCCGTCGACGAACGCGTCGGCCTTGGCGCGCAGGGTGACGACCTGCGGGGTGGACCAGTTGGCGGGGGTGAAGGTCAGCAGCAGGTCGGCGCCGTCGAGGCTCTGGCCGGCCGCCGGCACGAACTCGACCTGGACGAGGGCGCAGCCGGCGGTCATGCCGCAGTTCGTGTCGGTCTTGGCCACGCGCATTTCGAGCGACGGGGTCGCGAGGGCGCGCAGCCGGATCGTGACGTTGGCCGTGGGGGCCTGGGACAGCCGAACGGTGACGGTGTCGGTGGCGCCGTACTCGGTGCCCGCGGCGTCCTCGACGAGCCGCGTCGTGCCGCCGGACTCGACCACGATCACCTGCGGGGTGTCGGCGTCCCAGGTCTCGACCGCGACGTCCGCGCCGACGGCACCCAGGGAGCCGATCAGCCGGTAGGTGCTGGACGGGTCGGGCTGGACGTCGAACGGCGTGTCGACGGTGATGATGGCACCGGCGTTGGTCCAGACGGTGCGCACCTGGCCGGCGCCGGTGCCGCCGGTGATCTCCAGGGTGAAGCCGCGCAGGCTGTCGTCGGCGAACGTGCGCTCGACGATCACCTCGTCGTCGCGTCCGGTGCCGCCGGCCACCGAGCCGGTCAGGGCGGCCTCGGTGGTCACGCCGGCGACCCCGGCGACGGCCGCCGCGGTCACCGTGGCGGTGATCAGCCCGAGGACCGTCCCCTCGACGGTGCCGTCGCCGGCCGCGGTGACGGTCACGGTCCGCGGGGTGGCCCAGTTCGCGGTGGTGAAGACCAGGTCGAGCGTCGGGGCGCCGTCGAGCAGGACGCCGGCCGGCGCGACCAGGCGCACGGTGACGTCGCCCAGCGGCGTCCGGGCCAGCGACACGGTGTAGGTGGCGGAGGTGCCCCTGCCGGCCCCGGCGGGCTCGACGACGACCAGGCCGCCGTCGGCGACATCGGCCACGACGACGCCGGGGGCGTTCGCGTCGACGACCCGCACCCCGAGCGTCCCGACGACGAGCCCGGCGTACGCGCTGGTCGACGACGAGGTGGTGACGAACGTCTGCAGCACGTAGCCGGCCTCGCCCTCGGGCGCGACGTCGAAGGACGCCCGCACCCACACCCTCTGCTCGGTGGTGTTCCCGACGCCGAAGGTCAGCGTCGCCGTGGTGTTCCAGTGGACGCCGTCGGCCGACAACTGGACCGCGCGCCTCCGGCTCGGGGAGGTCGGGTCGACCGCGGGCGCCTGGACGGTCACGGTGAGGACGGCGTCCGGCGGCAGCGTCGGGCGGACCAGGAGCTGCCGGGTGAGGGTGCGGTTCCGCTCGTCGACGACCAGCGAGCCGCCGACCGGCGCCACGACGAGGGCCGGGGCGTCGGCGTCCAGGATCTCGGCGGCGATGCCGTCGATCGGGACGCCGTCCCAGCCGGCCGTCGCCGACTCGATCGACACCAGGCCCGTGTGGCCGAGCAGGTCGTTGGCCTGGACGGCCGGCGCCGCGCCCGCGACCTCGACGGTGTCGCTGCCCAGGCCGCCGAAGACGCGGGTCGTAACGGCGGGGTGGGTCGACTGCACGAAGAAGCGGTCGTCGCCCTCCATGCCGTAGAGGTTGAGCCGCTCGACGTTGACGTAGCCGACGAAACGACCCGCGCCGTAGACGCCGGAGTCGGTCAGCACGAACGTGTCCGGTGCCGCGGTGCCGATCACCACGACGAGGTCGTTGCCGGTGCCGCCGTCGATCGCGACCGGCGCGTTGGCGGCGTACTCGATGTAGTCGCTGCCCGTGCCGGCGTTGATGGTGCTCACCTGGGAGTCGGAGATGAACGAACGCACGACGAAGGTGTCGTCGCCGGCGTCGCCGTTCAGGGTGAGCGGCCCGACGTTGCGGAAGACCTCGAACGTGTCGTCGCCGGTGCCGCCGTTGATCGTGGCCGGGAACGACACCCCGTGGGTCAGCCAGCCGCGGTCGGACTTGAAGAACTCGGCGGCCGGGATGCCGAACTCCGGGTCGCCGGTCGGGATCGTCGGGTAGGGGTCGGGCGCGACGACCGGGCCGACCTGCAGCTGGCCGATGCGGAAGTGGTCGTCGTCGGCCCCACCGTTGATCGTGATCGCGCTGGCGGTGTCGTCGAGGGCGAACGTGTCGTCGCCGAACAGGCCGTTCACGACGACCGAGCCGTTGATCTCGGCCGTGTAGGTGATCAGCTCGGCGTGGCTGAACCAGCCGTCGGTCTTGCCGGACAGCGAGGCCACCAGCGCCCGGCGGAACAGGAAGGTGTCGGGGGCGGCCGTGCCGTTGACGACCAGGACGTTGGTGCCGCCGTCGTGGCCGCTGTCGGTCACGTCGATCCGGGAGTCGCCGGTGCCCCAGGTACCGACGAGGGCGTAGTCGGAGCCGAGCCCGCCGTCGAGGGCCAGGCGCCGGTGGTCGAGCGGGTTGGCGCCCGGGGCGTCCGGGACGGCGTTGACGACCAGCCAGTCGTCGCCCGCGTCGCCGAAGACGGACGCCGACCCGCCGAGCCCCTCGACGAACGCCCGGTCGTCGCCGGCGCCGAGGCGCACGGTGGTGGTGCCGGGCACCGAGGAGTCGACGTGGAGGACGTCGTTCCCGCCGCCCAGCGTCACGTCGAGGAACTCGAAGCCGGTGTGGGTCAGGCGGCCCTCGCTCATCGACGTCACGCCGGTGACGACGGGGTCGAGCGTCGGGTCGCGCAGCAGGTTCACGTTCTCGACCGCCGCGATCGGGGTGGCGCGGCCCGCGGCCCCGGCGAGGGCACCGGTGAACCGGACGCTCCAGCGGCCGCCGGCCTTCGACACGACCACGTTGCCCGCGCCCAGCAGGAACACCAGGGCCGCCTGGACGGCAACGGCGGAGGCGTCGAAGTCGAGCGCCCAGGTGGCGCGGCCGTCGGCCAGCCGCAGGACGAACCGGCCGTCGGCGGCGTTCAGGACCGTCACGACCTGGACGAGGTCACTCGGGGCGGCAGAGCCGCCGATGGCCATGCCGAGCCCCTCGACGGAGTGGTCGGTGACCACGCCGATCGCGTCGGTGCCGGTGGCGGCGTCGTCGACGACGAGCCGGTCGCCGGTCCCTTCGGCGCCGGTCACGGTCAACAGCGCGTCGATGCCGGTGAGGTCGCCGGGGCCGCTCAGGGCCGAGCTGACCCGGACGGTGTCGGCGTCCGCGCCGGTGTCGATGAAGGTCGGGCCGGCGACCGACTGGACGCGGACGGTGTCGGCGCCGTCGCCCGTGGCGAGCGTCGTCGGCCGGAACGGCCCGGCGTGCGTGCTCACGATCGTGAAGGTGTCGCCGCCGTGGCCCAGCGCGATGGCGAGGCTCTCGAACGCCAGATAGCCGATCCCGTCGCTCATGTCGAGGCCGGTGATGGTCGTCGCGGTCAGGGTGCCGGTGTTGAACGTCGAGCCGTCGGGGTCGTCGGCCGTGTCGTCGACGGTCAGGACGTCGACGCCGGCCAGGGCGGCCGCGGACCGGTCGTCGCCGTCGAGGGTCAGCGGCGCGAGGATCGCGTCGACGGTGCCACCGGCGTTCGGCCAGCTCGTGAACGTGGCACCGACGCCCGCGGCGGAGCCGACCGCGATCGTGTCGTCGCCGACCCCCGCGTACACGGTGTGGCGGACGCCGATGGCGCGGAGCGCGACGCGGTCGCCGCCGGCGCCGGTGTCGAGGGTCACGGCGTCGATGCCCCGGTGGCGGATGACGACCCTGGTCGTCGTGACGTCGGTCTCGCTGATGGCGAGTTGGGTGATCCGGCTGCGGTCGCCGTCGGTGTCGACGATCAGGTCCTCCCGGAGGCTGGTGCCGTAGACCTCGAGCAGGTCGGCGCCGGCGACGTCGTCGACGTGGACCTGCGCGGCGCCGGCGCCCCGCAACTCGACGCGGACGTAGTCGTCGCCCGCGAGCGGCCACAGCCGGACCTCGCCGGTCCAGGCCTGGGCGTCGCGGGCGGCCGGGATCGCGACGGTGCCGTCGGCGTCCCCGATCAGGAAGGTGTTGGCGCCGGTGCCGCCGGTCAGTTCGGCCTTCTCGAACAGCCGGACGCCCTGGGCGTCGGTCAGCGTCTCCGCGACCCCCGAGCTGAAGTTCGTGCCGGAGACGACCCCGACGACGAGCAGGTTGTCGTAGAGGCCGAAGTCGGCGTCGAAGGTCTCGACGAGGGTGTCGGTGCCGGAGGCGTCCGCGAACGCGTCGCGACCGTACCCGCCGGTGATCCGGTCGTCGCCGGAGCCGCCGTCGAGGACGTCGTCGAACGGGGAGCCGACGAGCGTGTCGTGGCCGGCGCCGCCGCGCAGGGTGACGGCGATGCGGTTCGTGGCGGGGGTCGCCCGGTCGCCGAGCGCCGCCGCCGAGAGCGTGTCGTCGCCGCCGAGGCCGTCCACGATCAGGGCGTCGCCGTCGGCCCGGACGGCGTTGTCGATCCACAGGGTGTAGCGGCCGCCGGCCAGCCTGACCTCGGGCTGCGGCCGGTCGGCGCGGGTGCTGTCGTAGGTCAGCGCCAGCGTGTCGGCGCCGGACGTGCCGTGGACGGTGACGACGTCGGCCGAGCCGGCGCCGAGGTCGAGGGTGAGCGCGGTGAGGCCGGCGTCGGCCGGGAGCTCCTCGACGGTGACCCGATCGCCGCCGGCCAGCGCGAAGACGTCCACGACCTCGAGGCCGGTCGTCGGGCGGTTCACGCCGTTGAGGCGAAGGATCAGGGCGGCGGCGCCGGCGTCCTGGATCGTCAGGGTGTCGGCGAGGCCGCTCAGCGTGAGTTGCAGGGTGTCGGTCTCGACCGTGGTCCCCGGGTCGAGCCCCTCGCCGCCGCTGATGGTGGGGACGCGCGGCGAGTCCAGGGTCAGCACGAGCAGGTCGCTGCCCGCGCCGCCGCTGTACTCGGCGGCGAGGCCCCGCACCTCGTCGTCGCCGCCCTCGCCGCGCAGCACGTCCGCCGGGTTACCGCCGACGAGGACGTCGGACCCGACGCCGCCGGTGAACGTGACGGTGCCGGCGCCGGCGGTGTGTTCGAGGTAGTCGTCGCCGAGGCCGCCGATCACGGTGATCGCAGCGGTGCTGGTGACGGTCACGATGTCGTCGCCGTCGCCGGCGTCCAGGCTGCCCCCACCGGTGCCACCGAGCGCGAACACGTCGGCGCCGTCGCCGCCGGTGAGCGTGACGGGCACCGCGACGTTGTCGCGCACCACGAGGCCGTCGGCACCCGAGCCGAAGTCGCCGACGATCGAGGTCACGTGGTCGTACGTCGCGGTCCGCCCGAACGCCGTCACCTTGATCGTGGCGTCGCCGGCCGTGCCGCCGATCTGCTCGACGATGTAGGACTCGTCGATGGGCTCGTTGGCCGCGGACGCCGCCAGGTTGCGCTGGGCGGCGCGCGTCCCGACGTTGAGGTACAGGACGCCGCCCGACCAGGTCCGCGCGTTGCCGGCGTCGCCGGCGAGGTAGACGGGCCGCGGCAGCTGGAGGTAGCCGAGGGTGAACCGGGCCGTCTTCGAGACCGTCACGAACAGGATCTTGACCCTGACCGTGATCTCGATGACGACGGGGACGCGGCCGTCCGCGCCCTGCGTCCGGGTGTCGAGGGTGACGCCGAACGACACGCCGAAGCCGACCAGGGTGATGCCGAACAGGCGCGCCTCGACGCTGCCCGACCCGCCGATGTAGAGCAGGTAGGTGCCGTCGGCGCGGTGCTGGGACGTCATCCGGATGCTGAAGTCGCCGACGATCCCGAACGACGAGGAGCCGAGCACCAGCCGGCCGCTGAGCGAGATGTCGAAGTCGCCGGCCGAGTTCAGGTAGATCGACCCGTTGAGGGTGGCCAGCCCGAAGAAGTCGACGCCGGCGTTCGCCTTGAAGTACCAGGCCCCGATGGTCGGGGTCGTGTCGGTGGGCCGCAGCTTGCCGACGACGATCGTGACGGACGCGTCGAAGTTGAGCACGCCGAGAATCTCGATGTGGCCGGCGACGGCCAGCTGGAACGAATGCGCGGTGATGCCCAGGGTCTCGATCCCGCGGGTGTTGAGAGCCAGCAGGCCGGACGCGCTCAGCTTGGCGATCGCGAAGTCGGCGTTGACGCTGACCGCCAACTTGAGGGCGATGCCGGGGTGCGCGCCGCCGTAGACCGCCGCCCCGCCTTCGGCGTGGAAGGTCAGCGCGCCGCCGAGGGTGAAGTCGAGGCCGAAGCCGAGCAGGAAGCCGGCCGGGTCGATGGCGACGTCCACGAAGCCGGACGCCGACGCGAAGCCCAGGAACGTCACCGAGGCGGCGATGTGCATGCGGAAGCCGGGGTCGATGTCGGTGGTGCCCAGCCTGGCCACGCCATTGCCGGTGTTGAGCTGGACGCTGGCGGTGCCGGTGATGGCGAGCCCGATGGCCGCGCCGAGATTGACGCTCAGGTTCAGGTTGGCCACGAGCCCCTGCCGACTGATCCGGAAGCCGCTGTCGGTCAGCGTGACCTCGCCGAGGGCGCCGAGCTTGAGGGCGCCGCCGACCAGCAGTTCCAGGTACTCGTTGCCCGGGGTCGTGTTGGCCGTGAACTCGACCTTGCCGGTGATCACGATCTGGTCGAGCAGGTTGAGGTCGCCCTGCATGACGAGGTGGATGCCCGGAAGCAGGGTGACCTCCTCGACGGCCAGCGAGCCGTCGGGGTTCTTCTTGAAGGCGCCGTTGGCGTCGAGGGCGAACGTCTCCACGGCCTGCGGGTCGCTGGTGGTGTTGAGGTCCAGCCGGAACTCGCCGAGGAAGCGGACCCCGGGGATCTCGTTGGCCGTCAGGTTGAGCTGGATGCGTCCGAGCACGTACGGCACCGGGTTGAACCCGGCCTTGAGGTGCAGCTGCCCGGAGACCGCGCCGAGCAGGGCGATCCGCCCGCCGACCGCGCCGTCGACGGCCAGGTAGGCGCCGGAACCGCTACCGGCCGCGGTGATGCGGATGTACCCGTCGAGGGTGACGAACCCGCCGATGACGAGGTGCGCCTGTACGGTGACGGCCGCGTACACCTCGGCGGGGGCGGACGGCCGCGGCTGCCCGTCGAGTCCGGGGGCGGCCTTCGAGATGACGATCTCGGTGGGGTCGCCGGGCCGCAGCAGCGGCAGGAAGTCGGTGGGGATCCGGAAGACCTGGTCCTTGAGCGTCGTGTTGAACGTGATGTTGACGCTGCCGTTGGCCTGGAAGCCGGTGGCGGCGGGCAGCCCGATGCCCGCACCGGAGGCGACCGTGATCGTGCCGGCCACCCCGAAGTACCCGGGCTCACCCGAGACCACCAGCAGGCCGGTGACCGCACCGTAGGTGAGCGACGCGTTGCCGCTGCCGAACGTCATCTCGCCGGTGAGGTACATCCGCAGCAGGAACGACGGCTGGGTCTGGATGTTCAGGTAGAGGCCGCCCTGGATGCGGAACAGCTCGATCGTGGTGGTCGGGACGCTGACGATGAGCTGACCGACGAGCTGCAGCCCGAAGCTGCCGCCGTTGAGCGTGAACGTCTTGACCAGGTCGGCGCCGCCGGGCCCCATGCCGGGCAGTGTCAGCGTCTCGACGTGGGTGACGCTGTCGAGGTTCACCAGCAGCGTGCCCTTGGCGAACATGCTGAGGCCGTAGGGCTTGAGGGCCGAGAAGTTGGTCTCCAGCGTCGCGACGCCCCAGAACTTCGGCAGCAGCGACGACCCGCCCATGTCGAGCACGAAGCGGCCGGAGGTGGCGCCCACGGTGCCGAGCCCGTAGATCGACATCTGGCCACCGAAGGTCAGCGTGAAGACCTTGCGCGCGCTGTCGATCTCCAACACGACGTAGGCCGAGATGTCGAGCAGCGGCTTGTCCAGCAGGCCGGCCGCCTCGAGCAGGATGCCGCCGGACAGCTCGATGAAGAACGACTCCCCCTGGGTGATGAGGCGGAACGACGAGGTGCCCGCGGCGCCGCCGTTGCCGTCGGTGTCGGTCCAACGGCCGGGCAGGAAGCTCAGGGTCACGCGGTCCTCGGTGAGGGTGCCGCTGTAGAGGTAGCGGAACGTCGTGTCGTTGACCTGCATGACCGTGACGTAGCCCAGCGCGCCGGCGCCGCCCCCGGCGAGGCCGAACTCGTCGCCGTCGATGGACGCCGCGTCGACCCGCTGCCCGGCCACCGGCGTGAAGGTCACGTCGAACCAGAGCCCGGGCTGTGCCGGAGCGGTCGAGGTCGGCTGGGCGTCGCCGGCCGCCCACGCGACGCCGTTGCGGTTGGTCCACGAGCCGGCGGTGAAGGTGAACGCGAACGCGCCGCTGGTGCCGCCGGTGAAGAAGTAGCGGAACTGCGTGTCGCTGAGGCGCAGCGGCGCCCCGACGAGCGTGACGGGCGCGCCGCCCTGGGTGAGGGTGAACTCGCCTTCGGCGTCCAGGATGGACGCCGGATCGACCGACAGGCCGCCGAACGCCGGGAAGGTGATGTCGATCCAGCCGCGGCCGTTGAACTCGGCGACGTCGAGGACCTGGCCCGGGGTCGGGTTGGCCGGCGCGGCGGTGGGGGTGGCGACGACGAACCGTTCGGTCTCGGCCAGGTTGCCCAGCCCGGTGCTGTCGGAGAAGGTGCCGGCGGCGAAGACGAGGGTGTAGGGGCCGTCGACCAACGCGCCGGTGAAGGCGTAGCGGTAGACGTTCGAGGTGCCGACGCGGACGGGTCGCGATTCATCACGCGCCTCGCCCGCGTCGACGACGAGGACGCCGCGCGCGCCGTCATCGCCTCGACCCGCTCGACCTATCCCGACGCCAGGCACCACTGCGTGGCCTTCATCGTCGACGTGCCGGACGCCCAGCCCATCGAACGCTCCTCCGACGACGGCGAGCCCGCCGGCACCGCCGGCATGCCCATGCTCGAGGTGCTCCGCGGCTCGGGGATGTCGAACGTCGTCGCCGTCGTCACCCGCTACTTCGGGGGTGTGCTGCTCGGCACGGGCGGGCTCGTCCGGGCCTACTCCGACGCCGTCGCCGGCGCACTCGAAGGGACGCCGCGGGTGCGGCCGGTCGTCCGGCAGCTCGTCGGGCTGGAGGTCGGGGCGTCCGAGGCCGGCCGGGTGCAGGGCGCGCTGATGAACCGCGGGGTCGACGTGGTGGACGCCGACTGGGGCGCGTCCGTGCTGCTCACCCTCGCGCTTGAGGACCCGGCCGCCGCGCTGCCGCTCGTGCGCCAGGTGGCGCAGGGCGACGTCGAGCTCGTGCCGCTGGGGGAGCAGGTGGTGGAGCTCCCGACCTGATCCAGCCGTGCATCAGGGTGGGCAGGGCGTGTCACCGGGCCGGGTGCCAGGCCGCGAGCGAGGCGTCCAGCACTGTGTCGGACGCCGCGAGCGCGGCCTCGTTGCCCGCGCGGTTCCCGCCCATCGCGAACCCGCCGGCCCAGCCGTCGTGCGCGCCGAACAGGTGGCCGGCCCCGGGGTAGGTGTGCGCCTCGGTGCGGCCGGGGGCCTGCGCGCCCCAGTGCCGCGCGGCGTCGGCGGAGGGCCACATGGCGTCGTCCTCGCCGGCGAAGGCCAGCAGGTGGCCTGAGAGCTTGAACGGGATGGCCGCGCGCTCGGCGTCCGGGTCGTTGGCCAGCGCGCTGGCGTACTGCTCGTACAGGCGGACGGGGGTGTTCAGCAGCATCGCCGCGAACATGGCCGTGACCGACTGCGGGTCTGCGTGGCGGAACGAGACGTAGGGGGCCGGCTCGCCGGCCCACGTCCAGGACGACTTCTCGGTGGCGAAGTCCAGTCCCTGCCACGTGTGGGTCGTGGGCGCGTAGACGACGAGGTTGTCGATGTCGGGGTAGCGGGCCTGCAGGGCGAGGGCGAGCTCGGCGCCCTTGGACGTGCCGATCACGGTGAGGGGGCCGGGGGCGTGCTCGGCGCGCCAGCGGAGGGCGTCCTCGAACGCCTCGAGGGGCACCTCGGCGAGGATTGGTTGCTGCCCCGGCTGCCCGAAGAAGAACAGGCTGAGCACGTGGTAGCCCTGCCCCGCGATGCGGGCGGCGCGGGCGAAGTCGGGCCCGCCGTCGGACCCTCCCCAGATCACGACGAGCCCGTCATGGCTGGGGGTGTCGGGGCTGAGGTGGAAGCCCTGCAGACGGTCCAGGTCGACGCGCTCGACGGTCGCGCCGGGCACGGTCGTGGGATAGGACGCCGGGTCGAGGTTGACCGCGAGCGCGGGCGGTTCTGGGTACCGGAACCCGTTCACGAGCCGCACGGCCAGCAGGAGCAGGGCCAGGGCGAGGAGGACTCCGAGGATGGCGAGCAGGACCTTGCCGAGCTTCTTCATGGGGCCTCCCGGGGTTGGCTCCACGGTAGGCGACCGGGGGAGGTGTTGTCCGGTTGTTGTCCGTCTCGGGGGCGCGTGGAAATTGTCGGTGGGTGCGAATAGCTTGGGTGCATGGAAGACCACCCCCAGGTCGGAGCCACCTTGGCGACCCTCGCGGCCGCCGAGGAACTCGTGCTCGGGCTCGACCACGACGAGCGGCGGCCGGCCACGCCGGCCGACCGGCTGGCGGTGGTGGACGCCTGCGTGCGGCTCGCCGCGGTGGTCGAGAGCCTGCTGGTGGAGGTGGTCGGCGAGGCGGAGCGCGCGGATGCCGCGCGGATCGCGGTGGGCTGCGGGTTGCGCGCGTGGCTGGCCGACCGGCACCGGCTCAACCCGCGGCACGCGGGGGCGCTGATCAAGCGGGCCGAGGCGTTGCGGTCGCTCTCGACGGTGCGGGCGGCGGCGCTGGCGGGGGAGGTCGCGCCGGCCAGCGCGATGAGGTCGCCCGACGGTCCGCGGAGCTGAAGCTCGTCACTGTCGATGGTGTTGTGGTCCAGGGTGGCGCCCGAGGTGGCGGTGAACCGGACCTCGAGGTAGTGGGTGGCGTTGAGGCGGTCGCGGCCGATGGTCTGGCCGCCGAGGGCGACGACGGCGCCGTCGGGGAGGGTGCGCACCAGGTCGCCGGTGGCGCCCACCACGGTGAAGCGGAGGGTCTGCGCGGTCCCGGGTGGGCTGCGCCCGGAGGTGTCGGCGATCCGGGTCAGGTCGACGGTGACGTCGACGGCACCGATGACGAAGGCGCCGGCGAGCAGGAACCGGTAGGTGTCGCCCTCCAGCCGGATCGGGGTCGTGGTGAGCACGGTGACGCCGGCGGCGCCGAAGCCGCCCAGGGTGATGACGTCGGGGGTGACGGAGCCGGTGAGGGTGCTGCCGGCCGAGGGCCGGAAGGTGACGTCGAGGTAGGCGGTCGGGGTGCCGGTGACGGCGACGGGCTGCACGGCCACGGCCCCGGCGTAATCGGCGTCCGCCGTGCTCGTCAGCGGCACCGAGGCGGCGGTGACCGCGGGGGTGAACGTCGCGTCGGCGGCGCCGGCGGTGACCACGACCGGGACGACGAACGTGGCGCCGGTCCCGGTGCGGGTGATCGCCCGGGTCGCGTCGAGGGTCACGATCCAGCCGCCGGCGGCGTAGAGCTGGACGCCGGGGGCGGCCGGGTCGGCGTCCACGAACGCCAGCGACGTCAGCAGGGACTCGACGTCGATGCTCAACTCGGACGCGGTGCCGGCCGGCAGGGTGAGCGTGATCGTGAGGGCCGCCGGCGTGGCGGCGGCGGTCAGGGTGACGGTGGTCACGGTCACGGCGGCGGCGGCGAAGCTCCACGACCCGGCGATCGGGGTGACGGTGACGGCGCCGGCGTCCGCGAAGGCGCCGGTGATCCAGAACCGCACGGTCAGGGTGCTGCCCGAGGCGGCCAGGACGGTCGGCGTCCGGTTCGCGTCGAGGGCCGCGGTGCCGAGGCCGGCGCCGCCGAGCACGAGCTCGGGGGCCAGGTCGAGCACGGACGCCGGCACGATCGTCCGTCCGCCGGGGGCGGTGAACACGACGTCCAGCCAGGTCTGCCACGGCCGGTGGTTGATCACGTTGAGGTCGACGTTGCTGCCGTCGGTGGGGTCGGCGAGGACCGCCGTGGTCCCCGTGACGCGGACGGTGGCGGTCCGCGGCGCGCTGGTCGCGCCGGGCGTGGTGTTGCCCTCGCCGTCGACGAGATCGACGTTCTTGACCGCGCCGTCCAGGAACCGGATCTCCGCCGTGCCGATCGGCCAGTCGGTGAGCGAGCTGAAGACGTACCGGTACCGGTTGGTGCCGGTGCGCCGGATCGCCAGGTTGAGGACGTCGGTGGAGGTGCCCGCCGGTTCGTTCGCCAGGTCGACCACGGTCACCACGGTGTCGGCGGTGGCGCCGAACTTCCGGTAGCTGTAGGTGACCTTGCAGTTCGTGGCGCTGGTGCACTGGGTCGTGCTGTCGCTCGTCTTGACCAGGGCAGCCAGGTAGACGAAGCCGTCGTCCGCGGTGACGGTGACGATGGGGATCGGCGTCCCGGAGTCGGGCCGCAGCGGCGTCCCGCCGTTGAGGACGAGTTCGAGCTCGTGCTCGGCGTCCAGCACGTGGGTGGAGTCGATGCTCGCCCCGGCCGGCGCGGTGAAGGTGACGTCCACGTACCGCTTGTTGTCCGCGGTCTTGGCGAGGTTGGCCACACCGACGTCGATGCTCGCGCCGTCGGCGGCCGGCAGCACCACGGACGCCGTCGGTGCGGTCGCGGTCGCCTCCGGGGACGGCAGGTCGACGACGTCGAAGGTGACCTCGTTGCCCGACGAGTCGCGGAACCCCATGCGGAGCTTGCCGTAGAGGGTGAGGACGCGGACCTGGTCGGGGATGTCGGCGAGGAAGAGCACGGTGGCGTTGCCGGTGGCGACCTTGGACAGGTCGACGTAGAGGCGTCCGGAGAGGGAGACCTGGTTTGCGGCGAAGTTGAGCTTGCCGATGATCAGGAGCTTCCCGTCGGTGGAGATCTTGACCACGACCTGGCCGTTGAACACCTGCTGCGAGGTGTAGATCGAGTACACGCGGGCCGAGCCCGTGATCGTCATCGGCGCGGTGAAGGCAGCGAAGAAGCCGTTCATCTCGGGGTGCTCGGCGAGGGTCTTGGCCTGCGCGGCGACCTGCTGGCGCAGCCCCTGCATCCACTGGTCGGCGGTCTGGGCGCTCGGCAGGTTGCCGACCGGGCCGCGCAGCGCGAACGGGTCGGACAGCGACGGCAGGCTCTTGAAGAACTCGACGCCCGCGGCGAAGTCGTTCATCACCAGGCCGATCTGCGGCACCAGCATCACGCCACCGGGCACCTCGACGTTGAGGAAGACCTGCAGCGGCCCGAGCTCCGACAGGCCGAGGCGGATCGTCAGCCCCGCCATCCCGGCGATCGCGAAGCCGCCCTCGATGCCGAGGCAGAACACGCGCTTGAACACCGGGGCGGTGGTGTCGGCCACGCCGATGATCGCGTAGTTGGCGTCCAGCTTGATGATGCCGCCGACGAGGCCCGCGTCGAGCTTCCCGCCGAACAGGTCGCCCTTGACCCGGACGCCGATCTCGGCGATCTCGATGATCGGGAACTTGCCCTGGGCCAGGAGCGACGGCTGGATCTTGACGCCCACGATCGACCCGGAGAACTCCAGCGCCGACAGCCCCTGGATGCCGGTCACCGACAGCGACAGCGTCAGGACGAAGTCCTCCGGATGGTTCGACACGTCGGCCCACTGGACGCCGATGGCGTCGATCCGCACCGGCATCCAGGACGGCCACTGGAAGGACTCCCCGCTCGCCGAGCCGACGGCCAGGAAGACGCCGAAGCCCGCCTTGGCCACGAAGTCGCCGGTGCCGGTGATCGCGAAGTTACGGCCTTCGCCGGTGATCGCGAGGCTGCCGATGCTGACGGTCGCCCCGACCGAGCCGAACGACACCAGTTCGGCCGAGGTGCCGGACGCCCCGGTGTTGAGCGTGAAGTTGACCGTGGTCAGGGTCAGGAAGCTGCCGAGCCGCAGTTCGAGGGTGTCCACGTTGAGGATCAGGTCGTCGACCTCGCCCGCCGAGAAGGTGAGCGTGATCCGGAACGCCTCGTCGTTGCTGGTGCCGTCGGGGTTCCGGTCGTCGGCGGTCAGCCGGTCCTTCAGCGTCGCGCCGTACGGCCGGCCGGGGAACAGCTTGGCGCCGCCGGTGGCGATGTAGAACTCCCCGTCGAAGTCGGCGAACGGGTTGGAGCCGTCGAAGTCCACCTTGAACCCGGACAGGCCGACGCGGATGTCGTCGAGGGTCAGCACGTCGCCGAACTTGATCGCCGGGTCCGCGCCGGTGGGACTGAGCGTGTTGGTGCCGGTCGGACCGTAGCGCAGCTCGGCCGTGCCGAGGGTGAACCCGTTCTGCCGCACGACGAGGCCCGGGATCAGCGTCGGATGGGCCTTGAGGTCCGTCTCGTCCACGTTCTGGCCGGTGCCGGGGTTGTAGGGCCTGAGGGTGCCGGTGATGCCGAAGCGCGGGATCGTCAGGGTGGCCGTCGCGAGGCGGACGAGTTCCTGGTCGGCGGCCCCCTTGGGGTCGTAGCCCACCTCGATGCCGGTCGCGGTGAGATCGGCGACGTCGGGGATGTGCGCCGCCAGCGACGCGGCCCGCAGCGACCACTTGCCGGTGGGCTCGACCCGGACGTTGCCGCTCAGCAGGCCGAACACGTCGACCGCGAGGTCGAAGGTGCCCATCACGCCGAGGAGGTCGACGGTGACGCCGGAGTTCGTCTGGGCCGCGGTCGTGCCGGTGTTCTGGGCACCGGAGCCGAAGGCGAGGCCGGCCCGGTCGACGCCGAGCGCGATCGTCAGGACCACCATGCCGTCGGCGAAGCCGAAGTCGGCGAGGCCCACGCTCGGGCCCTGGAGCGTCAGCGGGCCGAGGTTGACCGGGCCGCCCTTGGTGGCGGCGCCGGGCGCGGACGCGTCGACGGTGAACCCGAGGGTCTGGGCCGTGTTGTAGACCGGGGTCGTGGCCGAGGTCCGCACGACGTTCGCGTCGAAGGCGAGGGTCAGCCAGCCGCTGGCGAACAGGCCGGTGCCGTTGGTCGGCAGCTTGTCCTTGAAGAAGTACCGGTAGGTGACGGTGGTGGACCCCTCCGCGCGTCCGGAGATCAGCACCGGCGCGCCCGGGAGCTCGGGATAGCCGCTGGCGTCCACCTTGACGTCGGCCAGGGCGGTGCCCGAGAGCTTGAACGGCGCCGTCAGGCGGTTCCTGATGAGGCTCTGGTCGATCGGGTCGGGGGCGACGCCCGTGGCCGGCGGCAGGCTGGTGTAGGTGACGTCCACGTAGCCCTGGGCGTTGAGCTGCGCGACGGTGATGGCCGAGCCGTTGGCGGGGTTGGCCAGGGACACGACGGGGCCGGGAGTGGGGTGCTGCGCGTCCTTGACGAAGATCACGAACGACTGGTCCGCGCCCATCGCCATGGCGCCGGAGACGTCGCTGAAGGCGCCCGGCAGGAATCGGACGGTGATCAGGCCGCTCGCGGGGAGGCCGAGCACGGAGTAGCGGTACCAGCCGGGCCGGTTCGGCTGGGCCTCCGGCTGCCCGATGGTCACGGGTTGGGTCGGGGTGGCGCCGTCGACGAGCACCTCGAACTCGGCGGCGGTGTCGGTGATGGTCTCGGGGCGGAGCCCGACGCCGTTGAGGTCGTTGAACCGCACCAGGATCGAGGTGGGCGCCGTGCCGTACACGCCGCTCTGAACGGGGCCGCCGAGGTCGGCGGTCGGGAACAGGGTCGGCGCGGCGGCGTCCGGGGTGAGCGTGTCGGTGGGCTTCGGGAACAGGGCGAAGTCGTCCACCCGGACGTTGTTGAGCCGGAACCCGGTCGCCGGGGAGATCGTGAAGCTGCCGTAGCCGACGATCTTGGCGACGTCGGTGCCGCCGACCCCGACGAGGACCGTGAGGTTGTTGAGGTACACGTCCAGGGTGCCGTTGGGCTGGCGGGTCAGCCCCAAAGTCCCGGAGAGGTCGACCACGCCCGGCACCGCGAACCGGACGCCGCTGGCGAGGAAGCTGAACACGCCGGGCTGGGCGGTGAAGGCGGTCGGGCCGGTGCCGAAGGTGACGGCGCTCGGGCCGGTGTTGACCGCGAAGCGGGTGACGGTGCCCTCGACGGTCAGCCCGTCGAGGCCGAGCAGCCGCAGCGTCCCGCTGGCGAGGATCGCGTACGCCCCGGTCGTGCCCCGGAATTCCAGGGTCGCGTTCGTGATCAGGACGCCGATGGCGCGAGGGTTGTCGCTGCCGTCGGCGAGCTTGGACGGCCCGCTCCCGACGAACAACTCCAGGCCGGTGCCGCTGAACGTGCCGCCGCCCGCCGTGAAGCTGCCCGCACGCACCTCGAGCAGGTCGCCGAAGTCGAAGGCGAGATCCTGCACGACGAACAGGAACGTCGGGCTGGCCGCCATCTTGAGGGTGACGGCGGTGCCGCCCACGGTCAGGGACTGGTCGACCGCGACCCCCGTCGTGTTGACCTGGAAGCCGACGGTGCCGTCGGCGCTGAAGCTGGTGTCCCCCGCGACCGCCACGTGCCCCAGCAGCGTGCCCGCGAGCCCGCCGGTGGTCGTGGTGACGCCGGTGGCGGTGGTCGCGCCCGGGGAGAACAGGAACAGGGCGCCCTGTCCTTCGCTGAGGCCGGGGTTCGTGCCGCCGTCGACCGGCTGGTCGGTGCCCAGGCTCGCGTGGGCGAAGCCGATCCGGGTGACGGTGCCGGCCCCGGCGCTCACCCGTTCGAGGGCCAGGTCGGCGGTGATGGTGAGGCCGGCGATGGTCAGCGCGAAGTCGTCGGCCCACAGCCGCACGTACGGACCGGCGGGCAGGGCGAGGGCCCGGGTCACGGCGGCGCCGGCGGCGTCCGTGAAGGTGACCGTCTCGGCGACCTTCACCGCGGTGTTGTTGACCTGCAGACCGAGGGTGCCGCTGATCGAGAAGTCGCTGCCGAAGCCGACCGTCTCGACCGCGCCGGTGATCTCGCCGGCCACGCCGCCCGGGGTGAACACCCAGACGCCGGCTCCGCCGGTGAGCCGGAACCCCTTGTCGTCGGCCGTGCCGTCGAGGTCCGCGCCGGGATCGCCGAGGAACAGCGAGACGTGGGTGAAGGCCACCGTGACCACCCGCGTGCGGGCGGCCGTCGTGCGCTGCTCGATCAGCACGACGCCGGCGAGCCGCTGCCCGAGGACGGCCAGGCTGACCGGGTCGGCTTCCGTCCCGGCCTGGACGCGGACGTACGGGCCGGCGGGGACGTCGACGGCGACAGCGGTGCCGGCGACGCCGATGGTGAACTGCTGGCGGACGGTCGTGGTGTTCACGTCGACGCGCAGGCTCAGGCCGGTGAGGTCGACGGCCGAGGACAGGCTCGCGTCGAGCACCGCCGAGGCCGTCAGCGAGCCCGCGATGCCCTGGGGCAGGATCCGCAGCGCGCCGGAGGCGATCGTGAGCGTGACCAGGGTCTTCGCCCCGGTGCCCAGGGCCAGCGACACGCCGAGCAGGCCGAGGTCGAGGGTGGTGCCGTCCGCGCTCTTGACGAAGGTGAACGACCCCGACAGCGTCTGACCGGCCACGCTGAGCGACACGCCGGTGCCGGCGACGGTGAGCCCCCGGGCGACGGTCACGCCGTCGAGGTCGCGGGGGGCGCCGGTGGTGTTGATCCGCAACTCGAACGCGCCGGCGACGGTGACGCCCGGGATCGTGACGGCGACGGCGCCGACCAGGCGTCCGGCGAGGCCGCCGGCGACGGACCCGGCCGTGGGGAAGATCGTGAAGGCGCCGTGGCCGCCGCTGACCGTGACGAAGTCGGCCGACGTCGTGCCCAGCCGCAGCGAGACGTTGGCGAACCGGACGCTCGTCGTCGGCGTGGCGCCCGTGGGGATGACGTCGCCGGCGGCCAGCGCGATGGCCCGCTCGACGGCGACGTCGGCGGTGAGCCGCTGGCCCTGGAGGACCAGGGCGACCCCGGTCACCGCGACCTTGACGTACGAGCCGGCCGGCAGGCTGAGCGTGGCGGTGGTGCCGCCGAGCACGAACGTCTCGTTCGCCGCGAGCGCGACCGTGGTCGAGCCGGTCGTCTTGCGCAGGTTGTTGACGCTCACCGTGACGTCCGCCGACACCGGGTCCAGCAGGTCGCCCAGCAGCAGCTCGGCGTGCGCCGAGACGCGGCCGGCCAGCCCGTCGCGCGTCATCAGGAACAGCGCCTCCCCGTCCGACACGTCGAGGCCGTAGCCGGACGCCCCGACGAACAGGTGGACGCCGGTGGCCCCGACCTTGAGCACGTTCCGGTCGTCGGTGGTGTTGAGGACGCCGTCGGCGCCGGCGTTGCGCGCCTGCTCGAACGCGAACGTGCCGCCGAGCGACTGGCCCGCGATCTCCAGGTCGGTGGCGATCGTGACGCGCACGAACCGGCCGGCCGGCAGGGCGAGCCCCAGGGCGCTGTCGTTGACGGCCGTCGGCCGGGTGTTGAGCTGCAGCGAGGCGGTCGTCGCGCCGAGGGTGAACGGCAGGGCGGTCCCGGAGGGGACGACGACCGCGAGCGTCCCGGTCAGGCTGGTCGCGAGGCCCGTCGGGGTGAGCAGCAGCTGGCCGGAGCCGCCGCTGAGCAGCACGCCCGTGTCGTCGTCGGTCGCGGCGGTGCCGGCGGCGTCCCCGAGGAACAGCGTGACGCCCGCGGCGCTGATCCGCACGGTGCGGGTCGTGCCGGTGACGACCTGCTCGACCCAGAACTCCCCCGCCAGCCGCTGGCCGGCGACGGTCAGCGCGACGCCCGAGCCGCCGAGGCGGAACCGTTGTGCCCCGCCGGTGGCGATCGTCAGTGGCGTCCCGCCCACGTCGATGACGACCGAACCGGACGCCGCCGCCGCCGTGTTGATCTCGAGGCTGATCGCGCCGGTGAGGGTGACGTCGGGGATGGTCAGGGCGACCGAGCCGGTGAGGCTGCCGGACAGGCCGGTGGGCGCCACCGCGAACCCGCCGCGGCCGCCGGACAGCACGACGAGGTCGGTCGTCCCGTCGCCGAGCCGCAGCGTGACGTCGGTGAAGGCGATGACGGTCCGGGTGCCGGTCTTCTGGACGGCGAGGTTGCCGGTGAGGCGCTGGCCCATGACGTTGAGGGTGACGCCGGTGCCGGCGACGCGAACGAACGAGCCCGAGGGCAGGTTCAGCGCGAGGGCCACGCCGCCGAGCGTCAGCGACTCCGCGACCGGCCGGGGCGCGGTGTTGACGCTGAGCGCGAAGGTGCCGGCGACGGTGACCCCGGCGGGGAGCAGCGCGGCGGCGTCCAGGGTGCCGGCGAGGGTGGCGGCGACGCCGTCCGGGGCGACGACGATCAGCCCGGCGACGCCGGTGAGGAGCGGCGCGTCGGCGGCATTCAGGCGCACCGAGCCGCCCGCGACGCCGACGACCGTGCGGCGCTGCCCGGCGGCGTTGGTCGCCGCCGTGACCGAGACGGACGCCGTGAGCTGCGGCCCGTCGGTGCCGAACGTGAGGGTGACCGGATCGCCGACGACTCGCAGGTAGGGGCCGGCCGGCAGCGGGGTGCCGTCGTCGAGGGTGACCGGCGCCGCCGTGTTGTTGATCTGGACGCCGAGGCTGCCGCCGAGGGTGACGCCCGGCAGCGTCAGGGCTGCGCCGAGGGTGAGGGCGCCGGCGAGTCCGGCGGGACGGAGGGCGAGGCTCCCGGTGACGGCGACGTCGCCGAGCGCGCCCAGGTCGAGGGTGACGGCGTCCAGGGCGATGTCGACGCGGCGGGTGCCGTCGGCGGCGGTGGCCTGGCGGAAGGTGAACCCGCCCCGCAGCGCGACGCCCGCGACGGTGAGGGTGACGCCGGTGCCGCCGACCTGGAGGAACGGCCCGCCGGGCACGTTCAGGGTGACGGCCTGGCCGCCGACGGTGACCGTGGTGGCGGCCGCGGCCGTGCCGTTGTTGACCTGGAAGCCGAAGGTGCCGGTGAGCGTCACGCCGGGCACGGTGAGCGCGACCTTGCCGCTGATCTCGCCCGCGAAGCCCGGGGTCAGCACGAACACGCCGGAGCCGTTGGTGAGGCTCACGTACGGGGTGACGCCGTCGCCGAGGGACGCCGACACTCCCGTCGCGGCCAGGACGACCGTCGTCCCGCTCTTCTCGAACACGAGGTCGCCGGTGAGCTGCTGCCCCAGCAGCCCGATCACGATGCCGAGGCCCTCGACGCGCAGGTACGGCCCCTTCGGCAGGACCAGCGACACGGGCTGCCCGCCGACGGTCAGGGTCTGGTTGACGGCCACGGAGCCGGTGTTGATGGCGACCGACAGGTCGCCGGTGAAGGTGACGGCGCTGCCGCCGGCGACGTTGACGGCCACCCGGCCGCCGATGCGGCCGGCGAAGCCGGCGCCGGTCAGCAGGAACGCGGCGGTGCCCTCGGTGACGCTGACGCCCGCGGTCGGCGTCCCGAGCACCAGGGTGATGGCGCGACCGGCGACCCGGACGACCTTCGGGGGCTGCGTCCCGGCGGGTGCCTGCGGGCTGACCGGCAGGTTCTCCTGCTCGAACGAGAACACGCCCTGCAGCGTCTGATCGGCGACGACGAGGCCGTGACCCGCGCCGGTGGCGTCCACCTGGACCGCGAGCGTGTGCCCCGGCAGGGTGACGCCGCCGGCGTCGCGCGCGGTGGCGGTCGTGTTGAGCCGGAAGTCGATCACGCCGCCGATCGCGATGCCCGCGGCCGCGACGTCGATCGTCGCGATCGCGTAGCCGAAGATGCCGGCCGGGGACCCGGCGGTCGGGGCGACGATGGTGAGGTCGGCGGCGGCGATCCCCGCGGTCACCGGCGCGCCGTCCCCGAAGGACGCCGTGACGTCGGTGAACGTCACGTGGACGCCGTCGGCCGACTTCGTGAAGCTCATCCCGCCGGTGAACGAGACGCCCTCGATCGAGAGCACCAGGCCGGTGGCGCCCACGTAGGTGCCGGCCTCGACGACGTAGTTCTGGGAGTCGACGGTGAGGGTCTGGGTGCTGCCGGTGGGATTGTGCCGGACGGTGATCGTCCCGGTGGCCGTCACCCCCGGCACGCCGAGGAGGGCGACGGTGCCGGTGGCGAAGAAGACGTTCTGGCCGCCGATGGACTGCGCGGCCCCGTTCGCGCCGGTGATCGAGACGCCGCGGGCGGCCGGGTTCGCTGCGCCGCCCTCGAGGGTGGCCGGGCCCTGGCCGACGAAGATGCGGGCGTCGGTGACGGCGGTGGCGCCGGAGCCGAACGACACGCCGCCGCTGACCTCGATGAAGTCGCCCAGTTTGATGGTGCCGGAACCGGAGACCCGCACGTAGGGCGCGTACGGCGAGGCGGTCGCCAGCTCGCCCGAGCCGAAGTCGAGGCTGATCGTCGTGCCGTCGACCACGACCGAGCGGTGCACCTCGGCGGTGGTGGCGTTGTACTTGACCCCGACGGTGATGCCGGCGCTGAACCCGCCGGAGCCGGCGGTCACGTCGGCGGAGAACTGGCCCGCGATGCCGCCGGTCGGGGCCGTGCCGGGCACGATCACGAAGAGGCCCTGGCCGTTGGTGAGCGTCAGCGAATCGCTCGTCGTCGAGTCGGCCAGTTGCACCGCGACGCCGGTCAGCGCGATGAGCGTCTCGGGGGTGGGCTGGCTCTGCCGCCGGATGAGGAAGGCGCCGGCGAACGACACGCCGCCGATGCCGAGGGTGCCGGTGACCGCGACCTGCACGTAGGGGCCGCCGGGCACGGTCACGGTCACCGGGCTCGTGCCGCCGCCGGGGGTCGCGACCGTGAGGGTCTGGTCGACGGGCGCGGTGCCGGTGTTGAGCTGCAGGGCCGCCGTCCCGCCCACCGTGACGCCGGGCAGGCGGAACACGTTGTCGAGGGCGCCGGTGAAGCTCGCCGCGACGCCGGCCGTCGAGACCAGCACGGCCCCGGTCCAGTGGTTGGCGGCGGTGACGGTCACGAGGCCGTCGAGGTCGAGGGTGACGTCGGCGAAGGCGAGGGCGACGCCGGCGGCGGAGCGCTCGATGACGACGTTGCCGCCGAGGGCGAAGCCGCCCACGGTGAGGGTGGCCCCGGTGGCGGTCACGCGCAGCCGCGGGGTGGCGAGCGTGGTGTCGAGTTCGAGGCTGAAGGCGCCGGCCAGCGACACCGACGGCACGTCGAACTGGACGCCGCCGGCGACGCTGCCGGTGATGCCGGCGGTGGTGATCGTCAGGCCGGTGGTGCCGGTGTTGAGGTCGGTGACGCGGAGTAGCGGGGCCGTCGGGGTGCCCAGGATGAGGTTGCCGTCGGCGAGGTCGATCCGGACGCCGGTGGCCAGCTTCGTGATCGTGACGTCGGCGCGGAGCTGCTGGCCGGCGACGACCAGCACGACGTCGGTGCCGGCGATGCTGAGCGTCGGGGTGGCGGGCAGGTCCAGGGTGCGCGGCTGGCCGCCGACCGTGAACGTCTGGAGGACGGCGCCGCCGGTGGTGTTGACGACCAGCGCCAGGGTGCCGCCGAGGGTGACGTGCGGGATGCTGCGCAGGGCGACGGTGCCGCTGACCTCGCCGGCCAGGCCGGACGACGTGACGACGAACAGCGCTTCGCCGCCGAGCAGCGTGAGGTAGGCGGTGTTGCCGTCGCCGAAGGCGGCCTCGACGTCGGTGGCCGCCAGCTTGAGGACGCCCGCCGACTTCTCCAGGGTGACGTTGCCGCTCAGCGACTGACCCGCGACCGTCAGGCGGACGCCGGTGCCGGCGATCCGCAGGTACGGCCCGGCCGGCAGGTCCAGGTCGAGGACGCCGCCGCCTACGGGCACCGTGGCGACCACGGCCGCGCCGGTGGTGTTGGCCTGCACCTCGAAGGAGCCGGCGTCGAAGCCGACCCCGGGCACCACGACGGCCAGGGACCCGGCCAGGCGTCCCGCCAGCCCCGCCCCGCTGAGCAGCAGGACGCCGGTGCCGCCGGTCAGCCTGGCGTAGGAGGTCGTGCCCGGCAGCAGGACGAGGGTGGCGTTCGCGACGCCGATGGTGACGACGGACGCGCCCGCGGCGTCCGTGACCCGGCGGATCGTGACGTCGGCCGACAGCGACTGGCCGAGCAGGTTCACGGAGATGGGGCTGCCGGTCAGTTGGACGAAGGGGCCCGCGGGCACGACGGCGGTCGACGGGAGGGTGACGGCCGCGGCCGTCGTGTTGACCTCGAGGCCGAGGGTGCCGCCGAGGGTGACGCCGGGGACGCCCAGCGTCACGTCCATCGTGACCCGTCCGGCGAGCCCCGTGGTGTCGAGCACGAACTCGGCGACCGACCCGGCGCGTTGCACCGCCGAGACCAGCGGGGCACCCGGCGTCCCGCCCAGCCTCAGCGCGAGGCCGGCGGTGGCCACGCTCAGCGTGGCCCCGCTCTGGGTGAACACGAAGTCGCCGGCAAGGGTCTGCCCGGCCACGGTGAGGCTGAGGCCGGTGCCGCTGACCCGGACGAACGGGCCCATGGGCAGGGCCAGGCGCTGCGCCGGGGCCGAGCCGACGGAGAAGGTGGCGTCGATGGCACCGCCGGTCGTGTTGAGGTCGAGGCCGAGGGCGCCGCTGAAGGAGACGCCCGGCACGGTGAGCGCGACGTCGCCCGTGATCCGGCCCGCGAGGCCGGCGGCGGTGAGCAGCAGCTGGGCGCTCCCCCGGCTGAGGGTGACGAGGCCCGCGAGCGACAGCGACGCGTTCGCGACCGCGAGCCGCAGCGCCGCGGTGTCGGCGGCGGCGCCGCTGCCGCCCGGGACGCCGTCGGTGCCGTAGTCGGTGGCCTTCTCGAAGGAGACGTCGCCGGCGATCCGCTGGCCGCGCACGGTGAGTTCGGCCCCGGTCGCCTCGAACCTCAGGTACGGGCCCGCGGGCAGCCCGGCCGCCGGGGCGGTCGTGGTGTTGACTGCCAGCGAGAGCGTCGCGTCGAGGGCGACGTCGGTCGGGAGGGTGAACGCGACGGCCCCGGTGATCCTCCCGGCGACCCCGGCGGCGGTGGCGACCAGGAGGCCCGCTCCCGCCGTGATGCCGACCGAGAAGTCACCCGCGCCCAGCGACAGCGCCGCGTCGGCCAAGGTGATCGTCGTGGCGTCGGCGGTGCGCTCGACGGCGACATCCGCGATCAGCGTCTGGCCCAGGATCGTCACCGACAGTCCGGCGGCGCTCGCCCGCAGGTAGGGGCCGGCCGGCAGGGTCAACGAGCCGCGGTCGACGGCCGCGTTGGTGGAGTTGACCGCGACCGTGAAGCCGCTGCCGAACGTGACGCCGGGGACGGTGACGGTGAGGTTGCCCGACAGCGTGCCGGCCAGTCCGGCGGCACCGATCAGCAGCGTGCCCGCGCCGTCGGTGAGGGCGACCGCCGACCCGAGGCTCAGCGTGACCCCGGACGCGGTGATCAGGGTGTCGCCGGCGTCCCGGGCGAAGCCGAACGTGCCGGCGAACCTCTGCCCCGCGACCGCCAGGGTCGCGGTGGCGGTGAACTCGGTGACGGGATCGGTCGTGCCGAAGGTGACGGCGACGCCGGGCTCGGTGCTGCCCGGGATCTCGATGACGGTGTCGATCCCGGTGCCCAGGGCGGGGCCGAGGGTGTTGACGCGGACGTCCGCCGTCCCGGTGAGCACCACCCCGGGGACGCCGAGGAGGCTGACGGTGCCGGAGGCGACGAGCGCGAAGGCGGTGCCGGCGCTGTTGCCGATCAGGCCGAGGCGTGCGTCGCTGAGCAGGACGCCGACGGCCAGCGGGTTGATCTCGCCGGTGCCGAGGCGCGCCGGGCCGTTGCCGAGGAAGATGCTCAGGCCCGTGCCGGCGAACTGCCTGACGCCGACCCCGCCGACGACGGCGTCGGTGAACGCGATCGAGCCCTCGATCGTGACGAAGTCGCCGATGGACAGGCTGGCGTCCGTCAGCGACACCTCGAAGACCGGGCCCGTGGCGAACTTGACGCTCAGCGGCTGCCCGCCGACCTCGACGGTCTCGTCGACGGCCCCGGCGGTGGTGTTGATCCGCAGCAGGACGTTGCCGTTCGCGGCCACCGGGCCGGCGGCGGCGGTGAGGCGTCCGGTGACGTAGCCGGCGAGCCCGCCGCCGGTGACGAGGAAGGCGCCGGAGCCGCCGGTGAGGGTGGCGCCCTCGCCGCCGACGGTCACGGCGACCTCGACGCCGGACGCCGCGACGACGACCTCGCCGCCGGGGCGCCGCTCGAAGGCGAGGCTGGCGGCCAGGTTCGCGGCGGGCAGGATCAGCGTGGTGCCGGTGACCGCGACGCGGACGTACGGCCCGCCGGGGAGGGTGATCTCGGCGGTGGTGCCGCCGACCGTCAGGGTCTCGGTGACGGGAGCGGCTCCGGTGTTGACGTCGAGGGTGAGCGCACCGCCGCTCAGCTGGAAGCCGGCGCCGGAGGCCACGGTCAGCCCGCTGAGGCTGAGCCAGCCCGCGGCGGTCGTGCCGAGGAGCAACTCTCCGCTGCCGTCGGCGACCGTCAGCAGGTCGGCGTCCCCGGCCTTCAGCACCAGGAGGTTCGTCGTGGCGCCGTCGGTGTTGGCGAAGGCCACCCGCACGACCGGGACGCCGCCGGGGCCGGCCGCCCGCTTGAAGGTGACATCGGCGGTCAGGGTGAGGGGCCCGACGGCGACGGCCACGCCGGTGGCGGTCACGGTCACGACCGGGATCGTGGGTCGGGTGTCGAGGGTGACGGTGACGGTCGCGGTGAAGCCGAGGCCGGGGACGCTGAGCGTCGGCGTCCCGGTGAAGCTGCCGTGCAGGCCGGACGCCACCAACGTCAGGGCGGCGCTGGCGCCGGTCACGCTGAGGACGCCGCCGCCCAGGTCGAGGCTCGCGCCGGAGATCGCGAGGGTGGTCGTGTCGCCGGAGGTCGCGATCTCGAGGTCGCCGCGGATCTCCTGGCCGGCGACCTCCACCACGACGCCGCGGCCGGCGAAGGACACGAACGCGCCGGTTCCGCCGGGCACGTCGAGGGCCACGGTGCGGTCGCCGACGGTGACCGACTCGGCCACGTCGGCGCCGGTCGTGTTCACGCGCACGGAGAGCTCGCCGGTGATCGTCACCTGCGGCACGCTCACGGCCACCACACCGGTGAGGCTGCCGGCGAACCCGGCCGTCGTGAGCAGCAGGACGCCGCTCCCCCGGCTCAGCGACACCAGCGGCGAGGTGCCGTCGCTGACCGCGAAGGCGAGCCGGTCGACGGCGACCGCGACCACGCTCGCGCCGGCGGCGGTGGTCGCCCGGCTGAAGACGATGTCGCCCTGGAGGCGCTGGCCGGCCACGGCGAGGGACGCCCCGAGGGCCTCGACGCGGACGTACGGCCCCGCCGGCAGGTCGCCGAGGGCGGCGGCACCGGTGTTGACCTCGACCCGCACCGTCCCCAGCGTGAACCCGGTCGGGGCGGTGGTGACCGTCGCGGCCAGCCGGCCGGCCAGGCCGTCGGCCGTCACCACCAGCGATCCGGCGATCGCGTCCAGGACGAGCAGGTCGGTGCCGCCGGCGGCGAGCGCCAGGTGCCCGCCTTGCAGGGCGACGCGCGTGGTGCTGACGCCCTGGACGGTGGTCCGCTCGACGTTGAGCGACGCGACCTGCAGCGTCTGGCCGGCGAGGCTGAGCGCGGTGGGTCCGACGGCCAGCCGGAGGAAGGAGTCGGCGGGGTTCGCGGTGGACAGCGCGAGGGTGGCCGAGGTGGTCAGCGTGAACCCGGGGACGGTGAGCGCGAGCGTCCCGGCGAGGCTCCAGTCGCTGCCGAGCGTGACGCTGCCCGAGCCGCCGGTGAGGCTGGCGACCGTCGCGGCACCGGCGGTCAGCGTCCACGTCACGTGGCTCAGCCCGAGGGTGACCCCGGTGCCGGCGGCGTAGGTGATCGCGGCGTCCGCGGTGAACGTCTGGCCGAGGGCGGCGACCGTCAGCGCGTCCGCCGTGATGGCGACGAACGGGGTGCCGCCCGCGGCGACCTCGCCGGCGGCGAACGTGAGGCCGACGGTGCCGGAGCCGTCGGGCAGCGTCACGCTGCGGTCCATCGCCGACGCGGTTTCGTTCACCCGGACGCGCAGGACTCCGTCCAGTGCGACGCCCGCGACGCCGATCAGGGTGATGCGGCCGCGCGCGTCGATCGCGACGTCGGTGCCGGAGCGGAACAGGGCCGCGGTGGCGTCCGTGATCAGCAGCCCGCGGGCGGCCGGGTTGAGCGAGCCGTCGGCGAGGTACAGCGGGCCGTCGCCCACGAACAGCCGCAGCCCCGTGCCGGCCCACGTGCCGTCGGCGCCGACCGTGACCTCGCCCTCCAGGGTGACGACGTCGCCGATGGTGAGGTAGGGCGCGCCCGCGGTGAACGCGCTGAAGTGCGGCAGCGCGGCGCTCACCGTGTCGCCGGTGACGGTGCTGGCGAGCCGGGTGAGCGCGCCGTCCGGAGCCACGTAGTACACGGCGCCGCCGGCGCCGGCGGCCGGGTCGAGGGTGAGGGTGAGCACCGGGGCGATCGGGAACTCGGTGATGGGGCGTCCGGTGGCGGCGTCGAAGGCCAGCAGGTCGAAGACCGACGTGGCTTAGAACAGTCCGGGCACCGGCTGCGGGCGCTCGGTCACGACGACGAACGCGTCGGACGGCAGCGAACCGGGGGCGAAGGTGAGGGTCACGCCGGGGGCGCTGATGGTGCCACCGCGGGCTGAGGTGAGGAAGACGGCTCCCGCAGGCGGCTGGAAGGCCGGCGTCTGGACGGGATCGGCGTCGAGGGTGAGGCGGTGCGCGTCGACCGGGGCGGTCACGGTCGTGGTCGCGGAGGTGGTGACGAGGTGGTGGGCGAGCGGGTTGGTGGTGGTCGGGTTCTCGTCCGCCGGTGGCCCGCGGCCCGCCTGAATGAGCACGTCGCCGGCCGCGGAGATCGGGCTGAGCGACTCGACCCGGCTGCCGGTGCGGCCGAAGGCCAGGGCGGTCGCCGGGGTGGTGCCCCAGTCGCCGCGGCCCGAGGACGCCGTCGCCGCGCCCGCCACCCCGGCGGTGAGCTCGGCCGGGCCGGAGGTCCGCAGCGGCGCGCCCGCGGCCAGCAGCGTGGCGACGTCAACGCTCACGAGCGTGACCGCGTGCCGTCCGTCCACGAGCGAAACGCCGACGGGCAGGCCGCCCAGCGCCCCGATCAGGGCGGCGGACGCCGCGGACCCGGCCACCGCCGCGGCGAGCGGGCGCGGCGCGTCGGCGGCCACGAGGCTCGTCGCGGAGGTGGCGCCGGCGGTGCGCAGCGCGACCGCGCCCGTGACGTCGGCCGCGCGGACCAACTCGGCGCGGACGGTGTGCCGCACGAGGGTCAGCGCGGCGACCCGGGCGGTCGCGGACGCCTGCAGGTCCTGGGAGGCGTCCAGCGTGAGGTCGCCGGCCACGGCCAGCGCGGGGCCCGCCTCGACGGCGGCGCGGGTCAGGGCGACCGACGAGAGCACGGCCAGCGCGTCGGCGTCCGCGGTGCGGAGACCGCTCGTCGAGGCCGCCAGCGCAAGGTCGCCGGCCCCCGTGATGGACGCCCCCGCGCCGAGCAACGACTCGGTCGCGTCGTCGACGACGAGGGCGGCGACGGACCCGGCGCCGGCGGCCCGCACGCGGGCGTCCAGGGTGGAGGTGGAGCCGAAGTACGCCGCACCGCCGCCGAGCCTGACCGTCGCGCCGGGGGCGACGACGACGGAGGTGTGGGAGAGCAGGCGACTGGCGGCCGCGGCTCCCGCGAACCGGGAGAGGCCGCGGGCGACCGAGGCCAGTCCGGCGACGACCGACGTCTCGCCGGCCTCGCCCGCCGCGGACACCTCGACGGTGCCGGCGGTGGCCGCGGTGACCCTCGTGCGCGTCGACGTGAGGGTGAGATCCCCGTCCAGCTGGACGCGCGCCGTCCGGCCCGACTGCAGGCTGGCGAGCGCGGGCCCGGTGAGATCGGTCCCGGCGACGCGGGCATCGCCGGTGGAGGAGGCCGCGACGACGATCGTGTCGGCCACGACGGTGGACATGCCGCCCAGGCGGACGGTCGCCCGGCCCTCGAGCCGGGCATCGGGGGCGGAGCCGCGGGCGTCGACGGCGGCGTCGGCGACGCTGCCGAGCGTCGCGGTCCCCTGGGCGCTCAACGTCGAGTCGATGACGGAGACGGCCGCGGACGCCCGCGCCCGCGCGGCGTCCACTGCGTCGGTCGCGGTGGCGGTGATCGTGACGTCCGCGCCGGTGATCGCGGCACCCGCCACGGTGATCTCGGCCGGCTGGTCGCCGGCCGCTGTCGCCACGAGAGCCACGTCGCCGGGCCCGGCCGGGCCCGTCGTGTCGATGGTGGTGCCGGGCCGCCGGTGGCGATCGGCTGGTCGCCGGTCAGCGTCACGGCCGCCGCGGCCACCGTCAGGGCGACCTCGGGGGCGTCGAAGCGGACGACCGCGGTGTCGGTGGCGAAGGCCAGCCGCCCGGTGTCGGCGGTCAGCGCGGCCACGGCGTCCGACGCCGCCACCGACAGCGTGCCGGCGGCGCCCTGGACGTCGACGGCCAGCACCTGGACCAGCCCGGTCAGGTCGACGGTGATGCTCGCCGTCGCGTCGAACCCACGCAGCACCACGGTGTCGACGCCGTCGACCGGGACGCGGTACTCGGCCCCGTCGAGTGTGAAGACCAGGGTGCCGGACGCCGCGTCGAGCGTCAGGGTGCCCGACGCCGCCGCCCGGGCGGTGAGCTGGAGCGTCGCGACCGTGCCGCTGACGCTCCACACCGGGGGCCGGTCCGCCGCGACGGCGGTCGCGGACGCCTCGGCGGCCGGCTCGGGCTCGGTGACCGCGGGGTCGGTGGCTGGCGGCTCGGTGGCCGCCGGCTCGGTGGCCGCGGATCCGTCGACGGCGGCGAGGCCGACGACGGTCTCGAGCAGCGGAACCACGAGCCAGGTCCGGATCAGCCCGGTCGTGCCGGTGCTTCCGGACGAATCGGCGCCGGACTGTTCGTCGGCCGTCGGTTCCGGTTCGGCCGCCGGTTCGGCCGCCGGGGCGGGCTCGGGGGCGGGCTCGGGCTCGGCAGCGGGCTCGGGGGCCGGCTGCGAGGCGGGGTCCGGCGTCGGCTCCGGCTCGGGAGTGGGCGCGGGGGCCGGTTCGGGTTCGGGGGCCGGTTCGGACGCCGCCGGCGTCGGAGTCACGGACGGCGAGGCCGTCGGCGTCGGACTCACGGACGGTGCGGCCGCCTGCGTCGGAAGCGCGGAGGGCGAAGCGGACGGAGTCGCCGCCGGGCTGCTGGGCGTCGACGAGCTGGGGCTGGTCGCGGTGGGGGCGCTCGACGGGAGCGCGCACGAGACCTGGGCCTGCCCGCCGTCGGCGCCGGTGGCGCTGCAACTGCTGGTCGACAAGGCGCGCGCCAGGGCGTCGAGCGCCTCCTGGAGCTTCGCGTCCGCCTCGGCCTTGGCTGCGGCCTGGGCGGCCGCGGCCCGCCCGCTCGCGCCCTGGACCGTCCGGGTCACGGTGGAGGTCGATGCCGCGCCGAGCGCCGCGGACCGGCCGGACCCGCCGGCGGTGGCCGTCCCCGAGGCGGCGAGACGCGCGACGAGCGCCTGCGCCTCGTCGCGGGGCAGCACCGGCAGGGAGACGGTGACGGCGTCGCGCAGCCTGGGCGCGCTGCCCGCCGGCAACAGAGGCGGTCGGACGCCGTCGGTGTCGGCGGTGGCCGTGGGGCCGGGCTCGGCCACGACGGCCTCGCCCGTGGCGGACCGAACGGTGCTGGCGGCGGCGGTGGGGGTGGCGGTCGCGACGAACCCGACGACCAGGGCGAAGGACACGGCGGGGGCGACGATGCGGCGGGTGAGACGCGCCCACGCGGCCGCACCGGAGGTGCGTTCCGCGTCGACGGACCCTGCTCGCATACCACACCTCGCTGACATCGGTGGCGCGGCACTCCGTAGCACGCTGCGGAACACCGTTCGTCAACTTAACAGCGGTGGCGGTGGTCTGGCTAGCCCCTGGGCGGCCGTCTTTCGTCAGTTCTCAGGATCCGTGGGCGCAAGGAGACTTGAACTCCTGACCGCCTCCTTGTAAGGGAGGAGCTCTGCCAACTGAGCTATGCGCCCCGGCGTGTCATCGTAGCGGGACGCCACGCCGCTCCCGCACCCGGGGTCGGGAGCGGCGTGGCGTCAGCGGCGCCCGGCCTTCGGGCGGACGATCTTCTGGGCGTGCCAGTCCTTCGACACCTTGACCGAGTTCGCCGTGGCGAGGCCGGCGGTGATCGCCCCCTCGACGACATCGGCGGGATCGACGTAGCCGGGCCGGCCCACCTTCGGGGTGAGCAGCCAGATGCACCCCGTGGCGGACAGGTCACGCAGGGCGTCCACGAGGCCGTCCACCAGGTCCCCGTCCTCGTCGCGCCACCAGAGCAGAACCGCCTCGACAGCCTCCACGGCCTCCTCCATCAGGTCGCCCTCGATGGCGTCCATGATCTGCTGCCGCAGCCCCTCGTCGACGTCGGTGTCCCAGCCCAACTCCTGGACCGGCTGTCCCGGCTGCAGACCCAGTGCAACGACCCCCCGGGCCTGTGGCTCGGGCCCCGCCGTGGTACTCACGCAATCCTCCGTCTCACTGTCGATCGTGTTCGGTGATCAAAGCCTGCCAGATGCCCGCACGGGCGGACAGCTCACGAGACGAGCGGCGCACGCGCCCCGAAGGACGCGTGCGCCGCTCGCGTGCGTCAGGCGTCGCCGCCCACGCTGCCCGAGGTGCCCGCGGTCACGTCGAGCAGCCGGTACCGCTCGGCGGCGTCGCGCGCCACCGCGCCGTCGAGCTGGCCCTCGTCCGCCAGCAGCTGCAGCGCACGAACCGCCAGCGAGGGCCCGTCGATGTGGAAGAACCGGCGCGCGGCCGCCCGCGTGTCGGAGAACCCGAACCCGTCGGCCCCCAGCGACGCGAAGCGGGCCGGCACCCACGGCGCGATCTGGTCCTGGACCTGCTTCATGTAGTCCGAGGTGGCCAGGACGGGCCCGGGGCGTCCGGCCAGGCGCTGGGTCACGTACGGCACGCGCCGCTCCTGGTCGGGGTGCAGGAAGTTGTGATCGTCGCAGGCCATGGCGTCGCGGCGCAGCTCGGTCCAGGACGTGACGCTCCACACGTCGGCGACCACGCCGTAGTCGCGCTTGAGGAGCTCCTGCGCCTCCAGCGCCCACGGCACGCCGACACCGGACGCCAGCAGCTGGCAGCGGCGGGCGTCCGGGTTGACCCCGGAGAAGTCGCCCTCCCTGAGCAGGTACATGCCCTTGAGGATGCCCTCGGCGTCCACGTTCTCGGGCTCGGCCGGCTGCGGCATCGGCTCGTTGTAGACGGTCAGGTAGAAGATCACGTCCTCGGGGTTGGCGCCGTACATCCGCTCGAGCCCGCTGCGCACGATGTGCGCGATCTCGTAGCTGTAGGCCGGGTCGTACTGCACGATCGCCGGGTTCGTGGCCGCCAGCATCGGGCTGTGCCCGTCCATGTGCTGGGTGCCCTCGCCGGTCAGCGTGGTGCGACCGGCCGTCGCCCCGATCAGGAAGCCGCGGGCCAACTGGTCGGCCGCCGCCCAGATCGCGTCCGCGGTGCGCTGGAACCCGAACATCGAGTAGAAAATGTAGAAGGGCACCATGTGGACGCCGTGGGTGGCGTAGCTCGTGCCGACGGCGGTGAAGGACGCCACCGAGCCGGCCTCGTTGATGCCCAGGTGCAGGATCTGCCCCTTCTTCGACTCGCGGTAGCTGAGCATCAGCTCATGGTCGACCGGCGTGTAGTTCTGGCCGTGCGGGTTGTAGATCTTGATCGTCGGGAAGAACGAGTCCATGCCGAAGGTGCGCGCCTCGTCGGGGATGATCGGCACGAAGTGGGGGCCGAACTCCTTGTCGCGCAGCAGGTCCTTGACCAGGCGCACCAGCGCCATGGTCGTGGCGATCGGCTGCTGGCCGGAGCCCTTCTTCACCGACGCGTAGGCCTTGTCGTCGGGCAGCTTGATCGGCTTGGGCGCGTTGCGCCGCTCGGGGACGCCGCCGCCCAGCTGGCGCCGGCGCTCCATCGCGTACTGGATGCGCTCGTCGTCCTCGCCGGGCCGCACGTACGGCGGCCGGTAGAGGTTCTCCTCGAGCTGGGCGTCGGTGATCGGCATGTCGAGCCGGTCGCGGAACTGCTTGAGGTCGTCGAGGGCGAACTTCTTCATCTGGTGGGTGGCGTTGCGGCCGGCGAAGTGCTGGCCCAGGAAGTAGCCCTTGATGGTGTGCGCCAGGATGACGGTGGGGGCGCCGTGGGCCTTGGTGGCCGCGTCGTAGGCGGCGTACACCTTGTGGTAGTCGTGCCCGCCCCGGGTCAGGCGCCAGATCTGGTCGTCGGTCCAGTTCTCCACCATCTTCGCGGTGCGCGGGTCGCGGCCGAAGAAGTGCTCCCGGACGTACGCGCCGTCGTTCGCCTTGAAGGTCTGGTAGTCGCCGTCGGAGGTGGAGTTCATCAGGTTGACCAGGGCGCCGTCCTTGTCCTGGGCGAGCAGCGGGTCCCAGCCGCGCCCCCAGACGACCTTGATGACGTTCCAGCCGGCGCCGCGGAAGAACGCCTCCAACTCCTGCATGATCTTGCCGTTCCCGCGCACGGGGCCGTCGAGCCGCTGCAGGTTGCAGTTGACGACGAAGGTGAGGTTGTCGAGGGACTCGTTGGACGCCCACTGCAGGGCGCCGCGGCTCTCGACCTCGTCCATCTCGCCGTCGCCGAGGAACGCCCAGACCCGCTGCTGCGAGGTGTCCTTGATCCCGCGGTTGTGCAGGTACTTGTTGAACTGCGCCTGGTAGATCGCGTTGATCGGGCCGAGGCCCATCGACACGGTCGGGAACTCCCAGAAGTTCGGCAGCTGGCGCGGATGCGGGTAGGACGGCAGCGCGCGGATGCGGCCGTCGACGAGGTGGCTCTTCTCCTGCCGGAAGCCGTCGAGGTCGGCCTCGTCGAGGCGGCCCTCCAGGAAGGCGCGGGCGTACATGCCCGGCGAGGCGTGTCCCTGGAAGAACACCTGGTCGCCGCCACCGGGGTGGTCCTTACCGCGGAAGAAGTGGTTGAAGCCGACCTCGTACAGAGTCGCCGACGAGGCGTAGGACGAGATGTGGCCACCGACGCCGATGCCGGGGCGCTGCGCCCGGTGCACCATGATCGCGGCGTTCCAGCGCACCAGCCGGCGGAACTTGCGCTCCAGGTCGACGTCGCCCGGGTACCACGGCTCGAGCTCGGCGGGGATGGTGTTGACGTAGTCGGTGGCGGTCAGCGCCGGCAGGCCGAGGTGGCGGTCACGGGCCCGCTCCATGAGGCGCAGCATCACGTACCGCGCCCGGTTGCGTCCGCTGCCGTCGACCATGCCGTCGAGCGAGTCGAGCCACTCGGCGGTCTCCTGCGGGTCGGTGTCGGGCAGGTTGGTGGGGATTCCGTTGAGGATGGGACCTGAGTCACGAGCGGCCACGGGTCGTCCTTTCGTCGTTCGACGCACGTCCTGTGCGGCACCCATCCTGCCCGCTTCCGACGGGCGGCGCACACGGTTGACAGGGCGCGGCCATCGTCGGAGTGGACCGGCGGCGGCGATCACCCCTGATGGGACGCCGTCCACGCCAGCAGGCGCTCGACGGTCCAGGTGTTGACGATCCGGTCCGCCTCGATCCCGACGGCCAGCGCCTTCGCCACGCCGTGCACCGTCCACTCCAGTTGACCGGGCGCGTGCGCGTCCGTGTCGATCGCGAACAGGCATCCGATCTCGGACGCCAACGCCAGCAGGTCGTCGGGCGGGTCGAGGCGCTCCGGCCGGGCGTTGATCTCGACGGCGACGTCGAAGCGCCGGCAGGCCTCGAACACGACCTCCGCGTCGAACGCGCTCGGCGGGCGTGCCCCGCGGCCGCCGGTGAGCAGGCGGCCGGTGACGTGGCCGAGGATGTCGGAGCGCGGGTTCGCGATCGCCGCGACCAGCCGGCGGGTCATGGCGTCGGCGTCCATGCGCAGCTTGGAGTGCACCGAGGCCACGACCACGTCCAGCCGGTCCAGCAGCCGCGGCTCCTGGTCGAGGGTGCCGTCGTCGAGAATGTCGGTTTCGATGCCGGTCAGCACCCGGAACGGCGCGACCGTCTCGTTGAGCGCGGCGATATCGGCGAGTTGGGCGCGCAGCCGCGCGGGTTCCAGACCGCGCGCCACCCTGAGTTGCGGCGAGTGGTCGGTGATCGCCAGGTAGTCGCCGCCGAGCGTCCGGGCGGCGGCCACCATCTCCTCCAGCGGGGTCCGACCGTCGGAGGCGTCGGTGTGGCTGTGCAGCTCGCCGCGGACCGCCCCCAGCAGCGGCGCAGCCGCCTCGTCGGCCGCGGCCAGCGAGGCGCGCAGGTCGGCCAGGTAGTCCGGCACGACCCCCGCGGACGCCTGCGCGATCACTCGGGCCGTCGTGGGCCCGATCCCCGGCAGCTCGGACCAGGATCGGTCACGTTCCCGGACGGCCCACTCCCCCGGCGTCAGCGCGGCGAGCGCATCGGCGGCCCGGCGGAACGCCATGCTCTTGCGGGGCTCGCCGGCGGCGCGCTCCAGGAGGTGGGCGGTCTCCTTCAGCGCGGCCACGGGGTCGGGGGCCGGGGAGGCGTCTGACATGGCCCCACGTTAACAGCGCCGGCCGACCCCACCCGCGGCCACTACGCTCGGCTGAGAGCCGGGGCGACCGGCCGCACCACCAGGGGAGCCATGGACGATCCGACACCCACCAGCGCACCCGGCGACGGCTCTGGCGTCCGCGCGGCGCTCGACGGCCTGTTGGCCAGGCCCGGGGCGCTGTTCAGGGCCGGCTTCTACCTGGCCCTCGGGGTACTGGTCGCCTACGGGGTCTGGACCCTGATCGGCTCCCTGCGGGGCATCCTGATCGTGCTGGTCGTGGCCCTGTTCGTGGCCCTGGGGCTCCAGCCGGTCATCGAGTGGCTGATCCGGCGCGGGCTCCCCCGGCCGGCGGCGGCCGGACTGGTCACCGGCGGCCTCCTGGCGAGCGTGGTCCTCGGCCTGTGGGCCGTCGTCCCCCTCGTCGCCGAACAGGTCGCCACGTTCGCCCAGGACGCCCCCGCCCAGTTCGAGCAACTCCGGCGGAACCCGGTCATCGCCCAACTCGACGCCCAGTTCGGGGTTCTCGACCGCATCGGCCCGGCGCTGGCGTCCGGGCAGTGGGTCGAGGGCGCCTTCGGCGGCTTCGCGGCCGCGGGCGCCGCCGCCGCGAACCTGGTGGGCTCCACGGGCTTGGCCACCGTGCTGATGCTCTTCTTCACCTTCTCGGCGCCGTCGATCAAGACCGCCATCTACGAACTGGCACCGGCCTCAAGGCGGCCCCGGGTGCGCTACCTCGCCAACGAGATCTTCCAACGCATGGGCGACTACCTGCTGTCGATGCTGCTCGTGGTGAGCCTGTGGGGGGTCGGCACCTTCATCGTGCTGATGGCGGTCGGACTGGGCCGCTTCGCGCTGGCGCTGGCCCTGCTGACCATGGTGCTGACGGCGATCCCGGCCGTCGGCTCGTTCGTCGCGATGGCGGTGTGCACGCTGATCGCCCTGACGGCGTCCCCCGGGGTCGCGTTGGTGGTGCTCGCCTACTTCCTGATCTACCAGCAGGTGGACGCCTATCTCGTGCAGCCTCGGCTGTTCGCCCGCTCGCTCAAGGTGCCGCCGGCCCTGGTGATCCTGGGGGTGGCGTGCGGGATGGCGCTGCTCGGCGTCCTCGGCGCCCTGCTCGCCATCCCGACGGTGGCGTCCCTGCTGTTGCTCTACCGCGAAGTGCTGGTGCCCAAGCTGGACGCCGCCTGAGCCGTTAGGCTGGCCGCGATCCCCCGACCCCGCACCGAAGGCGGCCGATGACGGCGAACCAGCCAGAGCCCGCACCCGACTGGCTGCCCTCTCCCCGGGTCCGGGCCGCCATCGCGAAACGCCTGGCGGCGGCCGCGGCCGAGATGACGACCGCGGCGATGGCCGACATGGCCACCAAACACGCGTGGATCAACGCGCTCGACCCGGAGCACCGGTCCTGGATCACCGTCGTGGTGCGCGCCGGCGTGGACGGGTTCGTGTCGTGGTTCGAACGCGGCGCCACCGGGCCGAGCTCCGACAACATCTTCGACGTCGCCCCCCGCCCCCTGCAGCGCCAGATCTCCCTGCAGCAGACCCTCGACCTAGTGCGCAGCACCATCGCCAGCGTGGAGCGCCACGTCCTCACGCAGTTGCCGCGCGGCGACCGGGCGGTGTGTCGGATCGCGATCCTGCACTACAGCCGCGAGGTGGCCTTCGACGCCGCCGAGGTGTACGCCCACGCCGCCGAGTCCCGTGGCGCCTGGGATGCCCGGATCGAGGCCGTGGTCCTGGATGCGGTCGTCCGGGGCGAGGCCGACGAGACCGTGCTCGCGCGGGCCTCCTCGCTCGGCTGGGGCACACCCCAGGGGGTCGCGGTCGTCATCGGTGACCTGGCCGGCTCGAAGGAGAGCGCCGTGCGCCGGCTGGCCGCCCGCGCCGGGGTGGACGTGCTCGTGGCGCCCCAGGGCGACCGGCTCGTCGTCCTGATCGGCGGCCCGTTCGGCACCGACACCGAGGCGCTCGGCATCGCCGCGGAGCTGGCGGACGCCTTCGGTCCGGGCCCGCTCGTGGTCGGGCCGGTGGTGGGCCCGTTGTCGGAGGCGTTCGCCAGCGCCCGCGCCGCCCTGTCCGGACGCCGGGCCGCCGTGGCCTGGCCGCAGGCGCCACGCCCGGTGCTGGCCAGCGACCTGCTGCCCGAGCGGGCCCTCATCGGCGACGGGCACGCGCGGCGGGCCCTCGCCCGTGGCGTCTACGGCGTCCTCGCCGAGAAGGGCGGCGAACTGCTGGAGACGCTGGAGGCCTTCCTCGGCTGCGGCACGGTGGAGGGGGCCGCCCGGCAACTGTTCGTGCACGCGAACACCGTCCGGTACCGGCTGGCCCGGATCGAGGAGGCCACCGGCTACTCGGCCCTCGACCAGCGCGACTCCTACTGCTTGCGCCTGGGCCTGAGCCTGGGCCGCATCATCACCTGAGGTGCCGCCGACCCCACTCCGGATGGCACCTTGTAGGAAACTCACAAAAACGGGCGGCGGTTTTCTGTCCTGGCGATCACGCGGCGCGCGGCTCCGGCGCGAGACAGTTGAAGTGTGTTAGCCATCGTTGCGCCGGGACAAGGCGCCCAGACCCCCGGTTTCCTCGCCCCCTGGCTCGAGCTGCCGACGTTCGCCACCCGGCTCGCCTGGCTGTCGACAGTCGCCAACATCGACCTCGCCCACTACGGCACCGAGGCGGACGCCGAGACCATCCGGGACACCGCGATCGCCCAGCCGCTGCTCGTGGCCGCCGGCCTGCTGGCCGCGCTCGAGCTCTTCCCCAGCCCGGCCGACGGCTTCCGCCGCACCGGCGTGGCCGCCGGACACTCCGTCGGTGAGATCACCGCGGCCGGCGCCGTCGGCGTCCTGACCGGCGAGCAGGCCATGGTGCTGGTCCGCGAGCGCGGGCTCGGCATGGCCGAGGCGTCCGCCCTCAGCGCCACCACCATGGCAGCGGTCGTGCGCGGCGACGCCGACGAGGTGCTGGCCGCCATCGAGGCGGCCGGCTGCACGCCCGCCAACAACAACGGCGCCGGCCAGATCGTCGCCGCCGGGACCGTCGAGCAGATCGAGGCCCTCAAGGCCAGCGCCCCGAAGGGTGCGCGCGTCGTCCCGCTCTCCGTCGCCGGCGCGTTCCACACCGCGCACATGCAGGTGGGCCAGGATCGCCTCGCCCGCCTGGCCCCCGCCATCACGACCCACGATCCCCGGGTCCCGCTGTTGTCGAACGCCGACGGCCAGGCCGTGGCGTCCGGGAGCGAGTACCTGGGCCGCCTGGTGTCCCAGATCACGCACCCGGTCCGGTGGGACCTGTGCATGAAGACCATGACCCAGATGGGCGTCACCGGCCTGCTGGAGCTGCCGCCCGCCGGCACGCTGACCGGCATCGCCAAGCGCAACATGACCGGGGTCGAGGTGTTCGCGCTCAACACGCCCGACGATCTCCCGCAGGCCCGGCTCTTCGTCGATCGCCACAGCGACGTCGAGGCCCACCACGCCCGCGCCGCCAACGTCTCCTGGCTGATGGCCGTCTCCCCCGCCAAGGGAGAGCTGACCGTCGCCGACTCGGCCGCCCCGGACGCCGAGGTGCCCGCCGGCGCCGTCCTCGGCAGCGTGCACAACACGCTGGGCGACCACGCGGTGGTCGCCGAACACGGCGGCCGCATCGTCGAGTGGCTCGTCGAGACCGGCGACATCGTCCGGCCCGGGCAACCGCTCGTGCGCCTCTACCCGACCACGGAGGACACCCTGTGACCAGCATCCAGGCCAGCCAAGGCAGCCCCTACGCCCGCATCCTGTCCATCGCGTCGGCCGTCCCCAGCCGCGTCGTCGACAACGCCGAGATGTGCACCTACATCGACAGCTCCGACGAGTGGATCCAGCAGCGCACCGGCATCGTCGAGCGCCGCTGGGTCGGCGAGGGCGAGGACGCCGAGTCGCTTTCGCTCGACTGCGGGGGCCGCGCGATCGAGCGCGCCGGGTTGACCCCCGAGGACATCGACGCCGTCATCGTGTCGACGATCAGCCAGTTCGTGCAGACCCCGGGCCTGGCGCCGATCGTGGCCGCCAAGCTGGGCACGGCCGGCGCCGCCGCCTTCGACATCTCGGCCGCCTGCGCGGGCTTCTCCTACGGCCTGGCCCAGGCCGAGGCCCTCGTCCGCTCCGGAGCCGCGCACCACGTGCTGGTGATCGGCGTCGAGACGCTGAGCAAGGTCACCGACCTGGAGGACCGCTCGACCGCGTTCCTCTTCGCGGACGGCGCCGGGGCGGCCGTGGTCGGCCCCAGCGACACCAACGGCATCGGCCCGGTGGTCTGGGGCAGCGACGGCAATCAGGCGGACGCGATCTTCATGACGCAGAGCCTCCAGGAGGTGGCCGCGACCGGAACGCCCTCGTGGCTGCACATGCACGGTCAACCCGTCTTCCGGTGGGCCACCACGGCCATCGCGGACGCCGCCCGGCGCGCCCTCGCGGCCGCGGGCCTGACCCCAGACCAGCTGGACGTGTTCGCCCCCCACCAGGCCAACAACCGCATCACCGACGCCATGCTGCGCCACCTCAAGCTGCCCGACACGGTGAAGGTCGCCCGGACGGTCAAGTACTACGGCAACAACTCCGCCGCCTCGATCCCCATGGCCCTCGACGCCATGCTCCAGTCGGGCGAGGCCTCCAGCGGCGACACCGCCCTGATCATCGGCTTCGGCGCCGGCCTCGTGTACGCGGGCCAGGTCATCCGGCTGCCCTGAGCGACCCCGAACCCGCCGGCTCCCGCCCGGGACCGGCTCCAGATCCACGAGAACACCCAACCAAGTAAGGAGACAGCCAGATGGCTACCACCGAAGAGATCCGCACCCAGCTCGCCGAGCTCGTGAACGACGTCGCCGGCGTGCCGGTCGAGGACGTCCAGCTCGACAAGTCCTTCACCGAGGACCTCGACGTCGACTCGCTGGCGATGGTCGAGATCATCGTCGGCTGCGAGGAGAAGTTCGGGGTGTCGATCCCCGACGAGGACTCCAAGCAGCTCAAGACCGTCGGCGACGCCGTCGCCTACATCGAGAGCCACCAGTAACACCCCCGGACGCCCGCCGGCCCGGCCCCGCCCCGGGGCTCCCGGCGCGGAGGCCGCCGCGCGGGCGTCCCCCACACTCCCTGAACCGCTCACCCGATCCCAGCCAACCGAAACCAGAACGAAGGACCAACACATGACGGACGTGGTCATCACCGGAATGGGTGCGACGACCCCCTTGGGCGGCGATCTCGCCAGCACCTGGGCGGGCATGCTCGCCGGACGGTCGGGCATCGTCACCATCCCCGAACCCTGGGCCGAACCCCTCCCGGTCCGCATCGCCGGCATCTGCGCCGTCGACCCCTCCGAGAAGATCGACCGGGTCAAGGCCCGCCGCCTGGACCGCTCCACGCAGGTGGCGCTGGTCGCGGCCGAGGAGGCCTGGGCGGACGCCGGCCTGCACCTCGGCGAGGACAACGAGATCGATCCCGAGCGCCTCGCGGTCTGCTTCGGCAGCGGCATCGGCGGCCTGCACTCCACCCTGACCAACTGGGACGCCTTCGTCGACAAGGGGACCCGGCGGGTGAGCCCGTTCACCATCCCCATGCTGATGGCCAACGCGCCCGCCGCCAACATCGGCCTGATGGTCGGCGCCCAGGCGGCTCTCCGCACCACGGTGTCGGCGTGCGCCTCGGGCAACGACGCGATCGCCCTGGCGATCGACACCATCAAGCTGGGCCGCGCGGACGTCGTCGTGGCCGGCGGTTCCGAGGCCACGATCAACGCCCTGCCGCTCGCCGCGTTCTCCCAGATGCAGGCGCTGAGCCGCCGCAACGACGACCCGGCCGGGGCCTCCCGCCCCTGGGACAAGGGCCGCGACGGGTTCGTCCTCTCCGAGGGCGCCGCCGTCCTGGTGCTGGAGTCCCTCGAGCACGCCCAGGCCCGCGGGGCACGGATCTACGGCACCGTGGCCGGCCAGGGCATCTCGGCCGACAACCACGACATCGTCCAGCCGGACCCCTCCGGCGCCGGCCAGGCCGCCGCCATGCGCCGCGCCCTCGCCGACGCGGGGCTCGCGCCGTCCGACATCAAGCACGTCAACGCGCACGGCACCTCCACCCCGCAGGGGGACATCACCGAGGCGCACTCGATCGGTGAGGCCCTGGGGGCCGCGGTCGCCGGCTGCATCGTCACCTCGACCAAGTCGATGACGGGTCACCTCCTGGGCGCCGCCGGGGCGCTGGAGTCCGTCGCGACGGTCCTGGCCCTCTACCACCGCCAGGTGCCGCCGACGATCAACCTGACCGACCCCGAGGAGGGGCTGGGGATCGACATCGCGACCACCGTCCGCGACCTGCCGGCGGGTGACCTGGCGGCGCTCAACAACAGCTTCGGCTTCGGCGGTCACAACGTCGCCCTCGCGTTCACCAACGCCCACACCCGCCCCTGACGGTCCCGCGTCCGCCCGGGTTCGCCTGGGCGGACGCCCACCCGCACCCACGGCGTCCCGGCGGCGCCGCCCCTGTTGTGCCCTGAGGAGGACCCATGCCCACCGATGCCCCCGTCAAGCCCAAGCGCGTCCCGCGCGAGGAGGATCCCCGTAACCCAAACGCGCGGCTCGCCGCGCTCTTCGACCCCGGAACCCTGCGCCTGATCTCGGACGACGACGGCTCCGGCATGCTGGCCGGCCACGGCCGGATCAACGGCAGCCCCGCCGTCGCGTTCTGCTCGGACGCGACCGTCATGGGCGGCGCGATGGGGGTCGAAGGCTGCAAGGTCGTCGTCGAGGCGTACCGGCGGGCCATGGTCGACCGCGTGCCCATCGTGGGCATCTGGCACTCCGGCGGCGCCCGGCTCGGCGACGGGGTGCTGTCGCTGCACGGCGTGGGTGAGATCTTCCACGCCATGACACAGGCCTCCGGCAAGATCCCGCAGCTCTCGGTGGTGCTGGGTGCGGCCGCCGGTGGCGCCGCCTACGGGCCGGCCCTCACCGACATCGTCATCATGGCCTCGACCGGCCGCATCTTCGTCACCGGCCCCGACGTCGTCCGGTCGGTGACCGGAGAGAGCGTCGACATGGAGCGCCTCGGGGGGGTCGACACCCACGCCCGCCGTTCCGGCGTCGTGCATGTCGCCGCCGACAACGAGGCGGACGCCTTCGTCCGCGCCCGCAGGGTGATCGACCTGCTCGCCGCCCAGGGCGGCGTCGCCAAGGTCGTCGCCGACGTCGACCTCGGCGCCCTGCTGCCCGCGTCGCCGAAGCGCGCCTACGACGTCCACCCGCTCGTCGAGGGTCTCCTCGACGAGGGCACGTGGCTGGAGTTGCACGGCCGCTGGGCGCCGAACATCACCACCGGCTGGGGTCGCCTGGGCGGCCGCACCGTCGGGGTCATCGCCAACAACCCGCTGCGCCTGGGCGGCTGTCTCGACTCGCTGAGCGCGGAGAAGGCGTCCCGCTTCGTGCAGTTGTGCGACGCCTTCGGCGTCCCGCTGGTCGTGCTCGTCGACGTGCCGGGCTACCTGCCCGGCGTCGGCCAGGAGTGGGAGGGCGTGGTGCGGCGCGGCGCGAAGCTGCTGCACTCGTTCGCCCAGGCGGTGGTGCCGCGGGTGACCGTCGTGACCCGCAAGGCCTACGGCGGCGCCTACATCGCGATGAACTCCCGCTCGCTGGGCGCGACCAAGGTGTTCGCGTGGCCGGGGGCCGAGGTGGCGGTCATGGGTCCGGTGGCGGCGATCCGCATCCTCCACCGGCGCAAGCTGGCCGAGGTGCCCGAGGACCAGCGGCCCGCCGTCGAGGCCATGCTGGCCGAGGAGCACGCCCGGATCGCCGGCGGCGTCGACACCGCGGTGGACATCGGCGTCGTCGACGAGATCGTCGAGCCCGCCCGCACCCGCTCCGCGATCGCCGCGGCGATCCGCGAGGCCGATCACGGCGTCCGGGGCGTGCACACCAACATCCCGCTCTGACCCGGCAGGGTCGACGTCGGCCGATCCGGGTTCGCCCGGGTCGGCCGACGCGCGTCCGGGGGCGGTTCAGCCCACCCGGTAGAGCCACCGCACGGGCGCGCCGTCGTCCGCGGCCGCCCGGAAGACGTCCAGTTCGGTGTCCCACGGCACGCCGAGCAGGTCGTCGAGGGCGGCCCGAAGGTCGGCGGGGTCGCGGTGGCGGAGCAGCGCGGCGCGCAGCCGGTCCTCGTGGACGAGGATGTCGCCGTTGCGGCTGACCGGGGCCTGGAAAATGCCGAGTCCCGGCGTGTAGGAGTAGCGGACGCCCTCGCTGGACGCCGTGGCGTCCTCGGTGACCTCGAACCGCACCCGCTCCCAGCGCTTCATGGCGGACGCCAGCCGGGCGGCCGAACCGACGGGCCCGTGCCAGCCGGTTTCGGCGCGGTAGGCGCCGCGTTCGGCTGGCTGCGGCCGCCAGGTGAGTTCGGCGGGCACGCCGAACACGCCGCCGATGGCCCACTCGATGTGTGGGCACAGAGCCGACGGCGCGGAGTGGATGTGCACGACACCGCGGGTCGTTTCCATGGCGTTTCTCCTCCGACGAGTGCTGCCTTCCCCTGCCCACTCGCGGCGAATCACGCCCGTGTCGTTCATCGTGCCACAGGGCCGCCCACGGCGGCCAGCCCGTCAGCCGGCGGACGCCGCGGGCGCGGCCCGGGCCGCCCGCAGCAACTCCTCGGCGTGCGCCTGGGCGGCAACGGTGCCCTCGAGGCCGGCCATCATCCGGGCCAGTTCGGCGACGCGTGCCTCACCGGTCACCTCGCGGACCCCCGAGGTGGTGACCTGCCCGTCGTCGGCCTTGTGGACGACGAAGTGCCGGTCCGCGAAGGCGGCGACCTGGGCGAGGTGGGTGACCACGATGACCTGGGCGTGCCGGGCCAGCAGCGCCAGCCGGCGGCCGATCTCGAGGGCGACCGCCCCGCCGACGCCGGCGTCCACCTCGTCGAAGACGAAGGTGTGCCCGGCGCTCCCGGCGGCCAGGACCACCTCGAGCGCCAGCCGCACCCGGGACAGTTCACCGCCGGAGGCCACCCGGGCCAGCGGGGCCGGCGCCGACCCCGGGTTGGCGCTGAACAGGAGCTGCACGTGGTCGGTGCCGAACGGCCCGGGAGCCTGGCCCGGGGTCACCTCGAACGACAGCCGCGCGTGCGGCATCGCCAGGGCCGCCAGCTCCGCCTCCACCCGGCGGCGGAGCTCGCCCGCGGCCGCCCGGCGCAGCGCGCTGAGGCGCTCGGCCGCCTCGGCGCGGGCGTCGACCAGCGCGACCAGCGATTCGGTCAACTCGGCGACGCGATCGTCGCCGCCGGCCAGTTCGGCGGCCCGCGCGGCGGCGGTGTCGGCCCACTCCAGGACGGCGTCCACGTCGGGCCCGTAGCGGCGGGTCAGCCCCTGCAGCTCGGCCAGCCGCCCCGCGATCCACTCGAGCCGGGCCGGGTCGGCGTCCAGCCCGGCCAGGTAGGACGCCAGTTCGCCCGCGGCGTCCGCCAGCAGGAAACCGGCCTCGGCGATGCCCTCGGCGATGGGGGCCACCGCCGGGTCGTCGGCGGTGATGCCCTCCAGCGCCCGGCGGGCCGCCGTGACCAGCGCCAGCGCGTGCGGCGCGTCGTCGTAGGCTTCGTCGTCGCCGCTCAGGGCGACCAGCGCCGCGCGCGCGGCGGCCCGCAGGTCGTCGGCGGCCTGCAGGCGCCGGGCCTCGGCCCGCAGGGCGGCGTCCTCGCCCGGTTGCGGGTCGGCCCGGGCGATCTCGTCCAGCCCGAAGGCGAGCAGCGCCGACTCGCGGGCGCGCTCGGCCGCCTGGGCGACCAGGGTGTCGCGCTCGGCGGTCTGGGCTCTGACGGCCGCGTGCAGCTCGGAGTAGGCGGCGAGCGCGGCGGCCAGGTCGGGGCCGCCGGAGGCGTCCAGCACCTCCCGCTGCCGCTCCGGGGTGCCGAGGCGGAGCTGCTCGGCCTGGCCGTGGATGGTGACCCGCTCGCCGAGCAGGGACCCGAGCGTGCCCAGCGGCACCTGGACGCCCCCCGCCAGGGCTCGGGTGCGGTTCGGGGTGACGACCCGGCTCAGCAGCAGTTCGCCGTCCTCGATCTCGGCGCCGAGGTCCGCGGCCGCGGCGGCCAGGTCGGCGTCCACACTGATCCGGCCCTCGACGACGGCACGGGGCGACCCGTGGCGGATCAGCCGCGCGCCCGCCTTGTCGCCGAGCAGCAGGCCCAGCGAGCTGACGACCATCGTCTTGCCGGCACCGGTCTCGCCGGTGACCGCCGTGAAGCCGGGCCCGAACTCCACGAGGGCCTCGTCGATGACCCCGAGATGGGCGATCCGCAGTTCGGTGAGCACGTCACAGCTCCGGTTCGCGCTCCGACTTGATGGCCTGGATCTCCCGACCCGCGTCGATGCGCCGCCATCCCTGCACCGGGAGCTGGAACTTGCGCACCAGCCGCTCCACGAACGGGGCGCTGTCGAGGCGGGCGAGCTTGAGGTTGCGGCCGAGCCGGCGCACTTCGATCACGTCGCCCTGGCCGACGTCGGTCGAGCGCCGGCCGTCGCACCACAGCACCCCGGTCGTCGCCTGGCCGCGCAGCATCGTGATCGTCACCACCGCCGTCGGGCTGAGCACCAGCGGCCGCGCGAACAGGGCGTGGGCGAGCAGCGGAACGACGAGGAGGGCGTCCAGGTCGGGCCACATGACGGGGCCCTGCGCCGAGAACGCATAGGCGGTCGACCCGGTCGGCGTCGACACCAGGACGCCGTCGGTGCCCCAACGTTGCAGCGCCTTCCCGTCGATCTCGACCAGCACCTCGACCATGCGCTCCCGCGCGGCCTTCTCGAGCGACACCTCGTTGATGGCGTAGGACGACCAGCGCGCCACCCCGCCCGGCTCGTCGCGCAGCGTCACCTCCAGGCAGAGGCGCTCCTCGACCTGGTAGTCCCGGTTCACGATGCGCTCGACCAGCTCGTCGAGCCGCGACGGCTCGAGCTCGGCCAGGAAGCCGACGTGCCCCAGGTTGACGCCCAGGATCGGCACCTGCGCCGGCAGCGCCCACTCGGCGGCCCGCAGGATCGTGCCGTCGCCGCCGAACACCACGACGAGCTCGATGACCCCGGGATCGACCGGGTCGTAGGGGTGCAGGTCGACCGCCCGGCTCAGGCGCGGCCGGATGACCTCGATGGCGTCGGGTCGCAGGTAGCAGGTGATGCCGCGCGCCGACAGCGCGTCGACGAACTCGCCGGCCGCCGCGACCGCGTCGGGTCGGTTCACGTGCAGGGCGATCGCGATGTTCCGGGAGGTCACGGGCGCCACCCTACTGGGCCTCGGGGACGGTTCCGGCGGCACGGCGGAGGCGCACGAAGAACTCCCGGTTCCCCGTGGTGCCCGGCAGCGCGGTCGCCCCGCGCCAGTCGCACGCCCAGCCCAGGGCGGCCGCCGCGGCGACCACGCCGTCGACCGCCTCGACCCACAGCTCGGGGTCGGTCACGACGCCGTGGGCGTCCAGGCGGCCTCGGCCGACCTCGAACTGGGGCTTTACCATCAGCAGCGCCACGCCGTCGGGGCGCAGGACGCCGAGCAGCGGCTCGACGAGCAGCGTCAGCGAGATGAACGACACGTCGGCCACGACCACGTCGACGGGCGCGCCGCCCACCTCGGCGAGGGTGAGATCGCGCAGGTTCAAGCCCTCGCGGACCACCACGCGGGGGTCGGCGCGCAGCGTGGGGGCGAGCTGCCCGTGGCCGACGTCGACGGCGTAGACCGGCCGGCAGCCACGCTCGAGCAGCACCTGGGTGAATCCGCCGGTGGACGCCCCGGCGTCCAGCGCCCGGCCCGCGACCGGGGTGCCGGTCTCCGCCAGGACGCCGAGCAGCTTGTGGGCCGCGCGCGACACATAAGGGTCGGACGCCGCGGCGACGGCGTCCGCCTCGGTGACCGGCGTCGCGGGTTTGTGGGCCACCCGGCCGTTGACCAGGACCGAACCGGCCGCGATCAGCTCGGCCGCCTGCTTGCGGGACCGAGCCAACCCGCGGGCCACCAGGGCGGCGTCCAGGCGCATCAGGGTCCGGGGCGCAGCGCCTGCGGGATCGCCGGCCCGGTGAGGGCGCGCGCCACGGCGTCCAAGGCGGCGGCGATGCGCTGTGGCTGCTCGGCGACGTCGCCGGACAGGTCGAGCGCCGCGAGAGCGCGGTCGATGTCGTGGTGGCCCGTCACGGGCGCTTGCCGATGCGGCGGGCCGGCGTCCTCGGAGTCGCTCACGGCCGGGAGTCTACCGGTCGGACTCCCCGAAGCCCCGGGCGGCGAGGGCCTCGCCGGTGGCCCGCGCGTAGGCCACGGCCTGGATCACCACGGGGGCGGCCAGGGCCAGGGGGTGGCGGTCCAGGCCGCGGGCCCGGGCGGCGTCGCGCACCTCGCCGAACGCCCCGGCGACGAACGGCACCGACCGCACCATGATCGCGACCGCCAGCCCGAACCGCTCGGGATCCAGCCCCAGGCGTCGCAGCGGCCGCGCCGCCCGCACGAGCGCGTCGATGAGCACCGGCAGGGGCGTCGTCAGCAGCAGCAGCCGGGCCCCGTAGAGGGCGGTCAGCATGCCGGCGACGAGGGTGACCCCCAGTTCCCATCGCCCGACCAGGGCCTGGTAGCCCGCCAGCGCCCCGAACAGGACGGCCACCCCCCAGGGCAGCCCCCAGGCCAGCCGCAGCGGCGCACGGGTCGAGGCGACCAGCACCAGGCTCAGGCCGAGCACACCCAGGCTCACGGCCCAGTGCGGGCCGGCGACCGCCGGGACCACGAGCAGCAGGAACACCAGGTACTTCCAACCGATCCCCAGGCGGTGCCAGAGGGTCGTGCCGGGCACGTGGACGCCGAGGAGCGCGCGGGCGGCGTCCATCAGGCCCCCTCGGGCGCGGGGCGTCCCATCAGGGCGACGTAGTGCCCGACCGCCGCGGCCGGGGGGCCGTCGAAGACGACGCGGCCGCCGTCGACGACGAGGACCCGGTCGGCTTCGAGCGCCAACTCCAGGTCGTGCGTGGCCAGCAGCACCTGCTGCGGCAGGCCGGCGAGCACCTCGCGCAGGGCCAGACGGTTCCGCAGGTCGAGCAGGGTCGTCGGTTCGTCCAGCACGAGCACCCGGGGCTCGACGGCCAGGACCGACGCCAGCGCGACGAGCTGCCGCTCACCTCCCGAGAGGTCGTAGATGCTGGAGTCGGCCGCGTGGCCGACGCCCCGCTCGGCGAGCAACCGCAGCGCCTCGGCCCGCCGGGCGGCGCGGTCGGGCACGGTGCGGCGCAGGCTGAGCTCGACGTCCTCGGCCGGCGTCGGCATGACGAGTTGGCTGAGCGGGTCGGTGAACACGAAGCCGACGCGGCGCCGGACGGCCCGTGCCTGGCGGGCGACATCGAGCCCGTCCACCTCGACGCGGCCCGTCGTGGGGGCCACCAGTCCGTTCACGAGCCGGAGCAGGGTCGACTTGCCGGACCCGTTGGCTCCGATCACCGCCACCCGGGATTCGGTCAGCGTCAGGTCGACGTCCGCGAGCAGGGTCTTGATCGTCGTCCCCCGTCCGGACGCCGCCGGCGTCCGGACCGCGACTCCGGCCCGCTCGAACCGAATCGTCACCGGCGGCCGGCGAGCCCGGGGAAGGCCTTGTGGACCAGGGCCGCGACCAGCGCCGCAGCGAGATTCTTCAGGACGTCGCCGGGCCAGTAGGCGAGGTCGACGACGGCGGCGGCGGGCACGTCGAGGCGGGCGACCAGTGCGAGCCCGGCGATGCCGGCGGGGTGGACCAGCAGCAGCGAGGACGCCAGCCCGGCCGCGAACAACCAGTACCAGCGCGGCCCGAACCGGCGCAGGAGCGCGTAGGACGCGAATCCGGTCAGGGCGGCGGCGGCCGGGAAGCTCAGCAGGTACCCGACCGACGGCCGGGCCAGGACGCCGAGACCGGCCGCCCCGCCGGCGAACACGGGCAGCCCGGCGAGGCCGGCGACGAGGTACAGCGTCGTCGCCAGGAAGCCCCGCCAGGGACCGAGGATCATCCCGGTCAGCGCCACCGCGAACGTCTGGAGGGTGATGGGGACGCCGAGGGCGCCCACCGGGATCGCCGGGGCGAGCGCGAAGGCGGCGATGAGCCCGGCGAACACCGCGACCAGGGCGAGGTCGTACACCGGCGACTCGGCGCGCGGGGAGGCTGCTGCGGGCACGTCGGACATGGGGCGGCTCCTTCTCGTCGGCCCCCCAGTCTAGTGAACAGCGTTCAAATCACCTAGTGCCGTCTCATAGTCGACCACGCCGCCCGCCCAGACCAGGTGGGCGAGCGCCCAGAGGGCGTCCAGTTGGGCGTCCAGGGTGGCCAGGTCGCCGTCGATCCGCGCGACTCCGCCGGGGGCGGTGACGTGCGCCGCCCCGCAGCGGAAGCCGTCGGCGTCCGCCCGAGCGACCCGGGCGGGCCGCAGCAGCGCGGGGATGTCGGCGGCGATGTGGGTCGGCCGGAGGGCCGGCTCGGCGGCCACCAGGTCGTGCTTGCCGTGCACCCCGGTGAAGACCAGCACCGAGTCGATGCCGACCGTGTTCGCGCCGGCGATGTCGGTGTCGAGGCGGTCGCCCACGAACAGGGGGTTGCGGGCGGCGGTGCGCCGCAGCGCCTCCTCCAGCAGCGGACGGAACGGCTTGCCCGTCACGATCGGGGTGGCCCTCGTGGTGACCTGGACGGCGTACACCGCGACCCCCGCGCCGGGCACCAGCCCCCGCTCGGTCGGCCGGGTGGAGTCGGTGTTGCAGGCATACCAGCGGGCGCCGTTCTGGACGGAGTAGGCCGCCTCGTCCAGCCGCGGCCAGGTCATCTGGGGGTCGTAGCCCTGCACGACGGCGTCGGGTTCGTCGGCTGCGGTGTCCACGACCTGGAAGCCGGCCTCGAGCATGTGGTCGACGAGGTTCTGGGTGCCCGCGACCAGGACGCGCGCCCCGGCGGGCAGTTCGCGACGCATCAGCCCGACGGCGGCCTGAGCGCTGGTCACGAGGTCCTCGACCGTGGCCGGCAGGCCCAGGGACACCAGGTGGTCGGCCACCGTCTGGGCGGGGCGGGCCGCGTTGTTGGTCACGAAGCAGGCCCGGACGCCGCTGGCTCGCAGGCCCGCGACGCCCTCGACCGCGCCGGCCACGGCGCGCGGCCCCAGGTAGATCACCCCGTCCAGGTCGAACAGGGCGACGTCGTAGGCGTCGATCAATCGGGTCATCGTTCCTCCTCGTCGGCGTCCTCGCCCGACTCGGCGGACTCGGGCCTCTCGTCTTCCTCCAGCGCGTCCACGTCCGCGTCGTCCAGCTCGGCGTCCTCGCCCGACTCGGCGGACCCGGCCCCCTCGTCTTCCTCCGGCTCCTCCTCGGGCACCTCGACGTCCGCGTCGACCTCGTCGCCCGACGGGGCCTCCTCGTCCTCCGACTGAGTGTCCGGCTCCGGCTCCTCTCCGACCAGGTCGTCCTCGTCGACCTCGATGACGAGGCCCTGGAGGGCTTGCACCCGGTCAGCGGCGTCGGTGAGCCCTTCCGTGTCCATCGCCGCAGCCGCCGCGAACCAGCGCTCGGCCTCCTCGGCCTGCCCGGTGAGCTCCAGGATGTTGGCGTACCCGTACCGCAGCCGGATGCGCGATGCCCGCGAACCCTTGCCGCTGCCGGCCTCCAACTCCTGACGCAGCACGCGCAGCGCCTCGTCGGCCTGGTCGAGGTCCAGCCGGCAGCCGGCCTCGACCAGACGCAGTTCGACACGGGCGGTGAAGTCGGGGGCGGCTTTGAGGCCCTCCTTGACCAGCTTCAACGCCTTGTCGGGATTGCCGAGCGCACGCTCGCAGTCGGCCATGGCGGCCACGAAGTCGTCGCTTCCCGTCATCCGGCGCAGCGCCCGGAACTCCGCGAGCGCCACCGCGTACTGGCCTGCCGCGTACGCGGTTTCGCCGGCCGCCTCACGGGTCACCGGCAGGCGGGCGGCCCGCCGCCGGGCCGCCTCGGCGTGCCGGTAGGCCAGCGCGGGATCGCTGTCGATCAGCTGGCCCGCCATCAACAGGTGAGCGCCGACGATCTCGGCCTGCTCTGCGGACAGCCCGCGCAACTCGGCCCGAACCGCGCGCGGCAGCTCCTTGAGGTCCAGCCCTTGAGGGGTCTCGGGCTCGTCCGCCTTCGGCGAGAGCCCGGGCGGCAACGGGCCGCGCTCCTCGCGATCGCGCCAGCCGGAGCCCTCGCGGCGCGGACGGTCGTCGCGCTGCTGGTAGCCGCCCTCGCGTTGCGGCCGGTCCCCGTAGGGACGCCGGTCCTCGCGCTGCTGGTAGCCGCCCTCGCGGCGCGGCCGGTCGTCGCGCTGCTGGTAGCCGCCCTCCCGGCGCGGCCGGTCGTCACGCTGGGGCCGGTCGCCGTAGGGACGCCGCTCGTCACGCTGGGGCCGGTCACTGTAGGGACGCCGCTCGTCACGCTGGGGCCGGTCACTGTAGGGACGCCGCTCGTCGCGCTGGGGCCGGTCACTGTAGGGACGACGCTCGTCGCGCTGCTGGTAACCGCCCTCGCGCGGCCGGTCGTCGCGCTGGGGCCGGTCACTGTAGGGACGCCGCTCGTCGCGCTGGGGCCGGTCACTGTAGGGACGCCGCTCGTCGCGCTGGGGCCGGTCACTGTAGGGACGACGCTCGTCGCGCTGCTGGTAACCGCCCTCGCGCGGCCGGTCGTCGCGCTGCTGGTAACCGCCCTCGCGCGGCCGGTCGTCGCGCTGCT